>JBGQDL010000174.1:0-7512 GCA_041495865.1 Thermoanaerobaculia bacterium | reverse complement strand
TGGAGCGCCTCGCGGAAGTCCGGCGCGCCGCAGGAGTAGCTGAAGATCAACGACAGATCCCGGAGATACAACGAATGAGGGGAGAGCCGCCACGTCTTCGAGTGCTCGACCGGCGAATAGAAGACGACGCGGCCGGCGGGGCCCGCCGCCTCGAGAGAAGAAAGCACGGCCGCTTCGGCCGTCGGCAGCACAAAGACCACGTCGGCCCCGCCCGCCGCGGCGCTCTTCACCTTCTCGGAAAAATCTCTTCCGGGCTCTCCCGCCGCATCGAAGCCCAGTCGGCGCGCGTGGGCTCTCCGCGCGGGATCGGGATCGCAACCGACGAGCGTCGCGGCGCCCGCCGACTTCGCGACGAGGCCCAGCAGGATCCCGTTCGCTCCGAGACCGATCACGGCGACGGCGTCCCCCGCCCCGACGCGCGCGCGGCGGACGGCCTTCACCGCGCACGCGAGCGGCTCGACGAGGGCACCGTCCTCGAACGAGAGGGCGTCCGGCAGCCGCAGCGTGTCCGTGGCGACGGCCGCCGCTTCGACGCGCACGCGCTCGGCGAGCCCGCCGGGATGGAGGCGCGTCTTTTTCCACTCGGCGCACATGACGTCCTCCCCCGCTCGGCAGTAGCGGCAGGCGCCGCACGCGGCGTGGTGATGAACGACGACGCGGTCGCCGGGCCGGAACGCCGTGACGAGGGCCCCGACCAGGGCGACGACCCCAGCGGGCTCGTGGCCGAGGACGACCGGCGCCTTCGCCGTGACGTACCAGGGCGTCGTATCGCTGCCGCAGATGCCGACGGCCCGCATCGCGACGACGATCTCGCCGGGCCCCGGGACCGGGGAATCCATGTCCACCACGGCCACGTCGCCTGGAGCGCGAACGAGGGCGGCCTTCACGGAACGAGCGCCACCTTCATCGTGCCGCCGCTCCCGGCAAGGTCGAACGCTTCCCGCCACTCGGAAAGTCCCCGCCGCGCCCCGACGAGGGACGGGACCGGGATCGTCCCGGCCACGAGGAGAGCGAGGGCGACATCCGCGTCGCGCGGCGTGTAGTGGAACGAGCCCGCGATCGACACCTCGCGATAGTGCACCGCGAACGCGTCGACGCTCACGCGCGCGTCCTCGGCCATCCCCGCGAAGAGCACCACCGTGCCCCCGTTGGCCGCGAGCGCCGGCAGCGCCGAGATCACGGCGGGGTCCCCGGTCGTGTCGATAATCAGAGAAAAAGACGGGGAAAAAGAAGAAAGACTTGCTGAGAAAGGGGAAGAGTGCACCGCCTCGTCTCGCTTTTCCCTGCTATCGATGCGCGGCGGCGCGGACGCATTTTCTTCGAAGGTGAATAGAGGAGGTGAAGCAGCGGCGCCCCCGAGGCGCGACGAGTTCGCGATGCGCGCAACCTCTGCTCTATTCCTTTCGAAGAAAGCGAGTCTCTCCGGTCGCCTTCCAGCGACGACAATCCGGCGCCCCACGCCGCTGGTCTTCTCTTTTTCTTCTTTCCCCCTCAAAAGAAAAAACAGCATCGCCGCGATCGGGCCGGTCCCGACGATCAGAACATCGTCACCGCCCGCGATCTCGACCCGGCTCAGCGCGTGCACGACGCTCGCCAGGGGATCCAGCAGCGCGGCCGCCTCGTCGGAAATGCCCGGCGGGATCCTCCTGAGGCCGTTCTTCACGATGCGCTCCGGGACGAGCAGGAAATCCGCGAACGCGCCGAAAAGCGGCTTTTCGAATGCGGTCGCGCAGAGGTTCTCCCGGCCCGCGCGGCAGTCGGCGCAATGCCCGCAGGGAGATGACACCGCGGACGTCACACGCTCCCCCGGCGTGAACGGCGCTCCGGCGCCCGCCTTCTCGACCACTCCCGCGAACTCGTGCCCGAGCGTCAGCGGGTAGGGGATTTTCGGGTGGCCGCGCCTCGCGAGCTTGAAGTCGGTCGCGCACGTCAGCGCGACGCTCATGCGCACGAGGACGTCGCCCGGCCCCGGCTCCGGGGTCGGGACCTCGCGGAGCGCGAGCCGCTCCGGCCCCTCCGAGACGAGAGCCCGCATCGGAAAGAGCGTAGCAGGACGACTAAGCCGACCGCGTCGCGAGCGGGACGACGTCGCCCCGGGAAACGAGATGCTCGCGGAAGGACGCGAGAAGGCCGTCCTCGTCCAGGCCGAGGTCCCGGCGTTGCTCGGCCTGGGTCGCGTGCGGGACGAAGCGGTCGGGGATGCCGAGGCGCTTCACGTCGGCGCAGACGCCGATCTCCTCGAGCGCCTCGACGACGGCGGAGCCGAACCCGCCCGCGAGCTGGTTCTCCTCCGCCGTCAGGACCTTCGTACCCGGCTTCACGAAATGCGCGAGGAGCTCCCTGTCGAGGGGCTTCACCCACCGGGCGTTCACGACGGTGAGCGACGGACCACCCTCCCGCGCGAGGCGCTCGGCGGCTCTCCAGGCCGGCACGACGGGATCGCCGATGGCGAACACGACACCGTCCTTGCCGACGCGCAGCACCTCGCCCTTCCCCACCGGCAGCACCTTCGGCTCGGGGTCCATCGCGACACCCTGTCCAGCGCCGCGGGGATAGCGGATCGCCGTGGGGTGGTCCGAGGCCAGCGCCGTCGCGACGAGATGCCTCAGCTCGTTTTCGTCCTTCGGCGCGCAGACCTGCATGTTCGGGAACACGCGCAGGTACGTCAGGTCGAAGACGCCGTGGTGCGTCGGGCCGTCCGCGCCCACCACTCCCGCGCGGTCCAGCGCGAAGACGACGGGCAGGTCCATAAGGCAGACGTCGTGCATGATCTGGTCGTACGCGCGCTGCAGGAATGTCGAGTAGATCGCGCACACCGGCCGAAACCCCTGTGTCGCGAGGCCGGCGGCGAAGAGCACGGCGTGCTGCTCGCAGATGCCTACGTCGAAGGCGCGGCCCGGAAACGCCTTCGCGAAGCGGTCGATTCCCGTGCCCTCCGCCATCGCGGCCGTGACCCCGACGACGCGCGGGTCCCCCGCGGCGATCTGGGAGAGCGCGTCGGCGAAGACGGCCGTGTAGCTCTTGGGCGACGCCTTTTTCGCGATTTCGCCTGTCTCCACCTGGAAGGGCGCCGGGCCGTGCCAGTAGACAGGGTCGTCCTCGGCAAGCTGGTAGCCCTTGCCCTTCACGGTGCGGACGTGGAGGAGAACGGGCCCCTCGATCTGCTTCGTTTCCCTGAGCGTGCGCAGGAGGACCGGGAGATTGTGGCCGTCGATCGGGCCCACGTACCGGAAGCCCAGCTCCTCGAAAAGCGTGCCGGGCACGAGCGCTTTCTTGAAGCCGTCCTCGAGCGCCTCGGCGAGGCCGGCGAGCTTCTGGCCGGCCGGGAGCTTCTTCAGGATGTGCGCGACGTCCTCGCGCACACGCTGGTAGATCTGTCCGCGCGCGATGCGCAGGAGATAGCCCGACATGGCCCCGACGTTCGGCGAGATCGACATGTCGTTGTCGTTGAGGATCACGAGCAGCCGGCTCTTGAGGTAGCCGGCCTGGTTCAGGCCCTCCATGGCGACGCCGCCCGTGAGGCCGCCGTCGCCCACGATCGCGACGACTTCGTTCCTCTCGGAGCGGAGGTCCCGGGCGATCGCCATACCCAGCGCCGCCGAGATCGCCGTGGACGCGTGCGCGGCACCAAAAACGTCGTACTCCGACTCGGCGCGGTTCGTGAAGCCCGACAGGCCGCCGGCCTGGCGGATCGTCTTGAGGCGATCGCGCCGGCCCGTGAGGACCTTGTGCGGATACGTCTGGTGACCGACGTCCCACACGAGGAGGTCGTTCGGAGTGTCGAACACGTAGTGCAGCGCCACCGTCAACTCCACCGCGCCGAGGCCCGAGGCGAAGTGCCCTCCCGTCTTGGCGACCGTGTCGATGACGAACGTACGGAGCTCTGCCGCCAGCTGCGGCAACTGCTCGGGGGCCAGCAGGCGCAGGTCGCGCGGCCAGTTGACCTTGTCGAGAAGGGGCGTGGGACGACGCGAAGGGCTCATATGGAGTTCTCCAGGCGCCAGATTCTAACGGGCAGGTGGGACCCGCTCGGCGCGCGCGCGCGGGCCGCCGGGCGCGTCCACGTATGCCGCCAGCGCCTTCGCGAAAAGCTCGGAGCCCGCGGGCGAGAAGTGCACGGGGTCCAGGAAGTGCGTGTCGCCGAAGGCCCCCGCAGCGAACGGGTCGAGGAACAGGGCCAGGCCTTCGTCTCCGAGCTTCTTCGCGACGGCGTTGTACCGCGCGAGACCGGCGAGATAGCCCGCGGCCGTCAGACCGGGAGTCCATCCCTCCAGCCAGACGCGGTCCTCCGTCTCGTGCTGCGCGCGGACGCGTGCCGACTGGGCCACGAGCAGCGTCCGCGCCCCGTGCGCGGCCGCGACGGCGACCGTGGAACGCAGGTTCCGCTCGTAAACGGCGACGGCTTCGACGGGTATGTCGTCGCGCTTCGGCCCGCCCTTCCACTCATACGAGGGCGTGTACCCCTCGACGGCCTGTCCCTGCGTTTTCAGCCGGCCGCGCAGCCACTCCACGAAGACGAGCCGGGAGACGAACCGCACTGGAACCGGGGCAACGCCCGTCACCCGCGGGAGGATTTCCGCGTGCCCGGCGGTGTAGTCGGGCGAGAACGGCACGTACCCCGCGGGCTGAAGGTCGTTCACGCCCGAGAACACGACGACGAGGTCGGGCTGGAGGTCGAGATCGCGTATTTCCAGCGACACGAGACTCTCGAGGCTCGTCCAGCCCGGGAATCCTCCGTTCACGACGTCCGCGCGCGGCCCGAGCAGCGTGCCGAGCCGCGCGGGCCACGTCCCCGCGTCGTCCGGGGCGAGGAGGTCGAACGTCGTCGAGCCGCCCACGCACACGACGCGCCAGGTGCCCTCCGGCTTCGGGACCGGCACGTCGCGCACATTCGTGGCGCGCTGACCCCTCGTGTTGAAGTGCACGACGTGGCCCGCCGCCTCGAGGACGGCGTCGGACCGGCCCGCCACGATGAGGAGGGGGTGCGGCCGGTAGGCCTTTCCGATCTTCTCGACGAACCTCGTGTACGCCTCGACCTGCGTCTCGGGCCACGTCCCCGTCTTCAGGCGAAGCGCGGCCCGGCATCCCCCTTCGAGCAGCAGGAACAGAGCGGCCGCGAGCGCGAACGGGACGAGGACGTTCGAGACGAGCGCGCGGTCACTTCGCCAGGACATAGACGTCCTGCAACGACGCGACGGGGAACTCGTGCGCCACGCGGCCCTCGACTCCGCGCGGGAAGAACGCGACGCGCCTGAAGCGCGAGAAGAGCTCTCGCGCGAATCGTTCCGCATGGAACGTCGAGAAGCCGTTCGCCCCCTCCGCTCCGCCGGCCTTTTCGACGTAGCCGTCCGCGCCGTATGTCGCCGCGCTCGCTTCATCGAGGAGGAGCCCCGCGTAGATCGCCCCGTGGAGCGTAATCAGCGCGTGCCCCGCTGGGCCGAGAAGGCGATGGACCTCCTCCAGCCAGGCCTTCTGATTCTCGAGCGAGAGATGCGTGAGGACGGACGCGAGGACGATCAGATCGAACGACGCCGATGCGAGTTCGAGGGGCGGGCGAACATCGTTCACCTCCCAACGCGCGACGTCCGCGAGGTTCGAGCGCGACCAGGCGATCAGCTCCTGGTTGATGTCGGTGCCGACGAGCCGGCGCCGCGGATCGTCGCAGTGCCAGCCGAGAAGGAGCCTTCCCGTGCCGCAGCCGATGTCGAGGATCGAGCGGATGCCGGACGGTACGGCGCCGGCGGCCTCGAGCAGCCATCGCATCGTCACGAAGGACGTCGCCGTCGAGGCGCGATACGCGTCGAGGTTGCCCAAGCCCTGCGTCGTCACGATCACGTCCGAAGGGGGGACCGGCTTCGACCGGATGCACCGCCCCAGCGCGCTCAGCCTCGCCCCGTCGCGCTCGACGAACGGAATGTCGTACAGGAAGACAGGAACTTCCTGGCGGTCCGCGTAGCGCGCGCAGAGCTCGATCGCGGCGCCGCGCTCGACGGCAAGGTCGAATGAAAAGCGGCACCGCGACGAGCAGGGCGCCGGAACCCACGCGAGCTCGGGAGAGTCGATGTCCACCGGCGTACGCCCGATCAGCGCACCCTCACGGTACGCCACGACTTCCGAGATCGGGACCTCTCCGGGCGCGAGCGCGACACCGCGGAACGTCGCCGTGGCGCCGAAAGTGAGCAGGTGGTAGTGAGGCGCGTCGAGGACGAACATCGGCGCGATCGTCATGTCCATCCTCTCCGTCACGTCTTCGACGCGAGGTGGCGCGACCCGGGCGCGACGAGCGGCTCCCCCGCCGCGCAGCGCGGACAGGTGGCCGGGTCGAAAGCCGGCACGTTAAGAGCGAGGAGGGCGCGATACGGCACGCCGTCCACGTTCGCGCCGCCTGGGGCGGCGAGCGCCCGCCGGTCCGCGATCGACCCGCACACGACCGGCACCGCGAAGGAGGCGCGGACCACGGCAAGGACCTCGCGCGTGGACTTCCCCGTCGTCACGACGTCTTCGACGACGGCCACTCGGTCGCCCGGTTCGAGGGCGAACCCGCGCCTGAGCGTGAATTCCCCGTCGACGCGCTCCGTGAAGATCGCGCGGACAGAGAGGCCACGCGCCGCCTCGTGGCCGATGATGACGCCCCCCATCGCGGGCGAGACGACGACCGACGGGCGGAACGGGGCGAGAAGAGCCGCAAGGGCCGCGCCGAGCGGACCCGCGCGCGAGGGCCACTGGAGGACCTTCGCGCACTGGAGATAGGCGTCCGAATGGAGGCCGGACGAGAGCTTGAAGTGGCCCGACAGGAGCGCTTCGGATTCCCTGAACTGGCGGCGGACCTCGTCCTCTGTCATGGGGCCTCCCGGCCCTCCGCGATCTCGCGATCCCTGCGCAAACCGTAGCGGTCGATCTTCTTGTAGAGGTTCGAGCGCGGCGTGTCGATGGCCTCCGCCGTGCGCGTCACGTTCCCGGCATTCTCGGCGAGCTTGGCGACGAGGAAGAGCTTCTCCGTCTCGTCCTGGAACTCCTGCAGCGTCCCGATCGAGAGGAGCTTCTCCCACGCGCCCGCGCCGGCGGCTGCCGCCCCCGCGTCGACGACGCGTCCCCCGCGCACCACGACGGGGGCTGCAGCCGCGTCGCCCTCGCGCGGGGCCGCTCCGGGGTCGACGTCCTGGGCGTCGAGGACGTCCGCGTCGGACATGATCATGAGCCGCTCGACGTGGTTCTTCAGCTCTCGGACGTTGCCCGGCCACGAGCGGGCCGCGAGCGCCTCCAGCGCGGCGTCCGTGAAGCGCTTGGGCCGGTAGTTGTTCGTGCGCGCGAAGAGGTCGGCGAAATGGCTGACGAGGACCGGGACGTCCTCGGGCCGGTCGGCGAGCGTGGGCGTTCTGACGACGAGGACGTTGAGGCGGTAATAGAGGTCCTCTCGGAACCTCCCCTGCGCGATGAGCCCGGTGAGGTCGCGGTTCGTGGCGGCCACGACGCGCACCTTCACCTTGACGACGCGCGGGCTCCCGACCGGCT
>JBGQDL010000173.1:0-7591 GCA_041495865.1 Thermoanaerobaculia bacterium | reverse complement strand
CCATCTGCTTCTTGACCTTGTTGTTGATCCGGCGATCGATGTTGATCTTCTCGATCTCGATCTCCAGCAGGTCCTGCAGCTTCTGAAGGCGCTCGAGCGGGTTCACGGTCTCGAGGAGCTCCTGCTTCTCGGCCGTCGCGATCGACGACGGCAAATGTCCCGAGAGCATGTCGCAAAAGGCATCGGCATCGTCCATCTTGAGCGACGAGAGCAGCCCCTCGAACGCGAGGTGGTGCGAGAGCTTGGCGTACTGCTCGAACACGGACAGCACCTTCGACAGGTACGGCGCGAGCTCCTCCGCCGACGCGCCGAGCGGCTTCGGCTCGAGACGCTCGACGCTCACCGCCAGATGGCCGATGCCGGACGCGAAGGCGCGGATGCGGCCGCGCGCGACGCCTTCGACCATGACTTTGATGTGGCCGTTCGGGAGCTTCAGCGATTGCACGACGGATGCGATGACGCCCGTTTCGTGAATGTCGCCCGCGGCCGGCTCGTCCACTTTGGGGTCTTTCTGCGCGGCCAGGAAGATCTTCTTCTCGGACGAGGCGAGGGCGGACTCCAGCGCGGCGATGGACGACACACGGCCCACGACGAAGGGCGCCATCATCCGCGGGAAAACGACCATGTCGCGGAGGGGAACGAGCGGAAGCGCCCGGGCGGGGGGCGCGAAAGGCTCGATGGAGGTCGGATCGCTCATCGGGATGTCACCTCGAGACCAGGGATCGGGAGCCAGGGACCGGCTCCGGAGTGCGGGTCGACCTCAGCCCGCCTTTCGGAGCGAGAGGATGGGAGCGGAGCGGCGGAGCACGGCATCCTTCGTGATGACGCACTCCTCGATCTCTTCCTCGGAAGGAACCCGGTACATGACGTCCAGCATGAGTTCCTCGAGGATGATCTTCAGGCCCCGCGCGCCCACGTTGCGGACGATGGCCTCCTCGGCGATCTGCTCGAGGGAGTCGTCCGTGAAGCGGAGGCTCACGCTCTCGAAATCGAGGAGCGCCTGGTACTGCTTGATGAGGGAGTTTTTCGGTTCCTTGAGGATGGCGACGAGGGACGCACGGTCCAGGTCGTGCAGCGTGGCGACGACCGGAACGCGCCCGATGAACTCCGGGATCATCCCGAACTTGATCATGTCCTCGGGATGCGCCTTCTCGAGCGTGTCGCCGGCGCGCTTCTCTTTCTTGGAGACGATCTTCGCGCCGAAGCCCATGGACTTCTCGGTGAGACGGCGGCTGATGATGTCCTCGAGGCCCACGAAGGCGCCGCCGCAGATGAACAGGATGTTCGTCGTGTCGATCTGGATGAACTCCTGGTGCGGGTGCTTGCGGCCGCCCTGCGGGGGCACGTTCGTGACGGTCCCTTCCAGGATCTTGAGGAGCGCCTGCTGGACGCCCTCGCCCGAGACGTCGCGCGTGATGGACGGGTTCTCGCCCTTGCGCGCGATCTTGTCGATCTCGTCGATGTAGACGATGCCGCGCTCGGTCTTCTCCTTGTCCTGGCCGGCGGCCTGATAGAGCTTCAGGATGATGTTCTCGACGTCCTCGCCGACGTAGCCCGCCTCGGTGAGCGTCGTCGCGTCGGCGATCGTGAAGGGCACCGAGAGCATCCGGGCGAGCGTCTGCGCGAGGAGCGTCTTGCCCGTGCCGGTCGGGCCGATCAGGAGGATGTTCGACTTCTGGAGCTCGACGTCGAGCTTGCGGTTCTTCTCGAAATAATCGATCCGCTTGTAGTGGTTGTAGACGGCGACCGCGAGCTTGCGCTTGGCCGTCTCCTGCCCGACGACGTACTCGTCGAGGAACTCCTTGATCTCGCGGGGCTTCGGGAGCTTCGTCTCGGGCTTGGCCTGGTCGAGTACCCGGTCCTCGGCGATGATGTCGAGGCAGATGTCGACGCATTCGTCGCAGATGTAGACCGTCGGCCCCGCGATGAGCTTCTTCACGTCCCGCTGGGACTTGTTGCAGAAGCTGCAGCGCAGAACGTCGCCCGTACCCGTCTTCTTCGTCATGCCGGACCTGACCTGCCTTTTCAGACTCCAAGGGACATCTTACCGCGAGTCCAATGCGGGGAACAAACCGCAGACCCGGGACATTCCCGGACGGCCCCCGCCGGACGCTATCCTATTATCCGGCCTTCCGTGAGGACGCCATTCCCGCTGCGCGCCGCCCTCGCGCTGTCGCTTCTGGCGTGCCCCGGCGCCTTGCGCGCGGAAGAGGGAACGGAGGCTGCGCCCGACCGCTTCCGCCTGTTCCCCGACGAGCCGACACCCGCCCCGCGGCCCCCGGTCCCGCCCGCCGCGAAGAAACCGGAGAAGCGCTTCTGGGCGGCGGCCGGCGAGGTCGCCGCGGTCGAGGTCCTTCCCTGGCTCCACAACCATTACCTCAAGGACGAGGGTTTCTCACGGGTGAGCTGGGGAACGGTCCGGGACAACCTCCGTGCCGGCCTGTCGTTCGACGACGACAAGTTCACGACCAACCAGCTCGGGCATCCGCTGCATGGGAGCCTCTTCTTCAACGCCTCGCGCTCGAACGGCCTCTCGTTCTGGGCGTCGGTGCCGTCCGTGGTCGTGGGCTCGTACGTCTGGGAGATCGCCGGCGAGAACCAGAAACCCTCGTTCAACGACTTCGTGAACTCCTCCCTGGGCGGCCCGGTCGTGGGCGAGGTCTCCCATCGGCTCTCGCGGATGCTCCTCGACAGCACGGCGCGCGGCTCGGGCCGTGTCCTGAGGGAGCTCGGCGCCGGACTCCTCGACCCCGTCCAGTTCTTCACGCGGCTCTTCACCGGCGACCTCTGGAGGGTTCAGGCGAATCCGGACGACCGCTTTCCCGGCCGGTTCGTCGCCGTTCTCGATCCGGGCTACCGGCATCTCTCGGCGTCGTCCCCGGGCGCGGATCAGTTTCTCCTCGCCTCGACGTTCCGCTACGGCGATCCATTCGCGGGCGACGTCCGCACGCCGTTCGCGTCCTTCGAGGCGGCGCTCGACATCACGACTCCGAGCTCCGTCTGGCTCACCCGGACGGAGATGCGCGGACTTCTCCGCGCGTGGGAGGTCGGCGCCCCCGACCGTTCCCGGCACCTTCTGGGCGCCTTTCTCGACTTCGACTACCAGAACGGCGACCAGCGCGTCTTCGGCTCGCAGAGCGTGCGCTTCGGGCTGCTCTCGCTGCGCCCGCTCGGCCGCTTCGCCGAGCTCAGGGCCGAGGCCCTCCTCGCCGGGGCGCCTCTCGCCGCGCTTCGGACGGACCATCCGACGGCGGGCAATCTGACCGTGGGCCGCAACTACGATTACGGGCCGGGAGCCGGGATCTACACGGCCGTGAGGGCGCGGCGTGACGAGGTCGACCTCGTCACGCTCTCCTATTCGTGCTTCTGGATGCACACGTCGAACGGCGTCGCCCGGAGCAGCGCGATCCAGTCCTTCCGCGCCGAGGGCCGGATCCCGTTCTCCCGGATGATCGCGCTCGGCGGAAGCTGGGGCTGGGGACGGCGCGTGACGTCTTACGACGATTTCGCGACCGTCAACGTCACCGTGTCGCAAGGGCGCGTGTTCGCGGCGCTGACGTGGCGCTGAGAAGCGCTTACGCCGCGACTTTCGTGTCCTCGCGGCGCCGGATCACGAGGTCGATGAGGCCGTATTCCTTCGCGCCATCGGGCTCGAAGATGTTGTCGCGGTCCGTGTCGCGCGAGATCTTGTCGACGGGCTGGCCCGTATGGTGCGCGAGGATCTCGTTGAGACGCTGCTTCGTGCGCAGCATCTCGCGGGCCTGGATCTCGATGTCGGAGGCCTGCCCCTCGGCGCCGCCGTGGGGCTGGTGGATGAGGATGCGCGCGTTCGGCAGCGCCGCCCGCTTGCCCTTGGCGCCCCCCGCGAGAAGCATGGCGCCCATCGAGGCCGCCTGCCCGAGGCAGTACGTCGCCACGTCGGGCTTCACGTACTGCATCGTGTCGTAGATCGCGAGGCCGGCGGAAACCGACCCGCCCGGCGAATTGATGTAGAGCGTGATGTCCTTCTCGGGGTTCTCGGCCTCGAGGAACAGCATCTGCGCGATGATGAGGTTCGCCACGTCGTCGTTGATGGCGGAGCCCAGGAAGATGACGTTGTCCTTGAGCAGGCGCGAGTAGATGTCGTACGCGCGCTCGCCCCGGTTCGTCTGCTCGATGACCATCGGAATCAGCATGAAAGCGCCTCCGCGTACCGTAGTTTACCCAGCACGGTTTCAGCCCGCGACGGCGGCCTCGGCGAGGAGGAAGTCGACCACGCGGGCGATCCGCAGCTCCTCGCGCACCCCTTCGATCCGATCCGCCTTCGCGAGCGCGCTCTTGAGCTCGCCGAACGACAGACTCATCGCCTGCGCGCGGCGCTTCAGCTCCGCGTCGAGCTCGGTGTCCGTGACCGTCACGGCTTCCTTGTCGCCGATCGCGTCGAGCACCAGGTACTCCTTCACGCGGCGCTCGGCCGACGGGCGGGCCTCCCTGCGCAGCTCGTTCCAGTCGACCTTCGCGTCCTTCAGGTCGACGCCCTCGCGCGTGAGGTGCCGGGCGAACTCCTTGAGCGCCGAGTCCACCTCCGATTCGATCATCGACTCGGGCGCCGGGACGTCGTGGAGGGCGAGGAGGCCGTCGAGAAGGGCGCGGCGGCGCGCCTCCCGGACCGCCTGCTCCTTCTCGTGCTTCAGCGACTCGACCACCTTCTCCCGCAGCATCCCGAGGTTCGCGCCCTCGGGGGCGTCGCCCTCGCGCGGCGTCAGCGCGAGGCGCGCGAACTCGTCGTCGAGCGCGGGCAGGACGCGCGTCTTGAGGGCCACGAGATGCACCGTGTACAGGACGGTCTTTCCCGCGAAGGCCTTGTCCGGGACGTCGGCCGCGAAGTCCTTCTGGAAAGTGACCGTCACGCCGGGCTCGGCGTTGCGCACGTGGGCGGAAAGCTCCGGCATCGTGTGCTCGCCACCGACCTCGACGAGCGTCTTCTCGGCCTCGAAGTCCTTCCCGTCCCCCTTCGGGAACGCCCCCTTGATGTCCACGAGCGCGAAGTCGCCGTCCTTGGCGGCGCGGCCCTCGATCGGGTCGTACGTGGCGTGTCCTTCGCGGATCCGCGCGATGAAGGCGTCGATCTCCGCGGCGGACGGAACGGCGTCGCCCGCGGGCACCTTCAGGCCGCGGTAGTCCTTCGGCTCGACGGCGGGCCGCACTTCGAGGTCCACGCGGAAGGAGAGCGGCTCCTCGAAGGCGAACTTCAGGTCGCCGATCTTCGGCTGGCCGAGCGCGACGAGGTTCTTCTCGCGCAGGACCTCTCCGACCGAGGCCTTGATGAGGTTCTCGAGCACCTCGCTCTTGACTTCCTCGGCGAAACGCTTCCGGATCATGTCCGGCGGGACCTTTCCGGGCCGGAAGCCCGGGAGGCGCACGTGCTTGGCGAAGGCCTTCACCGCGTGGGCGGTCGCCTTCTTGACGTCGTCCGCGGGCACCTCGAACGTGAGGACCTTCTTCGTGGGAGATTCGTCGACGAATGAGGTGATCATCGGGAGCCTTTCGGAGAGAATGTGAAAAAGCCGCGGGAGTGGCGGAATGGCAGACGCGCGGGACTTAGGATCCCGTGGGGCGACCCGTGAGGGTTCAACTCCCTCCTCCCGCACCAAAGTCTCTCATTTCTCGAGGTACTTCTTCATCCACGCAAAAACCGCCTCGTGCCACCGTTTGCTGTTGAGCGGCTTGAGCACCCAGTGGCCCTCGTCCGGGAAGACGAGCGCCTCGGACGGAACCCCGAGCCGGCGCAGCACGGTGAAGAGCTGCAACCCCTGGTCGACGGGCACGCGAAAGTCCAGTTCGTTCGTGATGACGAGCGTGGGTGTCCTGATCCTGTCGGCGAAGAGGTGCGGCGACCACTTCGAGAACTGCTCCCTCGCCTTCGCGCTCCACGGCGCCCCGCCGAACTCCCAGTCGGGGAACCACAGCTCCTCGGTCACGGTCGTCATCGAATCGAGGTTGAAGACGCCGTCGTGGGTGACGGCCGCCTTGAAGCGGTCCGTATGCCCGAGGATCCAGTCCACCGCGTAGCCGCCGTAGCTTGCGCCCGCGATGCCCTGCCGCGAGGCGTCCACGAACGGCATCTTCACGACCGCGTCGAAGAAGGCGTTCAGGTCGACCATGATCTTCCCGGCCCAGTCGCCCGAGATCTCGTCCACGAACGCCTGGCCGAAGCCGGTCGACCCGCGCGGGTTCGGAAGGACGACGACCCATCCCTGCGCGGCCCACAGGCTCGGACACCAGCGGAACGACCAGCCGTCCTCCCACGCGCCCTGCGGGCCCCCGTGAATGAGGAACACGACGGGGTATTTCTTCGCCGGGTCGAACGCCGGCGGCTTGATCAGCCAATAGTGCACGCGCGCGCCCGCGGCGCCCGTCGTCGAGAGGCTCTCGGGCGCGGAAAACGCGACGTCTTTGCGCCAGGAACGGTTTTCGTCGGTCAGAGCCTTCGCCTGAGCTTGCGGGCTTTTCGCGGCGGGTGACGCCGATTTTTCTTCGAGCAGTATAGAGAAGATCTCCGGCGGCGCGGTGAGAGAGGCCTCGGTGAAAATAAGGCGCCCGGCGCCCGCTCTCACGCTGCCGATCGCGCCGCCCTTCTTCAGAAGCACCGGCGCCCCGCCCGCGAGGGACACTTCGAAGAGATCCCTGCGGCCTTCGTTGTCCGCCGTGAAGTACACATTCCTGCCGTCCGGGCTCAGGCAGAACTCTTCCACCGAGAGGTCCGGGCTCTCGAACACCGTCCGCTTCGCCTTCGTCTTGCGGTCGTACACGTCGAGGTACCAGCGGTCGCCCTCGAACGTCGCGCGGCGCTGCGCGCGCACGACAATCGAGGCTCCGTCCGGCGTGAAGACCGGATCGAAGTCCGCCGCGGCGTTGGCGACGGTCAGCTTCGCGGCGGCGCCGCCGAGGGCGGGCACGAGGAAGACGTCCTTGTTGGTCGTGGTCGCCTCTTTGTCGTTTCCGTCGCGATTCGAGACGAAGGCGATCTCCTTGCCGTCCGGCGAGAAAGCGATGCCGCCGTCTTCGTAGTGGCTCGGCGGGGAGTCGAAGTCGCCCGGCGTCACGTCCGTCGCGGCGCCCGTCGCCACGTCGGCCACGAAAATGTGGTGGCGCACGTTCTCGCGCCATTCGTCCCAATGGCGATACAGGAGGCGCGTGAGGTGGTGGACCTTGACCGGGTTCTTCTCCTCCTCCTCGCGCCTCTTCCGGTTGCAGGCCTCGCCTTCGCAATCCGGAAACACGTCCGAAACGAACGCCAGCTTCTTTCCATCCGGCGAGAAGACGAGCGGGTCCTGCACGCCAGCCGGGAGGTCGGTCAGCTTGCGGGGTTCGCCGCCCGCGAGATCGAGCAGGTACACCTGAGGCGCGCCGGAGCGCGCCGAGACGAAAGCGAGCGTCTTCCCGTCCGGCGAGAAGCGGGGCGCGTTGTCGGTCTTCTCGTTCTGCGTGAGCGGGCGGGGCGGGGCCGAGCCGTCGGCGGGCACGATCCAGACGTCCGCGTTGCGCTTCCCGAGCGTCAGGTCGGTCGTCGTGCGCACGAAGGCCACCTGTCGCCCGTCCGGCGACACCT
>JBGQDL010000172.1:0-7644 GCA_041495865.1 Thermoanaerobaculia bacterium | reverse complement strand
GGTGAGCTGGACCGGTAGGCGAGAAGAGAGCATGGCCGCACGCGTCGTCACCGTCACCGCTCCCACGCCGACTCTGCTCGAGCGCCTCTATCTTCCGGAGATCTTCAAGGGCCTCGCGCGCACGTTCTCGCACCTCGCGAAGAACATCGTGAACATCAAGGGCCTGCCCACGATCCTGTATCCGGAGGTCAAGCGGAAGTACTCGGAACGCTTCCGCGGGCGCCACATCCTGAAGACGCGCGCCGACGGCTCGCTCACGTGCGTGGCCTGCTACATGTGCGAGACGGCCTGCCCGGCCGACTGCATCCACATCGAGGCGGGCGAGCACCCGGTTCTCGCGTACGAGAAGTACCCGGTGAAGTTCGAGATCGACATGCTCCGCTGCGTCATGTGCGGGTATTGCGTGGACGCGTGCCCGAAGGACGCGATCTGGATGACGAAGGACTACGAGCTGTCGTTCTTCGACCGCAAGAGCGCCGTCCTCGGCATTCCCGAGCTCACGGAGAAGCCTTCCGACACGGGTCCGGGCGGCCCGGGCTACGGCTACCGGCCGTACGAGGGCGAGAGCCCCATGAGGAAGGCGGGGCAGTTCGAGCCCTCGGGCCTGCCGCTCCTGCCGGCGCTCCTGGAGCGCGGCCTCGCGATCAACCGCATGCCGCCCCCGCCGCCGCCGAGGCCGCCGGCGCCTGCGGCGGCGAAGCCGGGCTGAACCTGGCGAAGAGGTCAGATAGTTCCACGTCGAAATGGCCATATCTGCCAATGTTCGCGGACGGGTTTCCAGATTTGACCACGCAATTGAGGCCTGATACGAGTTGGGCCGCACTGGAGTAACACCGTCGAAATTGGCATCACTTGAACCTTGGAAAGTCACGAGGTCCCATGAGCTTTAGTACCTGTCCCATTGCCACCATTGACGCTCCCGCCGAGCGCGTATGGCATCTCCTCGTTGATCCTGTTCGTTACGCCGACTGGTGGGATGCTCAGACTCGCTCAATAATCCCTGAAGGTCCGGCACAACCCGGCCAGCAAATCTTTGCCCAGACAATCGCGCTCGGAACGCGGTGGGATATTCACATCGCCGTTCAAGCTATCACGCCAGAGAAGCGGCAGCTTGACTTACTCACACGGTTGCCCTTCGGTATTACAGTCTACAACCATATCACTTGCGCTACGCTTGACGAGCAACATACGCGTGTCAGTTTTGGGTGAGACTTTTCAATCTCACCTGGATGGTGGGCTAGGGTCGTGGAACAAATCGGTAGCCGACAACTTCATGCGGGAGTCGCAGATGCTTTGGCACGGCTCAAGCACGCAGCGGAACGCGATGCCAGAGATGGGAACCAATGATGGAACGAGGAACATGGATCCCTTCCTTCTCGCAGCAGTAGAAGAGGCTGAGCTGGGCTTGTCCGAGGGTGGCATTCCCATCGGCTCTGTCCTCGTCCATTCAGGAGCCATCGTCGGGCGCGGCCACAATCGTCGCGTCCAACGGGGCAGCACTGTTCTCCATGGAGAGATGGACGCTCTCGAAAGCGCGGGGCGTCGCTCGGCCCCATTCTACCGCGCGTCCACTCTCTACACCACGCTCTCGCCTTGCTCCATGTGCAGCGGCGCCATCCTGCTCTATGGCATCCCGCGCGTCGTCATCGGCGAGAACCTGTCCTTCATGGGCGAGGAGCGGTGGCTTTCGGGTCGCGGCGTAATCATTCAGGTCGTTCAGGACCAACGCTGCATCCAGCTCATGCGCGAGTTCGCCCAAAGTCACCCCTCCCTTTGGGCCGAGGACATCGGGGAGTAATCACCGATTCCCTCACGTGCGTTTCGTCAGTGCGACCTGCTCCCCTAGCCGGCCACCTCCACAGCGCCCGGTGTATGTGGCTCAAGACCCTGGGCCGGCCCCATGGCATCCCCGTTCCGTCCGCCGTGGACCGCCGGAGGGTGAGCCGCCGCCAGCTGGTCGCCGCACTGAACAGGAGTAGCCGGGGCATCGAGGCGCTCTTACAGGGGTGCCGCTGCGGCGGCCAGGTTCCCGCCAGCCCGGCTTACGTGTGGCGGAATCTGCCGCTGGACGTCGGCCACGTGCTAACTTATTTCGTGGCCCGCGAGGGCCATCACCGTGGACAGATCGTGTTGGTGGCGAGGCAGATCGGCGCTCGCTTGCCAGCCGCAGTGACCGCCGGCCTGTGGCAGTGGAGACCACGCCATGTTCTTCCCCGCGCTTCCACGCCTCGTCCTGTTTCCCGATGAGGTCTCGCCCGGCTCGCGGTCGGTGGGGCGCGTCCACCCCGATGGCTCCATCACGTTTCGCGGCCAGACCTACCGGACCATCAAGGAGCTTCCTCCCGAGTGCAGGATCCTCCGAGCCGACCTCGCGTCGGAGGTTCAGTGGCGCAAGCTCTACCGGGCAGTCGATCCAGCCCGCAAGGGGCGGCGCTAGGTCCTGCCGTCGCCCATCGCTAGGGGGTCTTCGGCTCGTCGCCGATCAGGACGTGCGGCTGCACGTAGCTCGACAGGCGCGAGACCTCGTCCGTCAGCGCGGCGGAGAGGATCTGCGGGCCGGGCCGCATGTGGAGGGTCAATGCGTATGTGAAGACCTTGCCCGTGAGCGACGCGAGCTCGGACTCCGGGACGTCGATGCGGGCGCGCTCCGTCATGACAGGGGAGATGCGCCCGTCCGGGGTCGCCGCGACGGTCGTGAAGAGGAGAGCGCCCTTCGCGCGCCCGCCCTGCGGGATGAGCGTCAGCTTCTCGAAGGGGACTTTGAATTCGATCGGGACGAGCCAGCTCTTGCCGGATTGCTTCGCGTGTCCGATATGCAGCGAGGCCCGGAGGGGATTGAGCGTTCTCGGGAAGTGGACCCCCGAAAGCACGGCGTCGGAGACCTTCTGCTCGGGCGTCCGCTCGACGACGTTCCGGCGCGTGAGGACCCGGACTCCGGGCCTCTTCACGCTGACGCGGATGGCGCGGGGGACGCCGGGCTTCGACGTGCTGCTCTCGAAGCCGAGCGAGTAGTAGGCCGTCCACGCGGGTTCGAGGCCCTCGAGCGCGAGCGCGAGGTTGTTTCGGCCGACGATCGCGGCGCCGCCCGTTTCATTGGCGAGGAGACGCAGCGCCGACTCCGCGTCGAGAGTCGCGAGCCCCTCGTTGACGCTTCCGCCCGTCCCGGCAAACTCGGCCGAGAGTTTCGTGTCGCCCGCCTGGAGGCCCGCGGCGTCCACCATGAACAGCGAGACACCCGCTCCGTTGGCCGCCTCCGCGAAGCGCTGGAAGGATGCGGTCCGGTCGAAGTCCTTCCACGTCAACCCGGTCAGAGTCCCGCGCTGGCCTCCACCCAGACGGTCGACACCCTCCTGCAAGTAGTCCCAGATCTCGCGGCCGGGGGTAGGAGTGAGCTTCTCGGTCGCGAAGATCAGGATCTTCCGCCCTTCCACGCCCGAGACCGTTCCCACGAGGGCGCGCGCGGCATTGAGCGTCGCGTCGAGGTCGCTGGCCTGTGCTTCGCACCAGCCGCGCAACGTGGAGACGGCCCCGTCGATGAGGAGGCCCCGGTAGAGCGGCGGGGCGGCGAGAGCTTCGTCGATCTGGGTGAACAGGCGGCTCCTCTCGCGAGCGGGCGCCTCGCCGAGGGCCGTCTCTTCCTTGAGGGCGGCGAGAACGGCGGTCAGGACTTTAGCGTCGTTCGTGAACGTGCCACGCGTCCGGAGCGCGCGGTCCCACGTGACGAGCTGCACTTCCACACGGGGCCCGATCGTTTTCGGCAGGAACTCGGCGAGGCTCGCGGCGGCGCGATTCCGGTTCCCGGCGGTCATGTGGAGGAAGTCGAGAAGCACGACGATGCGCGCGCCGGCCGGTCCGGACGCGGCCGCCGCGGGCGTCGGAACGGTGTTGGACGGCGTTTCGTCGGCGGTTGCCAGAGGCGCCGCCGGGCCGGGCAGGTTCCTCACGAACGAGAAGTTCGTGATGGGTTGCGCCTTGCCTTCCTGCGTCACGACGAAGTCCAGCGGCCCGAGATCGGTGACGGCCCGCCCCTTGGCGTCCGTCACGACGACATCGACGTTCGTGATCGAGACTTCCACGGACCTGGAGATCGGAGGGAGCGATTCCGCGGCGCGCGCCCCGACGGGAACGAGCGCGGTCGCGAAGAGTCCGGCGAGAATTCGTTTCATCTCACCCGTGACCTTACCAGACGAGGCGCGCCCCGAGGCGCAGCTGGTACGGCCGCCCCGACCTGTCGAAGGGCAGGAAGCTGCCGGCGGCCCGGGGGCGCGTCTCCCCGAGGCCGAGGCTGGCGTCGGGCGGGACGGCCTTGAGGAACATCTCGTTCAGCTCGATCGCGGCCTTCAGATGGACCTCGCCGCCAGGCGTGGCCTCGCCGAGAGTGAACAGCGAGTCCGGATCGCCCGACTGGTGGAACAACCGCTTCTCCTCGGGAAGCCCCGAGAGGTCGAGGACCGGGAGCGGGAGCGTCGTCAGGGAGAACAGGCGGAACCGTTCCGGGAGCGGCGGGCGAGGCGGAGCGGAAGGCGAGTCGGGCGCGGGGATGGCGGGAGCCGCTGACGGCTCCGTCCCGCGGGCCGCGACCGCCAGGAGCAGGGTCAGGGCGAGGACGCACGCACGCTTCAACATGGCCCCCGATGGGGGATTATCCGCCCGTTTCGCCCCGGGCGGCGCGAATTTCAGTGGAAGTACGAGCCGCCGTTCAGCGGGATGGCGATTCCGTTGGCGTAGGAACCGAGAGGGGAGACGAGGTAGAGAACCGCGTTCGCAACGTCGGCGGTCGAGGCGACGCGGCCGAGGGGGATCTGCGAGAGGACCTCGGCCGCCTGCGGGCCGTTCAGCGCGTCGCGGACCGCCTCCGTGCGCACCCAGCCGGGGCACACGGCGTTCGCCGTGATCCCGTGGGGCCCCTCGTTGCGCGCGAGGCAGCGGGCGAGGTTCACCATGCCGGCCTTCGAAACCGCGTAGTCCGGATGGTCCGTCTCGGCGCGGAACGCCGAGCGCGAGGCGATCATCACGATGCGTCCCCAGGACCTTTCACGCATCGCGGGCAGGGCGAGGAAGCTCAGGTGCGCCGCCGATTCGAGGTTCACGTTCATCGTCTCGCGCCACCGCGCGAGCCACGCGGCGTCGTCGACCTCCTCGAACGCATTCTTCCGGTAGAAGCCCGCGTTGTTCACGAGGATCGAAGGGGCGCCGAGCCCGGCCACGACTTCACGGTAAACCCGACGCCTCTCGCCCTCCGACGCGACGTCCGCCGCGACGAGGAGGGGCTCCGGGTGGCCGGAGGACACGATCGACGCCGCGACCGCGCGGGCGGCGTCGTGGGACTTCCCGTAATGGAGCGCGACGCGGGCGTTCGCCGCCGCCAAAGAGCGGGCGATCGCAGCGCCGATCCCCCGCGAGGCGCCCGTGACGAGGGCGACGCGGCCCTCCAGGTCGACGGCAACGCCGGCCGTCACGGCAGGCGCCCCTCGTGACGCCTGCGCGCGCGCACGAGTGCGCCGACGGCGCCGACGAACTCTCCGTGCGGAAGGAAGCGGGCCCGGGCGCCTCCCACCGACGTCGCGAACGCGAGGATGTCCTTCAGGGCGACGTTGCGGACGAGCGTGGAGCCCGCGTACACGACGTCGAGAGGGCCCGGCGTGGCCTCCTGCTTCGAGAGGGCCGCCGCGAGAAGAGCGACGTTCTCGCCCACGAGGCCCGTGATGGCGTGCGCGATGTCCCGCGACTCGCGCGAGGAGATGTGGCCGAGGTTGGACGCCGTGAGATCGCCCTGGAGCGCGATCTCGCCCGACTGGTAGAGATCCTTCACGAGGAGGTCGATGCGGCGCCGGTCGCCCTTGGCCGCGAGCGTCGAAAGCGCGTCGTGGTCGGCCTGGCCGAGGAGGAGCTGTCCGAAGCCGCGCAGCGTCCCGCCGCCCAGGCCCGTGCCGCCAGCGCGCACCACGCGGTCCCGCGGCCCGACGCGCAGGATGGAAGTGCCCGTTCCGAGGCTCACGAGGAGGTGCGGTGTCGTCGGGACGAAGTCGGCCCGCCTGAGGAGCACGCGCTCGCCCTCGCCCCACGCCTCGAACTCGTCCGTGAGGGCGACCGGCCGCGCGCCCTCGAGGGCGCTCTGGAGGCGGCCCGCGCCCGCGCCGGTGGCCGTGAGCGAAGCGTTCGGGTGCTTGCCCAGGAACACGGAGAGCGCGGAGAGGTCGGCGCTCGGGCACAGGAACGTCTCGACCGTCTCGGGGACGTCGACGGGCGCGCCGGCCGCCACGACGACGACCTTCGCGAGCGTGGCGCCGATGTCGAGGCCGGCCTCTTCGAGGATGTCGGCCATCCTCAGGATCTCCGCGGCGTCGCCGCTGGAAGGTTCAGGGTCGAGAGGATGCGCGACGCGATCTCCCCGTAGCCGTTCGGACCCGGGTGGAACCGGTCGGCCGAAAGCCTGTCCGGCCGCTCGTCGAAGAGGTCGGCGGTCGGCACGACGCTCGCTCCGTTCACGGCATAGCTCGCCTCTTCGAGGGCGACGTTCCACTTGAGGAGCGTCTCCTTCGCCATCCGCCTGTCGAACGTCTCCGGGAAGGGGTTGTAAAGGCCGAGGAGGCGGATGGGAGCCGATGGATTCTGTTTTCGGAGAAGAGAAAGAATTCTTAGAAGGTTCATAGAAGAGTCTTTGAGGGCCGCGGCCGTCGGGTCGGCGGCCGGCTCGCCCGCGCCGAGCGCCGCCGGGATCGAATGACTCAGGTCGTTTCCCCCGATCGAAACGAGGATGAGGTTCGCTGCGGCGATCCTTCGGGCGACGTCCGCTTCCTCCATCGTTCTAAGAAAATCCCCGGTCTCCGAGCCATCGACTGCGAGGTTCTCCACGGCGACGACTCTTCCCTCTTTCCGCAGCGCGGCCGCGACGCGCTCCGGGTATCCGCCGCCTCCCGCCGCGTCGCCCGCGCCGCGCGTCAAGGAGTCGCCGAGCGCGACGACGCGGAAGGCGCCGTCCGCCGCCGCGGTCGCCGCGGGGACCGCCGGCGTCGGCACGGGAGCCGCGGAAGGATCCACGGGCTCGCCGAGCCGGCCTTGCAGCGCGGCGGCGAAGCCCGCGGCGAAGACGCCCGCGGTCGCGAGGCCGAGCGCGGCGGGGAGGAACCAGAGTGCGAGGCGGCGGGTGGTGCGCGTCACGGGCCGGTATTCTGCCGGAAACGCAAACCGAGGCTTGACGCAGGGCGTACAACTGTCGCATGAGCGCCGCCGAGGTCGTCCTTTCCGCCGAAGGCCTCGCGAAGAGCTATGGCGGCCGGGAAGTCGTCTCGGATGTGTCGTTCGCCCTTCACCGCGGCGAGGTGTTCGGATTTCTCGGGCCGAACGGCGCGGGGAAGACCACGACGATCCGGATGCTCGTCGGTCTCGTGAAGCCCACGCGCGGGCGCGTCGTGATCGACGGGCACGATCTCGCGACGGGCTTCGAGGCCGCGATGCGCCGCGTGGGCTGCATCGTGGAGACGCCGGACCTCTACAAGTTCCTGACGGGGCGCGAAAACCTCGAGCACTTCGCGCGCATGGTGGGCGACGGGGCTTCGGGGCGGATCGACGCGCTCGCGGCCCTCGTGCACATGGACGGCCGCCTCGACGGCCTCGTGCGCACGTACTCGCTCGGCATGCGCC
>JBGQDL010000171.1:0-7723 GCA_041495865.1 Thermoanaerobaculia bacterium | reverse complement strand
CAAGAGGTCCGGCGGCAAGAACCTGACCGTCGCCGAGCTGGACACCGAGATCGCCAGGCTCTTTGCCGCCGAGGGCGCGCGGGAAGAGGTGGTCGCATGAGCGAGACCGTGGCGCTTCCCGAGTTCAAGCCCGCCGACTACAAGACGGACCTCAAGCCGGTCTGGTGCGCCGGCTGCGGCGACTTCGGCGCCCTGACCGCGCTCTACCGCGCGCTCACCGAGCTGCAGATCAAGCCGTGGGAGACGGTCGTCGTCTCGGGCATCGGCTGCTCCTCGCGCCTCCCCGGCTACGTCGAGACCTACGGCTTCAACGGCGTCCACGGCCGCGCGCTCACGCTCGCGGCGGGCGTCAAGGTCTCGCGCCCGGACCTCAAGGTCATCGCGGTGGGCGGCGACGGCGACGGCCTCGCGATCGGCGGCAACCACTTCATGCAAGCCGCGCGGCGCAACCTGGACATCGCGTACTTCATGATGGACAACGAGATCTACGGTCTCACGAAGGGCCAGACCGCGCCCACGACGCCCGAGGGCGACAAGACGAAGTCCACGCACTACGGAAACCCCGAGCCGGCCATCGATCCGTGCGAGCTCGCGATCTCCGTCGGGGCGACGTGGGTCGCCCGGGCCTTCTCCGGCGACCTCAAGGGCACCGTCGAACTCATGGTCAAGGCGCTTTCGCACAGGGGCTTCGCGTTCCTGAACGTCATGTCCCCGTGCGTGACGTGGCGCGGCGACGACCAGTTCAAGACGCTCAAGGCAAAGCAGAGGCAATTGCCTCCCGATCACGATCCCACCTCGCGCCCGGCCGCGCTCGTGTACACGCGCGAGACCGAGGTCGTGACGACGGGCGTCCTCTACGAGATCGTGCAGCCTTCGTACCTCGAACGCCTCGCCGCCATCAAGAAGACCGCGCTCGCGGGCAAGCCGGCTCCGACCGTGGCGGACATCATCAAGACTTTCGAGCCGTCGTTCTGAGGGACCGCCGACGGGCACGGACCGGGAAAGCGCGATAATCGGACTGGGATTCGCCATGTCGACGCCCGTTCCCTACCCGGCCGTCAAGCTCACCTACGAGGACTACCTCCTCTTTCCGGACGACGGCCGCCGCCACGAGCTGATCGACGGGGAGCACTACGCAACCCCCTCACCGCTGACGAAGCACCAACGAATCGTGCTCAACCTTTCGCTCATCCTTGGGCCGTTCGTGAGGAAGAAGAAGCTCGGCGAGGTCTTCGTCTCTCCCGTGGACGTCGTCCTCTCCAATCTCGACGTCGTCGTGCCGGACCTCGTGTACGTCTCGAACGAGCGCTCGAAGGTCGTCACGGACAAGAACCTCCAGGGCGCCCCCGACCTCGTCGTCGAGATCCTCTCGGAATCGACGCGGAAGGCCGACGAGGTCACGAAGCGCAAGCTCTACGAGCGTTTCGGCGTGAAGGAATACTGGATCCTAGACCCGGTTCTCCACACCGTGAAAGTCTTCCATCGGGGAGCCAGGGGCTTCGGGCGCGCGGCCGAGCTTTCCGTCGAGGCGAAGGGCGCCCTCCAGAGTCCCCTCTTCCCCGCTCTCACGATCCAGCTTGCCGACATCTTCACAAGCCGGTAGGGCCGCACCTTCGACGCATACCACTTTAGGGGCAGTACCGCGGGTTCACTGACGACGGTTTCTTGTATGGGTCGCGCCCTCGCTGGCCGCGCACTCGTTAGGCGTAGTTCAGCCGGCTCACTCCCATACGTCTACGCCGTCCGTCTTGGAGGCCCACATGAGGTCCCTGCGGTATCTGTTTTTGAGTGCAGCGTTGCTCCCGGTGTTCGCGGTTCATGCTGAGCGCGTCGTGCTTCCGGTCGCGATCTTCGCGGCCGGCGCAAACCAGTCGCTGTGGGCAACCGAGATCCGCGCGACCAACCATACGAGCGGGGACCTCATGCTTCATGTCGCGGATTTCGTGGGCGTCTCTGCAAACCTTTCGTTCGCCTCGGGCGACTATGTCGTCCCTGCGGGGCAGACGCGCTCGTTCGGCGCCTACGACCTCCTTTCGCCGGACCTGCTTCAATGTGGCAATCTTTCGTGCGCCGTCGGACCTGGCGCGACCTACTTCGGCGCGTTCGTCATCGACCTCGATCCGGGCGTTTCGATGGAAGCCGCTATCCTCACGGGTACGGGCGTGGTCTTCAGCGGGCTCGAAGGGACTGCGGCGTGCAATGCCTGGGAGGGGGGCTATTTCTCCCGACCGGAGGCGTGCGTGCAGGGTGTTGGTCCGCTGCTCGAAAACACGGGCGACTTCCGCCCTCCCTCGACACCGATCGTGTTGAGCTGGCTGCACACGCAGCCCTCCCGGCGTACGAACGTGACCTTCTACAACCCGGACCCTGAGCCGGCCTCGATCACGTTGACGGTCACGTCGGCGGACGTTCTTTCCTCGGCACACACCTCGATTACCGTCCCGGCGCATTCAGTCTCGCAGATCAACGACATCTTCTCGTCGCCGCCTTTCGACGCCGTCCGATCCCACAACGGCACCGCGACCGCCGCCGCGAGCGCGTCCATCGTTTCCACGACACGTCTCTACGCCATTGGCTGGGTCATCAGCAACCAGAACAACACGGTGACGATCTCGACGCCGCGATGATAGAGCGTCCCTCATGAGGTCCCTGCTTCATCTTATCTTGGGTGCAGCGTTGCTCCCGGTTTACGCGGCTCATGCCGAGCGCGTGGTGCTTCCGGTCGCCATCTTCGCGGCGGGCGCGAACCAGTCACTGTGGGCAACCGAGATTCGCGCGACCAACCGAACGAGCGGGGACCTCATGCTTCACGTCGTGGATTTCGTGGGCGTCTCCGCGATCCTCTCGTTCGCGCCTGGCGACCATGTCGTCCCCGCGGGTCAGACGCGGTCGTTCGGCGCGTACAACCTGGTTTCGCCGGCGTTGTCGGGATGTTCCGACCTCGCGTGCGGCGTGGGCGTCGGTAACAACGCTTTCGGCGCGTTCGTAATCGACCTCGACCCAGGCGTCTCCATGGAGGCCGCCATCCTCACGGGCTCGGGCGCGGTATTCAGCGTGATCGACTCCGCCGCGGCGTGCAAGGCCTGGGAAGGCGGCTACCTCACATTTAGCGGACCGGACACGTGCGTGCAGGGTGCCGGCCCCCTGCTCGAAAACACGGGCGACTTCCGCCCTCCCACGACGCCGATCGTGTTGAGCTGGCTGCACACGCAGCCCTCCCGGCGGACGAACGTGACCTTCTACAACCCGGACCCCGAGCCGGCGTCGGTGACGCTGACAGTCACTTCGGCCGACGGCGTGTCTTCGGAAAACCGCTCGATTACCGTGCCGGCGCATTCGGTCTCGCAGCTCAACGACATCTTCTCCTCGCCGCCTTTCGACGCCGTGAGGTCACACAACGGCACCGCAACCGCGGCGGCAAGCGCCTCCATCGTCTCCACGACACGCCTCTAGGCCATTGGATGGGTCATCAGCAATCAAAACAACACGGTGACGATCTCGGTCCCGAAATGACGGGCTTTCCTTCGTAGTGCCTGATTTCCCGCTGACTCGCGCCTTCGTTCGACGCATACGTCCTTCGCGGTCGTACACCTAGCTCATGGGAATAGACGAGCTTCGATATAGCGTGAGACGACGCATAAGCGGAGGTGATGATGAGGAAACGCTTGATCCCAGTGTCGCTCCTGTGTCTAGCAGGCTTTTCCATGGCGGCCGAGCAGACCCGGTCTCAAGAACCAACGGATTCGAAGCCAGCGTGGGAGTGGACCACAGAGGAGCGACTTGCGGCGCGCTTCGCGCCGGGCGCCGCAGCAAGTCGGGCAGCAGCTGCTCGGGTATCCCTCGATGACGGGAATCCCCCAATTCATGACTACGTCGATGGTGCGAAGACGCCCGCCCTCTTCCTTCCTATCGAGCTCTACCGGAACTTCATTCCCATCATGTTTGATCCCGAACTAGAGGTCAGTTCAGCGGCCACCAGGAAGGACATCCGCTCGAAATGGCAAGCCTTGAGCCTTCCCTCGGACCCGGAGGTTCTCCTGCGGAGCGAGGCCCAGCAGATACTCGCTTCCCTCGAGGAGGACCGCCGTCACTCACTAGAGGCGATCCGGACTGCCCTGGCAAGAGGTGAGAAACGGGAGGTCGGATACGAGGGTCGTGCGCAGGCGCGGCAAGTCTGGTGCAAGCTACTCCGAGACTCCCTGGTAGCGGCCCAAGAAGCCGTACGCTCGAACGGCGGCGGTAATGGGTTTTTGAGGCTTTTGTACGAGACCGTCGCACCGGTGGCAAAGGTCATCGGCTCCAATCCAGGACAGGAGGCCGATTTACGACGTGAGGAGAGGGGCTGCCAATGAATCGAAGAGCCCTCTCGCTTCGGGCGCTACCGCTCGGCGTCGTGCTGATTGCGGGAATTGCTTCCGGCCAGCAAGGGATCTACATTCTAGACCAGCACATGGGGACGAACGATCCAGTCCAATTCGACCTTCTCGTGACGGGCGATAGGGGCTTGTTCGGTTGGACGGCGCCGGAGAGTCGAGAAGGCTTCCTCGTGCTCGATCGCAATGGAAACGGCACGATCGATAATGGCAGCGAGCTCTTCGGCAACCACACACCCTTGCCCAGTGGCGAGATCGCGGCAAACGGCTATCTGGCCCTGGCGGCCTTTGACGAGCCGAGTGCGGGCGGCAATGCGGACGGCGTTATCGACATGAGCGACGCCTTGTTTAGTCAGCTTCGTGTCTGGATCGATACGAATCACAATGGCATCTCCGAACCTTCGGAGTTACACAGACTGGATGAGCTCGGCATCGTGCGACTCGATGTGAGTTATAGGGACAGCAGACGGCGGGATGGATACGGCAATCTCTTACGCTATTGGAGCAGGGCGACCGTCGTGAATCAACGTGGCCACGAAAGGCAAATAGACACGTGCGACGTGCTCTTCGTGAGAGTGAGGCAAGCGCCGAATTGACGCATGCGGCAGGCGGGATTCACGGCCCCTGCATTTCGTCGAGGAAGCCCGACTGTCGGTCGGTGGCGCTTCATTGACTCGTCCCGCAGGCTCAAAATCAGCTCACCGCCCCCGCATTTCGTAGACGAAGCCCATGCCGGGCGTCTTCTTCGCCTCGAGGTCGGCGCGAAACGCACGCGCGGCGTCCACATCTGGGAACTCGCCCACGACGACGCGGTACCACACGCCCTTGTTACCGAGGTCCACCTCGACGGCCCGCGCGGGCGCGCCGAGCGCGGCGCCGAGCTTCTTCGCTTCCTTCGCCGCGCCTTCGCGGTCCTTGTGCGACGAGAAGTGGATGACGTACACGTCCGGCTTTCCGGCCCAGTCGGGCGTCAGCAGCACCGCCGCGCGTCCCTTCGGGACCGCCGCGCCCGAGGGAGGGCCGGCCGCGGCCTGCTTCGCCGCTGCGGGCGCGGCCTTTGCCGGCTGCGGAGGCGCCGGCTCCGCGACCGGAGCCGGCGCGGGCGCCGCGCTCGCCGCAGGCGCCGCATCGGGCTTCTTCCGCGCGGCGGGCACGACGGGCTTCACGATCTCGTTCCGGAACACGTACTCGCGCACGGCCCACGCGAGGCCCGCGCCGATCGCGAGGACGAGCGCGACCGCGACGAGCCAGCCCCTGCGGCCCGAGCGGGCCGGAGCCGGAGCCGGACCTTCCGCCGCCTTGAAGTTGAACTCCTGCATTTCCGGCTCGGGTTTGTCGTCGAACATCGCTTCGGGCTTGTCGGCGAACATCTCCCGCAGCGGCGGCATCTCCGAGATGGACTTGACCGCAGGCTCATGCCGCGCGGGCGGCGTCGGCGCGCGCAGGAAGCGCTCCGGGCCGGCCGGCGGCGACATCAACGGCTCTTCCGCAGCAGCCGCCGCGGCTCTCGAGGGAGGCGGCGCGAATGCCCGGGGTTCGGCCTCCAGAATTTCCGGCTCGGGGAGGTGCGCGGGCGAACCGGCGGGAGGGGATACCGTCGCGCTGGCCGGCATGGACGGTTCGGGCGGGGCCTCGGCAGCCGGCTGCGGCGCGGGGGGCGGCGGCGCGAACCCCAGGTCCAGCTCCGGCCGCGGCTGCGGCGCCGAGGCCGGCTTCCGCTTCGGCCCCGGAGCGGGCCCAGGAGGAGTGTCGGCGAGCGCGGATATCTCGAGCAGCTCGCGCTCCTTGCGCGAGATGGGAATGATCGCCGACCGGAAAGGCGCGTCTTCGGGCGGGATCGGAATTTCCTTCTCCCAGCCGAGCTCGTCGCGCGAGGGCGCGTCCTCGAAGGGCTCGTCGGCAGCGGGCGGTCTGGCGGACGGCGCGGCCTTCCGCGCCTCGGGCGAGCCCGGCTGTCGCGCCGGCGGGACGGGCGCGAACGGAGCCGCCGTCCCGGACACGGGCTTCGCCGATCCCTCGCGCTCGAGCTGAAGCCGCGCGCGCCTGACGAGGACGTCGAGAGGCGCCGACTCGAGCCCCTGCTTCACCTTCGCGAGCTCTTCCGCCACGGCGCCGCGCGCGGCCTTGAACAGCACCGCCGGGTCCGCGGAGACGACCTTGGCGAGCTCGCGCACGACGTCGGTCACCGACGGGAGCATCCGCTTCTTCGCCTCGGGGTCCCGGGGAACGCCGGAGTCGGGCGGGCTCATGCCGAGAGCGGCTCCCAGTCGCCTTCCGGCGCGTCGAGCGCGATGGCGAGGCCGCCGTTCGATCCCGCGAAGACCGGATCCTCCACGGCTCGCACGCGGCCCCCGCCCAGCTCGGTCAGGGACTTTTCGAGGGCGGCGGCGAGGCCGGGCATCTGCGAGCCGCCGCCGGCGAGGATGATGTTGCGCTGCACCTTCTCCTGGTACTCCGGCTCGACCTTCGAGAGCAGGTCGAGCATCGTCTCGGCGATCGGGCCGACGACGCTCTCGCAGGCTTTCTTCATCTCGGCCGTGATCTCCACGTCGGCCGGCCTGCCCTTCACGGGGAAGCGCACGAGGACCGGCCCCGGGGGGTCGCCCACGAAGCTCTGCTTCTCCTTCCACTCGCGGACCATGTGGATCGAGAACCGGCCGTCGGGATGCCTCGTCTTCACGAGCGCCAGCAGCTGGTCGTCGATGGAGTCGCCCGCGTTCGTGAGGGTGCGCTGGTCGTCCTCGGTCGGGTAGTGGCCGTTCATGACGCAGAAGTCCGTCGTGCCGGCGCCGATGTCGATGACCATCGTGTGGAGGAGCGCGTCCATCCCGTACGCGACGGCGAACGGCTCGGACACGATGAGGAGCGCGTCCGCGATTCCCTTCACGGCCCCGCGCAAATGCTGCCGCGACACGCGCAGCGCCTCGGCGGGCACACCCACGACGGCATGCACGCTCTGGCCGTCTTTCTTCCCGGCCAGGGAAATGAGGTGCTTCAGCAGCTCGTGCACCGCCTCCTCGTCTTTCGCCGACCCCTGCTTGATGAGGCCGCGCTCGAGCGGGCGGTGCAGGTCGAGCATGGGCCGGTTCTCGAGCGCTTCGGCGCCGAAGAGGATCGACTTCTTCACGACCTTCCGGGCCACCATGTCGAGGGGCCAGCCCACGTAGCTCTCCACGACGTGATGCCCGCCGTTCGACACCGTGATCGCGCTGCGCGACGTGCCTAGGTCGATGCCGACGTGGAGAACGTCCTTCTTCCCGCTCATGTCAACTCCGTTTGGAGGCCGGCGGATGGTTCCGCGCCTCCGCGTACGCGAGGATGCCGTTCGAAAGGGCCTGTGCGATCTGTTG
>JBGQDL010000170.1:0-7899 GCA_041495865.1 Thermoanaerobaculia bacterium | reverse complement strand
GCTTTCTGTTCCGCCATCGCACGACGCGTATCCATTCGGGTTAGGCACGCCACAGCGGTAGCACCGCTGGGTAACGCAGATGGACCCTCCGCCGCCACCACCATCTCCCGGCGGAAGCTTTTGGCATGGTTGCGAGCCGCAAGGGCCGGCATAGGAGGGCGTGGCGGACATCAAGAAAGCTCCTACAGCGAAGCACGCGAAGAGGGCGAAGATGCGGGATCTCATGGCAATCCTCCTTGTTATGGATGCAGCGAGCTAATGTGAATATGTTCTCGCATGGAGCGCCTCGCCAGGATGCAAACGTATCTACCCGATCGGGTATCTCCCTTCATCGCTCGAGCACCCGGCCCACGAGCCCGGTGCGCGTCTTTGTACCGGTTTTCTTCAGCGCACGGGAGACGTGTTTTCGAACGGACTCGACAGAAATGTCGAGCTGCACAGCGATCTGCCGGTTTGAAAGGCCTTTCACAAGCAGCCTCAGGACGTCCAATTCACGTTCCGACAGGCACGCGCGTAGGCGGCCGACGGCTCGGACGTCTCTACAAGGAAGCAGACGCATGTTGGATGGCCCATTCGGTTAAGGGCCGGTTGCAGAACGGGTTCGTACGCTCGCGAGCCCGCGCGAAGAAGGAGCCCGCGCTCCATAACACCGTTGCCGACCGAGGCCTTCAGAGCTTCGAGGAATCTGTCGCTGGCCGCACTGGATCCGAAAAGACTCCGTGCGGCATCGTTCGCGGCGACCAGGCGGCCATACTCGAAGAGCAACCCCGGCCGGTCGTCGGCGAGAAATGCCGCTGCAAAGGTATCGAGTCGGTCGCGAACGAGGGCTGCAGAGCCATCGGTCATCCGAAATGTGGGCTCCCGAGGGAGCCCCTTCCTTCGTTCGCGGAGAACCGAGAAGGCCGCGGAAGTTCGGGTCGATCTGGTCATATGGCGCCGTTAAGTGATAAGGAGAATTCTGGTTTCAACACGCATGCCGCCCCCCTTACCTGGATAGACAGTTTTCGGCCAGCTTTTTTGACCGCTCCCCGAAAATAAAGTTCATTCGGAGCCAGCGGGAATGTCGAGGGCCGTCCCAGGACCTTCGCCCCCTACGGCTGGGCGCCGACGGCCCGCGAGCGTAAACGCCGGCGTGGGAATTGCTCCGTCTGTCACACTCCGAGTCGCCGACTCTCCAGGTAGAGCGGTAGGAGTGTGCCCATGTCACCTCGTTTTGCCGCTGGAGTTCTCGCCATTTTTTCGTTTGGGGCTACGCCCGCCGCGGCGCAGGCCGTCGCGTCCATGCCCGTCACCTTCACGTTTGGGACGATGACGCTGCCGCAGGGCTCTCCCGCGGCGTCGTACGTCGCCGCCAGCGCCGTCCTTCCCGCAGAGGTCCTGAACGATCTCGCCGCGGCTCATTCCTCGATTGCGCCGCTCCTCGCCGCGCTCCGCGACGGGGGCGGTCCGAACACGAGCCTGCCGAACCTCTTCACGTCCGCCTCTCACGCCGAGGTGGGTTTCGGCACGTTCATCGCCAAGTCGGGATCCGTCGTGACCGACGTGCGCGATCCCGCGCAGATCCTGAGACAGGCCCTCCTGCTCGGGCTCCCCGGCACCGGCACGGGCCAGACGGTCGCCTCGACGTCTCCGTCCGCACCGTCGATCGAGACCTACACGTACCGCAACCTCCCGGTCGTGACGGGCCCGCCCTGCCCGGGCTGCACGTTCGACGGGCGCGTCGACGTGACGGTCACGCGCGTGGATTTCCTCGTGGGCAACCCGGCGGCTGACGTCACGGTTCCCATCGTCCTTTCGTCGGCCGGGCTGAACGGCTCGTTCTTCACGTCGGAGCTGGTGCTCACGAACCGCGGCACGACGGACGCCTCGGTCACCTACGCCTACACCGCCGCGTTCGGCGGCTCGAGCGGGACGGTGGCGGACACGCTCGCGGCCGGGCGCCAGAAGGTGATTCCCGACGCGATCGTGTTTCTGAAGGGCCTCGGCGTCCCCGTCGGCGAGCCGGTCAATCCCGCCGGCGACCCGGTCAACCGGGGCGGGACTCTGAAGATCAACTTCACCAACCTGTCGTCTCCGGACGCGGGAACGGCGACCGTTCGCACGACGACCGCGGTCGCGGGCGGCCGCGCCGGCCTCTCCTACCCCGGTCGCCTGTCGAGCCGGCTCCTCTCCTCTTCGGTCATGATCGCCGGCCTCCGCCAAACGGACACCGACCGGTCGAACGTCGCCGTCCTGAATGCCGGCGGTCCAGCCGACGGCAACATCACCCTTCGGCTGACGGTTTTCTCGGGAGAAAAGCTGAGCAGCGTGTCCCAGGCTCTGCCCCTCGTCACCCTCGGCCCGGGCGGCTTCAACCAGGTCTCGGGCGTCCTCGCCTCGAACGGGCTGAACCTCACGAACGGCTACGTGGAGGTGGAGCGCGTCCAAGGAACGGCTCCCTTCTACGCCTACGGCGTCATCAACGACCAGGCGAACTCGGACGGCTCTTTCGTGCCTCCCGTCCCGGTCGCGCCCCCGGCGGCGGTCCCTTCCCTCACGCTCCCGGTCCTGGTCGAAACGAGCTCCTTCTCGACCGAGCTCGTGCTCACGAACTTCTCGGGCGTCCTGCGGGGCGTGCAGCTCACTTACTTTTCTTCCGCCCTCACGGGCGGGTCCGCGAGCCTGCTGATCAAGCTCGAGGGCGGCGAGCAGCAGATTCTGCCGAACTTCGTCCAGGTCCTCCGCGATCGAGGCGCGATCAGCGACGCGGCCGGCCCCGTCTTCACGGGCCCCCTCGTCGCGGCCGACACGACCGGCGATCTTCGGGGCATCGCCGTGGGCGCGCGCACGTCGACCCCTGGCGGCGGCGGCCGGTTCGGGCTCTTCTCGACCGCGGTGCCGGCGGGCTCCGAGGCGACCGATCGCGCGTGGCTCTACGGCCTGCAGCAGAATGCCGACAACCGGACGAATCTCGCGATCGTGAACACGGGCTCTTCCCCCGACGCCGACACGTTCCGGATCGACCTGTTCGACGGCGCAACCGGGCAGAAGCTCCCTCCGGTGGACAACCTCTCGATTCCCGGCGGGGGCTTCCTCCAGCTCAACACCATCCTCACGACCCACGCCCCGGGCGTCCAGAACGCCTACGCGCTCGTCACGAGGACCGCGGGCTCGAACCCGTTTCTCTGCTATGCCGTCGTGAACGACGGCGGGACAGCCGGACAGCGCACGGGCGACGGCGCGTTTCTCGGGGCGGACGTGCCCGGGGCCCCGTGATCAGGGTTCCGGTTTCACCTCGCCTGCGGAGAACTCTCCCGAATCCCGCTTCTTGAACCGCGCCGCCCGCGCCTCCTGCGTCCTGCGGAGGCGCGTGCGGAACGTGAGGACTTCGAGCTGCCTCAGGCGCTTGGGCTCCCCCGAACGATGCCGCTGCTGGTGCCGCGCGACCGCGAGAAGCAGCGCGCTCCTCACGTATTCGCGGCGCTCGTCCGGCCTGCCGAATCTCTCCTCGAAGCCGCGCGTCCAGGGGAGCCGCAGCGCGACCGCGTCCTCCTCGGGCAGCAGCCCGGCCGTCACCTCCTCGGTGAGCTCGTTCGACACGCGCCGCTGCTCGGCGAGAAGCGCGGGCGCCCAGGCGAGGACGGCGACCGCGAGCGCGGACGGCACGACGAGGAACTCGAGCTGCCGCGGGACCCCTTTGAAGAGCCCCGCGAGCGCGGCCGCGAGCAACGCGGGCGCGAGTGCGGCGCACGCCCACGCGACTCCTTCGCGCCAACCCGCCTCCGCGCTCGCGCGCGTGGCTTCCGCAGCGAACACAGAGACGACCGCGACCATGATGGAAACGAGCGCCGGCGCCTGCCAACCCGGGAGATGTCTCCCCGCGACCGCGGCCGCGAGGGCGGCGCCTCCCGCGACCAGCGCGCCTGCCGACAGGCCCTCCCCTGCGATCGCGGACCACGTGCGCGCGGCCCCGAGAGCGACGAGCGCCACGAGACAGACCGCGAAAAGCGCGCTACCGGCCGCCGCCGGCATCGCCCGGAACCGGACACCGAACACCGCGAAGCCCGCCAGCGCGCCCATCGCGAACGCCGTCGCCCGGCGTTCCATCCGGCTGGCGAGGAAAAGGGCGAGAACCGCCGCTCCCGAGCGGAGAAGAGCTTCCGCGCTCATGCGATCGGATGCTTCGCGAAGTAGGCGCGCGTCGCTTCCACGTCGAGTCGGATCTGCGCCGTGAGGTCCAGCAGCGACGGAAATGTCCGCTCGTCACGCACGCGACCGAAGAACGACAGGCGCACGCGTTCGCCGTAGACGTCGGACGAGAAGTCGAGGATGTACGACTCGATCGTGGTCGCGAAGTCCTCGTAGACCGTGGGCCGGCAACCGATGTTCGTGACGCACGGGAAAGTGCGGTCGAACGAGTCGATCCTGACGCTGGTGAAATAGACTCCGTCCTTCGGGAAGAGCTCGTTGTCGGGCCTGAGGTTCATCGTCGGGAACCCGATCTTGCGCCCCATGCGGTCGCCCTTGGCGACGATCCCGTCCATCGCGTAAGGGCGCCCCAGAAGCTCCCGCGCCGTGGCCGCGTCGCCCTCGTGCAGCGCGTTTCGGATGCGGGTGGACGAGATGGGGCCGCCCGCGTCCTTGACGTCCGGAAGGCCCGCCACACGGTAGCCCGCCGCCTCGCCGGCGGCGCGCAGGACGTCGAGGTTCCCGCCGCGCTCCCTTCCGAAGATGAAGCGCGCACCGACGCACACCTCCCGCACCGCGAGCCGCTTCACGAGAAGCTCCCTGATGAAGCCGTCGGCGGGCGTGAGCGAGAAATCCCGCGTGAAGGGCACGAGCACGAGAGCGTCGATCCCGCAGGCCTCGATCGCCTCCTCGCGCTGGCGCAGCGTCTGGATCATCTGGGGGGCGCGCTCGGGGTGCAGCACCTTGAGCGGATGCGGGTCGAAGCTCACCACGACGCTCGGCGCGCCGGCCTCGAGCGCGCGGGCCGCCACGGTCCCGAGCATCGCCTGGTGTCCGCGATGCACGCCGTCGAAGTTTCCGACGGTGACGACGCCTCCCCGCGGGAGGTCGACCGGGCGGTAGGGATCCTTGACGACCTGCAAGCCGCGAATCTTAAGCGACGATCTTCCCGACGAGGTCGTAGGGGTGCGCCTCCGTGATCTTCACGCGCACGATCTCCCCGCCGCGCGGCGCCCAGCCCTCGGGCACCTCGTTGACGAGGACGCGCCCGTCGATTTCCGGGGCCTGCGAGGCCAAGCGGGCCTCCAGGAGCATTTCCGTCTCGCTGCTAGGCCCCTCGAGGAGGGCTTCGAACGACTTGCCGCGCTTCGCGCGGTTCTTCGAAAGAGAGATCTTCTGCTGAACTTCCATCAGACGGTCACGGCGAGAAGATTTTTCTTCGAGTGGAATAGGGTCCCCGAGCGCCTCGGAACCTGATCCCGGCTCCGGGGAGTACGTGAAGACACCCGCGTTGTCGAAGCGGACGGCCTCGAGGAACTCTTTCACTTCTAAGAAATCTTTATCTTCTTCCCCCGGGAACCCGACTATGAAGGTCGAGCGAAGTGCGATCTCGGGCACGATTCTTCGGATTTCTTCGAATTGTCGAAGATAGCTGGCGGCATCGCCTCCGCGTTTCATGGACGCGAGAATCTTCCGGCTCACGTGCTGGAGCGGCATGTCGACGTAGGGTACGAAGCGAGGCTGTTTCGCCATCAGCTCGAACACCGAAAGCTGGAGCGTCTTCGGATAGGCGTAGAGAAACCGGATCCACGGAAACGAGGTCTCTCCGAGGAGCGCCTCGACGAGCGCGGTGAGGCCCTTGCGGCCGAGGCCGAGATCCTCGCCGTAGCGCGTCGTGTCCTGCGAGATGAGGACGAGCTCCTTCACGCCCTGCGCCTCGAGGCCCTGCGCCTCCTTCACGAGCGACGCGACCGCCCGCGAGCGCATCAGGCCGCGCATCTGGGGGATCGTGCAGAACGTGCAGGGGTTGTTGCAGCCCTCGGCCACCTTCAGGTAGGCGTAGCCCCGGCGTTGCGTGAGGACGCGCGGCGCGAGGTCGTCGTAGAGGCGCGTGGCGAGCGGCTTCTCGCTGAAGCGCGGCAGCGACGGCAGCCCCAGGGCCGCAGCAGGCGCCTTCTCCAGCTCGTCCAGGCCGATGAAGTGGTCCACCTCTGGGATCTCCGCGGCGAGCTCTTTCCCGTACTTCTGCACCATGCAGCCCGCTACCACGACGCGGTCGATCTCCCCCGCCTCCTTGCGCGCCACTTCGCGGAGGATCGTCTCGACGGATTCCTGCTTCGCCGAGTCGATGAAGCCGCACGTGTTCACGATGACGACGCGCGACGACCCGGGGTCCGTCAGCGTCAGCCCCTCGCGCTGCAGATGCCCCAGCATCACCTCGGTATCCACGAGGTTCTTGGGGCATCCGAGCGACACGATGCCGACGGACGGGAGCGAGTTAGGAAGAGAAAGAGGGTTTTTCATTGAAAGTGAAGAGGGTTCAGGTCTCGCACATGGGTGACCCCAGCGCGACGGCGAACACCTGATTCTACAACTGCGCCGACGACAAGGTCACGGAAGGCGGAATGGTTCGCCCCTGCGGGATTGCCGCACTTCCCGGGGAGCATCGTGGACATCCGCTTGACAGCGCAGGCGATAATCTCTACCTTTTTGTAGAGAGGTAATCGCCGTGTCCACCGTACAGATCTCCGCCCACATCTCCCGAGCCACCAAGCTCGAGCTCGAGCGCTTCGCCGATGCGCGCGGCCTCAAGAAGGGCCACGTCATCGAGGATGCCCTTCTCCACCACCTCCAGGCGCTACGCGACCTCCCCGAGGACGTCGTCGTGCCCGCGCGGCTCGTCGTGAGCCGAAAGTCCTTCGTACGGGTGACGGAGCGCCTGCGGCGGCCCCGAAGGCCCACGGCTGCCATGCGAGCGCTCATGAAGGAAACCGCTTCGAAGGGCTGACACGCCGTGCCCGTCGTCATCCGCGCTTTGACACCTCGTGACGACCGCTCGAAGTTTCGGTCGGGGAACATCGACCTCGACCGGTTCTTCCAGCGTTTCGCCGGCCAGAACCAGTTCCGGCACCACATCGGCGTGACGTACGTGGCGGTCGACGGCGCGACGATCCTCGGGTTCGCGACCGTGGCCGCGGCTTCGCTCGAAACGTCCGTGCTGCCCGCTGTGCAGCGCCGGAAGGTCCCCGCGTACCCGCTCCCAGTGCTGCGCCTCGCGCGGCTCGCGGTCGATGAACGCACCCGGGGGCTCGGCGTCGGCCAGGCGCTTCTGCGCTTCTACTTCTCCCTCGCCCACGACATGGCGCGCCGGCTCGGATGTGCGGGGGTGGTGGTCGACGCGAAGGCCGACGCCGTCGCGTTCTATACGAGGTACGGCTTCTTCCCCCTCGAGGCGGAGGCGGGACAGCTCCGAGACCGGCCCGAGCCGACGCCCATGTTCCTCGAGCTCGGCTCGATCCCGAGGCCGCCAGCAAGGTGAGCTCTCGAATTCCGCCGTCCAATGATCTTCGAGGGCGCCCAGCCACGCGATGAGTTCGGCTCCCCGACACGACATGCATGCCCTTCGACCTTCCCGAGGCGGAGGCCGAGCCCGTGGCCGGCTACCACAGGGAGTATTCGGCCTTCAAGCTCGGGATGTCTTACATGAGCGAGTACGCCAGCGTCGTCTCGCGGACGTGAACGTCGGCATCCTGTGCGTCTTCGTGAACGTCCCGCCCATTCCCCGTCCTTAGCCATCGAGGGCGCCGGTTGCCAGCGGGTGATTGACTGGGAGATCCACAAACATGCCGTGCTTCCGGTTGAACCGTACGTTGTCGTATGGAATATGGAATACAGAGGCGTACATCGCCCGGACCTTTGCGGCCTGAAAGGGTGTTTGAAGTGGGGTCAGAG
>JBGQDL010000169.1:0-8061 GCA_041495865.1 Thermoanaerobaculia bacterium | reverse complement strand
CGTGGCGCGCGGCGAGGCGCCGTACGAAACGAAGTCGGCGAGGTCCGAGAGGCCGTAGGCCTTCGGGTCGCGCGTGGCGGCGACGAGCTCCACGAGATAGCCTTTGATCCGCTCGTCGGCGTAGATGCCGCGCACGAGCACACGGAGCTCGCGGATCGCCGCGGGCGTGAGCACGGGGCGCACCTGCGCCGAGGCCTCGGCCTCGGTCGTGTCGCCCATCCGGTCGAGAATCTGGCGTTCCTCTGCCTTCGTGGGGTATCCGACCGTGATCTTCATGAGGAAGCGGTCGACCTGCGCCTCGGGCAGGGGATACGTGCCCTCCTGCTCGATGGGGTTCTGCGTGGCGAGGACGAGGAACGGGTCGGGCAGGGGGGTCGTCGCGTCGCCGACCGTGACCTGCCGCTCCTGCATCGCCTCGAGGAGCGCGGACTGCACCTTGGCGGGAGCGCGGTTGATCTCGTCCGCGAGGACGAGGTTTGCGAACACGGGGCCGCGCCGCGCGACGAACTCCTGCGTCTTGGGGTTGAAGACGAGCGTGCCGATGAGATCGGCCGGCAGGAGGTCGGGCGTGAACTGGATCCGGGAAAAGGACGCGTCGAGGCCGCGCGCGAGGGTCCTGACGGCCAGCGTCTTGGCGAGTCCGGGGACGCCCTCCAGAAGCAGATGCCCGTCGGCGAGGAGGCCGATCGTCAGGCGTTCGACGAGGCCGCCCTGGCCGACGATCACCTTCCGGATCTCCATCAGGAGGGCCCCGACGAGGAGCGACTTTTCGCGGATCCTCTCGGTAAGGGCGGCCGGGCTGAGGCTCGGGGCGGCGATCGCGGGCGTGGTCGTCGTCATCCTGTCCCTTCAAAGGCCCATCTCGACGCCGAATCGGCATCGCGGAACGGCCGGAAATCGCATAGAGCAAGGGGAATGCCGGAGCCGTCTTGCGCCGTTTTTCGTCCGGTCGGGCCCCGGCGGGGAATCTCCCGCCTCCCGGCCCTATGCTGGGAAGCGATGGCTACCCCTGCGGCCTCGGCACCTGCCCGCGCCATGGGTCTCGCCCTGGCGGCCCTTCTCATCGCCGCTCCTGCTTCGGGTGCCACGAAAAAGAGGCGTCCGACGCCGACCCCCGCGCCCACGGCGACGCCGACTCCCGTGCCGCTTCTCCGGGCGGCCGGCGCCTGCCTGCGCTACGAGCCGGGCGCCTATGTCGTCCTGTCGGAGGTCGGCCAGCCGGGCCGCGCCTTCCGCATCGACGCAACCACCGAGATCACGGCGGCTCCGAGACGCGGGGCCCGCCTCAGAATCCTGTACGAGGACGGTCCCGACGGCCCCATCGCGCGGAAGATCATGCCGGGGCCGACGGAAGGAAGACCGGGGAAATAGCCCTTTCTTTTTCAGTTCAGATGCGGCTCGAACTTCTTCTCGAGCGAGGCCTGCGGCGAGACGCCGACCACGCGCTCGACGATCTGGCCGCCCTTAAAGAGCATGAGCGTCGGGATGGACATGATGCCGTAGCGCTCGGCCACGGCCGGGACGTCGTCCACATTCAGCTTCGCGACCGTGACCTTGTCGCCCCACTTCGCAGCCAGCGATTCGACGATCGGGCCCACCTGCCTGCACGGGCCGCACCAGACAGCCCAGAAGTCCACGAGGACGGGCTTCGCGCTCTTGAGGACGGCGGATTCGAACGAACCTTCGTTCAGCTCGAGGACGTTTGCGGACATTGAGGGGTTCCTTTCTTGAGCCTTGCGGCGGGCCGATCCAAAGCGCGCGATCTACGATGGTAGGGTGAACGCCGTGAGAGCGTCAAGCACGCGACCGTCGCGGGCCCGCTGGGGTCAGCACTTTCTCGTAAACGCGGCGACGGTGGAAAGAATTCTCGACGGTCTCGGGGCGCATGAAGGGGACACGGTGGTCGAGGTCGGCCCCGGCTGCGGCGCCCTCACGCGGCCGCTTCTCGACCGGGGCGTACGCGTCCTGGCGTTCGAGATCGACCCGGTGCTCGCGGCGCGGCTGTCCCTCGAGCTCGCCGAGCGGGCGCTCTTCGTGGAGACCGCGGACGTCCTCCGCGCCGACGTCGCGGAGGCCCTCGAGAGGATCGGCGCCCGCCCCCCCGTCCCGTTCGTCGGCAATCTCCCCTACGAGAGCGCGACGCCGATGCTGCGAGCGTTCGTGCGGCGGCCGGAGCTCTTTTCGCGCCTCGTGGTCATGATGCAGAAGGAGGTCGCGGACCGCATCGTCGCGCCGCCGGGCGGCGACGCCTACGGGTTCCTCACCCTCGACATCGGCGCGCACGCGTCGGCACGCCGGCTTTTCGACGTCTCGCGCGGCGATTTTTCTCCACCCCCGAAGGTGAAGTCCTCGGTCCTCAAGCTCGTGCCCCGCCCGCCCGCCGCCGGAGCCGACGGCGTGCTTCGCGTGGCCTCGGCCGGCTTCACGGCGCGGCGCAAGACGCTCGTGAACGCCCTGACGCCCCTCTGGGGCCGCGAGCGCGCGGCCTTCGCCGTGGCGGACGTGGGGTTGCCGGCGACCACGCGCGCCGAAACACTCGGCCTGGACGTGTTTCGCGCGCTCGCCTCGAGACTCGGCCAGCCGGGGAAATAGCCCGAAAAACGTGCGATCGCCTGTTACAATTCGTCGATGTCGGTGACCCTCGGCCAGGCGATCCTGCTCGGCGTCGTGCAGGGCCTGACGGAGTTTCTGCCCGTCTCCTCGACGGCGCATCTGGCGCTCGCCCAGCGGTTCCTGCCGGGGTTCGAGCAGCCCGGAATCCTCTTCGACGTCCTGCTCCACGTCGGGACGCTTTTCGCGGTCGTCGTCTATTTTCGGTCTCGAATCGCCGCGACGCTTGCGGGTGTCGTCTCGGCCGACGCGGCCGAGAGGCGAAAGGCGTGGAAGCTCGTCGGACTCCTTGTTCTCGCGGTGGGCCTCACGGGCCTCCTGACGATGCCCCTGAAGCGCTTCGCGATCGAAGGGATGACCGAGTTCCGCCGCATGGGCGTGGCGCTCCTGGGCACGGCGGCGCTTCTCTTCGTCGCGCAGCGCGTGGGCGACGCGCGAGGCGACGGCGGGCGCGCGCTCGAGGAGATGCGCCCGCGTGACGCGGCTCTCGTGGGCGCATGCCAGTCGGTTTCCGCCATCCTCCACGGGTTCTCGCGTTCGGGGAACACGATCTCGGTCGGGCTCTTCGCCGGCCTCTCCCGCCGGGCGGCGGCGGAGTTCTCGTTCCTGCTCTCGATCCCGACGATCCTCGCGGCGGCGGCCGTCGAGAACCTGCACGCCTACCACCACAGGACGGGTCCGCTCGTGGAAGGAGGCTCCCTGCCCGCTTACGCCGCCGGCATGGCGGTCGCCGCCGCGGTCGGCTACCTCGCGATCTCCACCCTTCTCCGAATGGTCGTGTCCATGCGCCTGTGGCCCTTCATCGTCTACTGCGCCGCCGTCGGTCTCTTCCTCATTCTCTTCGCCGAACGGATCTCGTCCGGCCTCACGGGCGAGCTGAAGGCCCTTCCGTGATGGCTCCTGTTCTCAAGACCGCGCCTCCTCCTTCGGCGCTCGTGCGCCGTCGCGACGAGTTTCTCGGCATTCTCTGCGTCGCCGCGGGCCTGCTTCTTCTCACGGCGCTCGTTTCGTATCACCCGAACGATCCGTCGCTCTTTTCGGCCGTGAACGGCGAGGGGCTTCGCCCCCGCAACTGGGCTGGCCGATTCGGTGCCACGTTCGCAGACGGCAGCCTTCAGTTCTTCGGCCTTGCCGCGTTCGTCGCGCCGCTCGCGCTCCTCGCGCTCGGCTGGCGGCGCTTCCTGTCGCGAAAGGTGGGCGCATGGGGCGCGAAAGGCCTGGGCGTCCTCCTCGTCCTGCTCTCGCTTTCGCCCCTCGCGCACCTCGCCTTCGGCCGCCCGCGCGCGTTCCTCGGCGGGCTCGACGCGGGCGGCTTCGTCGGCGACCTCCTGGGCTCGTTCGCCGTCTCGGCGCTCAACCAGGCAGGGGCCGCGATCGTCCTGTCCGCCGGCCTCCTCATCGGGCTCCTCCTCGCGACGTCCCTCTCGCTCGGCGACGGATTCTCAGGCTCGGCGCTGCGACTCTCGGGCTGGTGGCGCGGATTCATCCTCGAAAGGCGGCGCCGCCGCGAACAGGCCCTTAAGGAGAGGCAGCGGCGCGAAGTCGTCAAGAAGCATCTCGAGCGCGCGAAGGAGGATGCCGCCCGGCCGGCGCCCTCGAAGGCGTCCGAGCCCGAGGCCGACGTCGTCTACATCCCGTCCGTCGCCACGCTCCGCGTCAAGGAGAGGGCCGGCGAGGGCCGCTTCTCGATCAAGAAGTCCGGCGGTTTGGAAAACGAGGTTTCCCGACCCATCGCGAGGCCCGCGCTGCTCGAGAAGAAGGCCGAAGCGCCGCAGAGGATTCTGCCGTTCCCCGCCCCCCGCGACGCGTCCGGCTGGGTGTTCCCGCCCGCGAAGCTGCTCCGCGCGGCCCCGAAGAGGGATCGTGAAAGTGACCGCGAGGAGTTCCGGCAGACGATGGAGCTCATCGCGGCCAAGTGCCTGGAGTTCGGCGTGGAAGGGGCCGTGGACGCGTACACCCCTGGGCCCGTCGTCACGACGTACGAGTTCAAGCCGTCTCCGGGCGTGAAGGTCTCGCAGGTCGCGTCGCTCGAGAACGACCTCGCGCTCGCCCTCGCGGCCGAGAAGGTGCGCATCGAACGGATGCCGGGCCGCGCGGCGGTCGGGATCGAGGTGCCGAACCGCAACCGGGATCTCATCGCGCTCCGCGACGTGATCGAGAGCGAGCGGTTCCGACGCTCGCCGTCGCTCCTCACGATCGCGCTCGGCATCGACGTTCACGGCGAGCCCGTGGTCTCGGACCTCGCGCGCATGCCGCACCTACTCGTCGCGGGCCAGACGGGTGCGGGCAAGAGCGTGGGCGTGACGGGCATGATCACGTCCATCCTGTTCAAGGCGCGCCCGGACGAGGTCAAGTTCATCTTCGTCGATCCGAAGATGAACGACTTCAAGGATTACGAGGACCTGCCGCACCTCCTCGTGCCCGTCATCACCGACCCCAAGAAAGCCGCGAACGCGCTCAAGTGGGCCGTGGAGGAGATGGAGGGCCGCTACAAGCTCCTCTCGGAATGGCCGGGCGTGCGGAACATCGAGCAGTACAACGCGGCCATTCGCGACCCGCGCTCACTCGCCGAGGTGCGGGAGAAGATCGGCGATAAGCTGAAGGCCGACGAGGACGGCGCCATCGCCCCGATGCCGTACATCGTCATCGTCATCGACGAGCTGGCGGACCTCATGCTGACGGCGCCACGCGATATCGAAGAATCCGTCGCCCGGCTGGCGCAGAAGGCGCGCGCCGTGGGCGTCCACCTCATCCTCGCCACGCAGCGTCCCTCCGTGGACGTCATCACGGGTACGATCAAGGCGAATCTCCCGTGCCGCATCGCCTACACGACGCGCACGCGGATCGACTCGCGCACGATCCTCGACTCGATGGGTGCCGAGACGCTGCTCGGCCAGGGCGACATGCTCTACCTCGCCGCGGGGACGTCGTATCTCATGCGCGTGCACGGCGGCTTCATCAGCGGCGACGAGACGAAAGAGATCTGCCGCTTCCTGAAGAAGCAGGCCAGGCCCATCTACGACGAAAGCGTGACCGTCGACCGCGACGCGCAGGCGGCGGCGAGCGGACTGCGCGAGGATTCGGACGACACGGACCCGATGTACGACCAGGCGGCTCGCCTCGTCGTGCGCGAGCGCATGGCGTCGATCTCGTTCCTGCAGCGGAGGCTCGAGATCGGCTTCTCGCGCGCCGGCAAGCTCATCGACATGATGCAGCGCGACGGGATCGTGGGGCCGCCCGCGGGCGGCAGCAGGAGCCGCGAGATCCTCGTCCAGACGGACTACTTCGAGGAAATCGACAGGAACAGAAGGTCCTAGGAGACCTTGATGCCCGCGGCCTGAAGCCGCGGGCACCCCTCCGCGCTACTTCTTGGGTCCGAGGATCGCGTCCTTGGCGGCTTTCGCGACGCGGAACTTCACGACGCGTTTCGCCGGGATCTTGATCGCTTCGCCGGTGGCGGGGTTGCGGCCCATGCGCGCCTTGCGATTCACGAGCACCAGCTTGCCGAGGCCAGGCAACGTGAACGAGTTCTTCGCCCCCTTGTAAGCAAGGGCGGCGAGCTCCTCGAGGTACTGCGCCGAGACCTTCTTCGTGAGTCCGGTCTTTTCGGCGAGGTGTTCTGCGATCTGCGATTTCGTCATACCAGCCATGTCAAATCCGTCCTTTCTTCAATTCGCTCCCGAGTCGGGATGCGCGCATTCTAGAGGGAAAACGAGGTTTCGTGTCGATACACTGTCGCCGTGCAAGTAGTTTTTTTCGGATCGCCCTCCTTCGCTCTCCCGTCCCTCGAGGCGCTGCTGGGCGCGGGCCATCGCGTCCCGCTAGTCCTTTCGCAACCGGGAAAGCCCGTGGGGCGAAAGGGCGACGTGACCGATCCGCCCGTCGCCGCGTGGTCGAAGTCTCTGGGAATCCACGTCTTCCAGCCCCCCACGCTGAAGGACGACGCCGTCCTCGCGCGCCTCGAGGGGGCGCGTGCCGATGTCTTCGTGGTGGTCGCGTACGGGAGAATTCTCGCGCAGAGGGTGCTGGACCTGCCCCGGCTCGGCTGCCTGAACGTGCACGGCTCGCTCCTCCCGCGCTGGCGGGGAGCTTCTCCGGTGCAGGCGGCAATCCTCGCGGGGGACGCGGTCACGGGCGTCTCCATCATGAAGATGGACGCCGGGATGGATACGGGGCCCGTGTACGCGACGCGCGAGACACGGATCGGGGAGGAAGAGACTGCTGAAGAGCTGGGCGCCAGACTCGCAGAAATGGGGGCGGATGCGCTTGTTGAAACACTGGGTTTCTTAGAGGGTGAATTGGCCGGGAATGGGGCGTCTGCACCACGCGGCGATGCGGGTGCGGGGGCCGCGGCGGGCGGTTCAAGCGCTGCGGCGATGCTCCGCGGCAATGGCCTCGCGGGCGCACCGGGGTCGCACGCGCCCTCTAAGAAAATCTTCATTCCTCCTCTTCCCCAGAATTCCTCCCTTGCAACGACCTGCCCGAAGATTTCCCGCGAGGACGCGCGCGTCGACTGGACGCGGCCCGCGGTGGAGCTCGCTCGAAGAAGCCGCGCCTACACGCCATGGCCCGGTCTCTTCACCTTTCGAAGAAAAACGCGCTTGAAGCTCTCGGGCCTCTCGCCGGTCGCGCGGAATGTCTCCGGTGCGAGAGGGAGCAAAGAATCCCCTGGAGTTCTCCTCGAAGCGGGTTCGCGCGTGGTCGTCGCCTGCGGCGAAGGGGCGGTCTCGATCGCGACGCTGCAAGCCGAGGGCAAAAAGCCGCTGCCCGCGGCCGAGTTCGTGCGCGGCGAGCGCGTCTCGCCCGGCGAGCGCTGGGGCTGATGGCCGACCCCAAGCCCGTGCGCGAGCTGGCGCTCGGCGTGCTCGTGCGCGTGGCCCGGGACGGCGCCCATGCAGCTCCCCTCGTCGACGCGCGCGGGCGTGATCTTTCGCCGCGCGACCGTGACTTCCTCCGCGCCCTCGTGAAGAAGACGCTCCGCGGCGCCTTGCGTCTCGACCACGTGCTGGCACGCCATCTCCGGCAGGCGCCGGAGACACTCGATCCGCCGGTTCTCGCGGCGCTCCGGCTCGGAGCCGCTCAACTGCTTCTCATGGATCGCGTGCCGCCGCACGCCGCCGTCGGGGAAACCGTCGCGGCGGCGCGGAGCCTCGTGCCGAAGGCGGCGGGCCTCGTGAACGCCGTCCTCCGCCGGGTCGCAGAGAAGGAGTCGCGGCCCGGCACCGTCGAGCTTCCCGAGGATGCGGACCCGGTCCGCCGCCTCGCGCTCGAGACGTCGCATCCGCAATGGCTCGCGGCGCGGTGGGTCGCGGCGTTCGGCCCCGAAGCGGCGGGCGCGGCGCTCGCCGCCGACGACGAGGACACGCCGATGGACCTCCTCGCGGACCCGCGCGCCGGGACTCTCGAGAAGATCGTCGGCCTGCTCGCGGCGGACGGGATCGCGGCGGTGCG
>JBGQDL010000168.1:0-8067 GCA_041495865.1 Thermoanaerobaculia bacterium | reverse complement strand
CTCGCGGCCCTCGCGCACGGCCGCGGCGCTTCCGTGATCTACGACGCCGGAGCCGGCGCTCCCGCGCGCTTCGCCGAGGCCGGCCTCGCGGACGAGCCCGTGCCGAGCGAGGCGCTCGACGCGGGCGCCGATCTCGTCTGTTTCTCGGGCGACAAGGTCCTCGGCGGCCCGCAGGCGGGAATCCTGATCGGGAAGACGGACCTCGTCGCGCGCGCGAGGTCGAACCCGCTCGCCCGCGCGCTGCGCCCGGACAAGCTCGTCCTCGGCGCGCTCGCCGCCACGCTCGACCTGTATCTCTCCGGGCGTCGGCTCGAGATTCCTTTTCACCGGATGCTCGCGGCTTCTCTCGTCTCCCTGCGAGGCCGTGCGGAGATGCTCGCGGCGGCCGCGCGCTCGGTGGGCTTCACCGCCACGGCGGTCGACTCCATCGCCACGGCGGGAGGCGGTGCCGGCGCCGAGTCCACGCTGCCCTCGAAAGCGGTCGCCCTCTCTCACCCGTCGCGCTCCGCGGACGCCCTCGCGGCGGCGCTCCGCGCGGGAGAGCCGCCCGTCGTCCCGCGCATTGAAGAGGGCCGCGTCCTCCTCGACCTCAGGAGCGTCGCGGAGTCCGAGGACGAAGAGATCGTCCGCGTGCTGGAAGCGCTGAGAATCTAGATTCCCAGCTCCTTCATCCTCTGGGCGAGCTTCCTGAGGGGCACGCCGAGGTCCTCGGCGGCGCGCGTCCTGTCGCCGCCGGTCGTCTCCAGGGCGCGCCTGATGCGCGCCGCTTCGCCCGCCAGCCGCCACCGTTCCGCCGTCTCCTCGAGCGTTCCGTCGAGCGAGGGATGCCGCGGCTCCGTCTCGCCCGCCACGCCGACGACGACGTCCGCCGGCCGGATGATCTCGCCGGGGGCCAGGAGGACGGCCCGTTCGACGACGTTGCGGAGCTCGCGCACGTTGCCGGGCCAGTCGTGCGCCGCCAGCCTCTCGAGCGCGGCCGGCGAGAAGGCGGGGGCCTTCTTCTTCACCTGGCGCGCCGCGGCCAACGCGAAACCGTTCGCGAGCGCCGGGATGTCCTCTTTCCGCGCGCGGAGGGGCGGCAGCCGCACCGGAAACACGTCGAGCCGGTAGAACAGGTCCTCCCGGAAGGTGCCGGCCTTCACGAGGGAAGCGAGCTCGCGGTTCGTGGCCGCCACGATGCGCACATCCACCGCGATCGGAACCGTGCCGCCCACCCGGAGAAAGGTGCGCTCTTCCACCGCCCGGAGGAACTTCGCCTGCGCGCCGGCCGGCAGCTCGCCGATCTCGTCCAGGAACAGCGTCCCGCCGTCCGCCAGCTCGAAGCGCCCCGCGCGCCGCTCACTTGCGCCCGTATAGGCCCCGCGCTCGTGCCCGAAGAGCTCGTTCTCGACGAGGCTCTCCGGGAGAGCGGCGACGTTCACGGCGACGAACGGCCCCGGCGCCCGCGGCGAGAGCGCGTGCACGGCCCGGGCGAAGAGCTCCTTTCCGGTGCCCGACTCGCCCGTCAGGAGCACCGTGACGTCCGAGGCGGCGGCAGGACGGATCTTCTCCAGGGCCTCGGCGAGCGCCCGGGACGTGCCGACGATCTCAGGCATTCCGGTCAGGCCCGCCTCGGCGGCCAGGAGGCCGTGCGCGACGGCCGCGCGGCGCGCCCGCACGTGCCGCGCGACGAGGAGGAGAAGGAGGTCCGGGTCGACGGGCTTGCTCAGGAAGTCGGCCGCCCCAGCCTTCATCGCGGCGACCGCCGTCTCGATCGTGCCGAATCCGGTGAGGACGACGACGGGAAGGGCGGCGTCGGACGCCGTCGCCGCCCTGAGCACGGCGAGGCCGTCGGCTCCCGGCATCTTGAAGTCCGTGAGGACCAGCGTGTAGCGACGGCCCTCGGCGAGACGTCTCAGCGCTTCATCACCCGACGCGACCGCTTCCACGCTGTAGCCCTCTCGGGTGAGCGTCTCGGCAAGCATCGTGCGGAGCGATTCCCGATCCTCGACGAGCAAGATCTCCGCGGGCATCAGAGTCCGAGAAGGCGAATCAGGTGCCCGGCGGTTTCGCTGGAGGCTTCGTCGAGTCGTTCTGCGGAATGAAGACACCGCTCGCCGGGTTTCCGGTCGGTGCGTTCGCCGCGGGCGGCGCGACGTCGGAGCGTGGAACCGGCACGAGCGTGGGGGCCGGCGCCGGCGTGCGCGCGGGCGCCGCCTCGGCCTCGGCCGCCGGTTTCGGAGCCTGAGAGTCGCCCGGGGCCTTCGTGTCGCCGGCCGCTTTGACCGGGATGCGGACCTGCCAGTGCGGCACGTAACGGTACGAGGCGGCCTCGCCCTCCAGCGGCGCGTTCGCCGTGAAGGTCGACTTCTCGCCGGGCGCCAGGGTGTCCTTCGCGAGCTGCGCGAAAGCGGACGAGAACGTCTTGCCGTTCTTGCCGACGATCTCCACCGTGACCGAGACGCCGGACACCTCTCCCGCCCCGCCGTTGATCACGGAGCCCGAGAAGGAGTAACCGTCTTTCGTGCGTGTCGCGGACGTGTTCGCGACGTCGACCCGGCCCTCGCCCTCGCCTTCCTTCTTTTCGACGGCCTCGTCGCCCATTCCGTGGGCAATGGTGTCGTCCGTGAGAACGACCGAGGCCTTACGCCCGACTTTCTGCTTCGCGGCTTCCGCGGGCGTGATGGGCTTCAGGAGATTCGGCGTCGGCGCGGGCGCGGGCGCCGCCCGACGCGCCCTCTCGGCGGCCGTCTTCTCGAGATCGAGCTCAGAAAGCGGGATCGACAGGAGGACCCCGTCCGTCGTCGTGAGCAGCGCGAGGCTGCCCTTCGCGACGAGCGGCTTTTTCGTCACGATCCGGCGGCCGTCCTTGAGCCAGATCTCGTCGGCTCCCGCGATGCCGGCGAGAAACGCGAGAACCACCACCGCCTGCATCAGCCGTCGCATGGGAGCTCCTTCCATTTCGCGAGCATTGGTATTTTACACCCGCGCGCGTTCAACGCCGCCCGGGGGACTCGTCGCCCGAGGGCGACACCACGACCTCCCTGGATTGGCGCTCGAACGGAACGCGCCGGCTCTCCTTGGGATCCCAACCCACCGGCCCGCCGCCGCGGAGAGGGCCGGGAGCGGGCGCGTTCAGGAGGGGGAGAAACTCCGTCGACGGCAGGGGGCCGTCCCCCCGCGCATAGCGGCGCTCGGCTTTTGCGGTCAACGCGAGCTTCAGCGCGCGCAAGGCCGGACTTCCGGCGGAGTCCACGAGGTCGGTCTTCGCGGGCGCCCCGCTCCCGGCGACGTCCGCCCGCCACGTCACGGCGTCTCCCGTGCCGGCGAGCCCCCACGCGACCTGAAGGTCCTCGACGTCCTCTCCGATGCGGGTGATCTCCCACCGGCCTTCCCCGGCGAACTCCGCGGCGGCCAGATACGGGTGAGGGAACCTCATCGACGGCGGATCGCCGGCCGCCTCGTAGTCCGGAGGACGGCCTTCGGGCCCCTGCGCGACGAACCAGACGAGGTCGTCTAAGAGTCCTCCCATCACGGGCTCCCCGACCGCCCGGACCGTGCCCGCCTCGTCGCGCGGGTTCAGGCTCGCGGCCTCCGCATCGGCGAAGTCGAGGAGGAATTCCAGACTTTGCTCGGGATCCGGAGAGGGATTCCAGGCGCGCACGCGGGCGACGGCGTAGCGGCGCGAGGAATCCGCCACGAGGAAGAACCGCTTGCCGCGCCGCGCCGGGGCCGAGAGCCGCTCGATCACGGACTGGAGCTTCTTCGCGCGATCCCGGTCGCTCCGCGGCACACCCGCCCGGAGGAGCACCGAAGAAGGGTCCTTCAGGATCCGGTCGGCGACCCGCGTCCCGTCCGGCTCCCGGGAAGTCCCGAGAACGAGCAGGGCCGTCCTGATCACGCCCCGAAGGCCGAGCTGGTCGGTGCCCGGCCGGACGACGACCGTCTCTCCAGCCGTGTCGCGGGCGCGGAGGACGGCCTCCACGCCCGTGTTGTCCTCGACCGGGCGAACGGCGTCTCCGAGGGGGACGCCGCCGCGACCCGCGGCCTGCACGTCGCGAGAGAGGGAGCGGACCGCGACTTCCAGGACGCCGCCGAGTCCGGGATCGTCCTTCTCGACGACGAGAAGCTTCGTCCTGAGGTCGATCAGCCGGACCGCGATCACGATGACCACGGCCAGGAGAAGCAGGGTCAGAGTGAGCTCCCGGGTGGAGAAACCCCTCTCCCGCGAGAAAGACCTCGGCCCCGCGCTCACGCGCGGATGCGAGTCGGCGCGCTCCCTCTGACCCCTCGCGGCTACTTCTGCTCCTTCCACCACAGAGGCACGAAGGCCGGCGCCCCGGCGGTGGCGGACGGAGGCAGCGTGACCGACGTCAGCTTGGCGTCGTTCGTCTGCAGACCGCTCTTCGCGGCGAACCCGGAAGTCCCGATGCTGACGAAGCCGCTCGAGGCCCCCTCGCCCGCCCAGATCACGGTCGTGGTGGGGGCGAACTCCGGCTGGAGGCATCCCAATTGGTTGAACTCCACGTCGACGAGGTACGCGACGCCGTGGCAGCCGAGGTCCGGATCGTAGACCGAGAAGAGGGCATGGTGCTTGCCCGTCGTGAAGTTCATGAGGAGGAGCGGCGAGGACGTGATCTGGGTGTGGATGCCGAGTCTCGTGTGGACGGGCCTTCCGTCCGAACCGTCCGAGAACGTCGGGTCGAAGCCAGGGCTGCCCGCGGGGGCCGTGCTGAGAGGGATTCCGGTCGATTCGCCGCCGATGACCTTCTGGATGACGAACGTCGAGTCGAGAGGCGTCGCCGCGAAGCTCGGGCTTGTGATCGGGAACTTATTGGTCCCGACGAAAAGGCTCGGGACGAAGACGGGAAGCGTGTCGGGGAAGCCCGAGCCCGCCGGCGGGGTCGTCGCGGTCCGGTTCACGTTCCAGCCCGAGACAGCCGGGCTCGTCTCGTAGAGGCTGCCGCTCCCGAGGGCGAAAACCTGGCAGCCGAGCGCGCCGACTCCGTTCGCGGCCGGCGAGTAGTAGATCGGCTGCGGGCCTCCCGCCTTGGCGTTCAGGTCGATGAGGACCTTCGAATTCGGGCTCGAGCCCTTGAAGTCGTTCCACAGGGCGTTTATTCGGCCGTTCGTGTCCGCCTGGAGCGAGAGGTTCGCGTTGTTGTCGGGGTGGAAGCCCGAGGCGCTGGTCTGGATGAAGACGGAATCGGCGAACGTCTGAAGGCCCACGAGGGGACCCGTCGTGTCCGACACCGCGACCGGCGCGATTGCCGTCGTCGACGCGAGAGTGCCATCGGTCGGATCGACCACGAAGACGTTCGCGTTGCGCGGCGGACCGTTGAAGAGGCTCGTCGGGTTGATGCCCGCGCCGAACGTCATCCGGCTCTTCGTGAAGTCGATGGGCGCGACCGCGGGCACGCTCCAGGAGCCGAAGAGCCCCGCGAAATTCGAGGAGTTCTTCGTCCAGAGTATTTCCACGGGCTTCGTGCTGTCGAAGTTCGGGTCAGGGTCCACGACCGGATCCGCCGGGGAGGGGCGGCCCGGATACGGGTGCGTGATGTCGATCGCGGCGACGAGGTCGCCTCCGGGACCCGTGGTGAGGAATCCGACCGTCCTGTAGCTCGTGATCGAGGGAAAGTAGATATCCGCGAACCGGAGGGAGTTCGCCACGCCCCAGGTGTGCAGGCCGAGGTCGCCGTTCTGTCCCGTCTGGGACTCCCCTGCGAGGTAGTTCTTGAAGAGATCGATCTGGATCCTGATCAGGTTCGGGGGAAGCAGGCCGATCACCTCGGAGCCGTCGTCGAAATCGAACGCGTGCAGGAATCCGTCGTCGGCGCCCACCCACGTGAGCGCGCGCCTATGCGCGTAGGTTCCCTCGAAGTTCTTGTGACTCACGACGTTGTTGGTCTGACGGTATTCTTCGGGACCGCCCACGATCGCGGGAGTCGAGTTGATGGGCGGGCCGAACAGCCACTTGCGCGGGGTGTCCGTCAGGGTCCCGTCGTTTCCACGGATGAAATCGATGACCGCGGGCGTGATGGGCGTGGTTGTGCAGGGCGCGCCGCACAGGGCGTTGATGGTTCCGGCTTTGGCCGCGACGATCTCGATGAGGTTGCCCGTGCCCGGATTCCACGTGTAGAGCTTCCGCGTCGCGGGCGTCGGATGCCACGTCTTGGGAAGAGGGTCTGGAACCAGGCCGCCCAGGTTAGTGGCGCACGCCGGGTCGGATGGCGTGGCCGCGCAATGCAGAACGACTCCCGCATCCCAAAGCGTCGGGAGAGGGTCGAGTTTCGGATTCGTCGTGTCGACCGCGCGGAGGTGGCCCTCCCAGGGCGGATACGCCGTCGAGGGCAGGAGGACCGTGTTCTTGTGGGAGATATTCAGAATATTTCCTGCCGCCACGGGAGCGCTCGTCGTGAAGTCGCCCGGCGACACCCCATTCACGATCTTCTGGAAGGCCCTGGCGAGGGCCTCGCCGTCATCGGCGAAGAATGCGTAATCCCGGAGGTCCGTCGCTGGCGCCTGGTCAAAGCCGAACCGGTTGATGCCCCCGGACGTCGCCGGCGCGCCCGCCCCGCTCTCGTCCGTCGGAACCGTCGTGCCCGGCTCGGTCCCCGCCGGGATGTCCTTGGGGCTCGGGTTGATATGCGGCAGGCGGGGGTCCCCGGGGACTCGGCCCTTCGGATCGAAGAGGACGAACCCGGCATCCTTCTTGTCCGAGCTCGCGTCCGTGCGGCCGCGGTAAGCTATCCGGTTCAGCTCGCAGCGCGAGATGTCGGACGAGATTCCGATCGCGAACGTGCGGGGTCGTATGACGGCGTTCCCCGTTCCGGCCACGTGGTGCGCGTTCAGATACATGGTTTCCGCGGCGCCCGGAGGGAAGTTGCCGAAATCGAGCCCGCCCGTGTCCAGTGCGCACGGCGTCGCCGTCCTGTCCCACTGAAGGCACGAGATGTCGGCGGCCGGATCGCAGCCGGACACCGTCGCGCCCGTATTGCAGGTATTCGACTCGCCGTCCGTGCAGAGGATGACGCCGTAGGGCCGGTCGCACGCCTGTTTCGGGTCAAGGTTCCACGTCTCCGTGAGCGCCTGGGCCGCCTTCTCGATGGCGCCCTTCGTCGGGGTGCCTCCGTTGGCCGAGAGGCCCGGATGCGGTGCCGAGTTGAACATCTTGAGGCGCATGTAGTCCTCGATGGCGGTGACGTCTCCCGTGTCCTTGGAGTCGACCTTCACCAGCTCTTTGATGTTGCTACTCAGGGCGTCGGCACAGGCCAAGGCCGGATCCGTTTCCGGCGAGGGATCGGCGAACGTCATGAGCCCCCAGTTCACCACGGCCTTCGGCCCGCTACCCGTCCTGCCGACGACGTCGCTCGGGAGACTCGTCTTCCAGGTGGGCTGGTTCGCGCCTCCGACGCCCGGCGACGTCTCCTTCGTGATGGTGCCTCCACCGCGCGTCAGGAAGGTGATCGGGAAGTTCAAGGGCACTCCCGTCTGCCCCGGGATGGAGTCGGCGCCTCCGAGCGGCGTTTCGTCCATGACCGGCAACGGCGGACCGGGGTCGGGACCGTAGATCCTCGCGTCGCTCGCCGTGTAGCCGTAGTTCAGGGTCCAGGCCCAGCCGTCGAACGTTCCGGCCGACCCGTAGGGCTTGGCGGCGAAGACCGTGGGCGGTTTCGCGGTGTCCCCGTAGACGCGGGAGCCCGTCGTGTCGGCAACCGGGTGGAAGAGCGGCGGGTGATCGGGGTCGTAGATGGACTGCAGCGGGGACTTCGGGCTCGTGTCGGGCCAGTCCCAGGTTCCCTTCGCATACGAGATTCCGGGCAGCTCGCCCGTGCACGTGTTTCCCTTCTGGTCGCAGTCGTGGTCGTAATTGCCGGTCGTGCCCGGCAATGACCTGCTCGTGTAGTCCCACGCGCCCGGGTTTTCGCTGCGGCGGATCGGGTCCGGCCAGTCGTCCTGGTTCCCGTTGCCCGGAGCCGTGTAGTCCGCGTACGTCGTCACGGAATTGCCGAGGACGTTCTTCAGGACCGCGAGCCGGGACGGGCGCTCCCAGCGGAGCGCGTATTGCCAGCGGTGGCAGCCTTCCTG
>JBGQDL010000167.1:0-8136 GCA_041495865.1 Thermoanaerobaculia bacterium | reverse complement strand
GGCTCCGCCGGATCCGATGACGTTCCCGCCGACGTGACCGTCCTTCACACGCACACCGTCGCCCCGCGCCCCGAGGGAGTCGCCGAGACGCTGGCGTTCGACGCGCGCGGCGCGACGCTCGTCGTCTCGTCGAAAGAGACGGTCCGCGTCTTCGAGTCGAGAGAAGATTGGCTCCCTCTCTTTCGCGCGCCCTTCGCTCAGTTGCTGGCGGTCGGCGAGGGAACCGCTGATTTGCTTAGAAGGGTGAATACGGGAGCTGTCGTGGTCCCCGAGATTCCCGGAGCCGCGGGGGTCATTCACTTTCTAAGAAGATTGTCATCGGCGGTTGGGATGCGCATCCTCTGGCCGCGTGGATCGGACGCGGCGGATGGGCCGCTCGAGGAAATTCGCGCGCTGGGCGCTTTCGTTTGCGCGCCTGTCGTGTACGACAAGCGCACGCTCGCGCCGTCCGAGCTGGATCCCTCCGTCCTCGCCGATTTCCGCGCAGGGCGCTTTTCGGCCGTCGCCGTGGGCTCGATGGCCGGCCTGGATGCTCTTCTCGCGGCCGCCCCGGCGCCTCCGCACGTAAGATGGGGCGTCCTCGGCCCCGAAACGGCCAGGGGCTTCGCCGCGCGGAACCTCCCGGCCCCCGTCGTCCCGCCGCGCGCGAAGTTTTCCGACCTCCTCGAACTCCTCCGGAAGGAAACACGATGAGCTTTCCCCTCCACCGCTACCGCCGCCTGAGGCGCTCCGAGAGCCTGCGGACGCTCGTCAGGGAGACGTCCCTCGCCCCTTCGGACTTCATCGCGCCGCTCTTCGTCGTGCCCGGGCGCGGCGTGAGGCAGCCCGTGCCGTCCATGCCCGGCGTCGACCGCGTGTCGCCCGACCTCGCCGCGAAGGACGTCAAAGCCCTCGCGTCGCTCGGCATTCTCTCCGTGATCCTGTTCGGGATCCCCGAGGACAAGGACGCGGTGGGCACGTCCTCCGCCGACCCCGAGGGCCCGGTCTGCCAGGCCGTGCGGGCGATCAAGGCCGAAAGTCCGCCGACCGTCGTCATGACGGACGTCTGCCTCTGCGAGTACACGGATCACGGCCACTGCGGCGTCATCGCGCATGACACGGTGGACAACGACGCGACGCTTCCCCTCCTCGCGGCCGAGGCGCTCGCTCACGCGGTGGCGGGCGCGGACGTCGTCGCGCCGTCCGACATGATGGACGGGCGCGTCGGGGCGATCCGCGCGGCCCTCGACGGCGCGGGCTACCGCGACGTCGCGCTTCTCGCGTACGCCGCGAAGTACGCCTCGGGTTTCTACGGCCCGTTCCGCGAGGCCGCCGAGTCGACGCCGTCCTTCGGCGACCGCCGCGCCTACCAGATGGATCCGGCGAACGTGCGCGAGGCCGTCAAGGAGGTCCTTTCCGACGTCGAGGAGGGCGCGGATCTCGTGATGGTCAAGCCGGCGCTTTCTTACCTCGACGTCGTCCGTGCGGCGAAGGAGGCCACGCACGTGCCGCTCGCCTGCTACAACGTGTCGGGCGAGTACGCGATGGTGAAGGCGGCCGCCGCGAACGGCTGGATCGACGGCAAGCGCGTGACGCTCGAAATCCTGACCTCGATGAAGCGGGCGGGCGCGGACTTGATTCTGACCTATCACGCGAAGGAAGCTTCGGAATGGCTGGCGTGAAAGCAGAGAACGAAAGAACAAGAAGAGGAGAAAGATTTTCTTAGAAGGGTGAGTGACGCTGCGGCCGTATGTGACGCGCGGACGCACCGTCGGGCGGAGACGCCCGATTCACCTTCTAAGAAAATTCAACGTGACGATGAGCGAATCGAAAGCAGGCGCTGGTCGTTCGGTCCGAAAGCGTCCTCGCAGAACGTCCCAGTCCGAATCCCTCTTCGAGCGGGCCAAGAAGCGCATGCCTGGCGGCGTCAGCAGCCCCGTGCGCTCGTTCGCGTCCGTGGGCGGGTCGCCGTTCTTCGTGAAGAAGGGCCGCGGCGCGACGCTGATCGACGCGGACGGGAACCGCTACGTGGACTGGGTCATGTCGTACGGCCCGCTCCTGTTCGGGCACGCGGCGACGCCGATCCTCTCGGCCGTCCGAAAAGCCCTGCCCCGCGGCACGTCGTACGGCGCCCCGACCCGGGGCGAGGTGGAGCTCGCCGAGCGCGTCACGAAGGCCTTCCCTTCGATGGAGAAAGTGCGGTTCGTGTCCTCCGGCACGGAGGCCACGATGAGCGCGGTGCGCCTCGCGCGCGGCGTCACGGGCCGTGACCTCATTTTGAAGTTCGCGGGCTGCTACCACGGGCACGCCGACTCGTTCCTCGTGTCCGCGGGCTCCGGCCTCGCGACGCTCGGGATTCCCGGCTCGCCCGGCGTCCCGGGCTCTCTCGCCGGCCTCACGCTGACGGCGCGGTACAACGATCTCGCCTCGGTCGAGGCGCTTTTCGCCGCGCACCCGAAGCGCATCGCGATGATCGCGGTCGAGCCGATCGCCGCCAACATGGGGGTCGTGGCGCCCGCGCCGGGGTTTCTCGAGGGCCTCCGCGCGATCGCGCAGCGCGAGGGCGCGCTGCTGCTCTTCGACGAGGTCATCAGCGGCTTCCGCGTCGCGAAGGGCGGCGCGCAGGAGTTGTACGGAGTCCATTCCGACCTCACCTGCCTCGGGAAGATCCTCGGCGGCGGCCTGCCGGTCGGGGCGTACGGCGGCCGCGCGGACCTCATGGCGAAGGTCGCGCCGGACGGCCCCGTCTATCAGGCCGGGACGCTCTCGGGAAACCCGCTCGCCATGGCCGCGGGGAAGGCGATGCTCGACTCCCTCACGCCCGCCGTCTACGCAAAGCTCGAGAAGACCGCGGTGGAGCTCGAATGGAGGATGAACGGCGCCGCGAAGAAGATGGGCCTGAAGGACCGCGTCGTGATCAACCGGGTGGGATCGATCCTCACGCCGTTCTTCACGAAAGGGCCTGTGGCGAACTTCGACGACGCGAAGAAGTCCGACCTCGAAGCGTTCAAACGGTGGTTCCATGCGCTCCTCAGGAACGGCGTCTTCGTCGCGCCGGCGCAGTTCGAGGCCATGTTCGTCTCCACCGCGCACACGCAGCGCGACGTCGCGGCCACCGTGAAGGCGCACGAGGCCGGCCTCAGGGAAGCCTTCGGTTTGACGGCCGGCGGGTGAATCCCTCCCTCGACGCTCTCCGGGAGGAAGCCCGGTCGCTCGACCGCGAGGACCCGCTCGCGCGCTTCCGCGACGAGTTCGTCATCGACGAGGAAGGCCCTCTCTATCTCGACGGGAACTCGCTCGGGCGCCTCCCGAAGCGCACGGGCGCGCTCGTCGCGCGCACCGTGCGCGCCGAGTGGGGCTCGCGCCTCGTGCGCGGCTGGAACGAAGGCTGGGTGGACGCGCCGCGCCGCGTGGGGGACAAGCTCGCGCGCGTCCTCGGCGCGGGTCCCGGAGAGGTCGCGGTCTCGGACGCGACGAGCGTGAACCTCTTCAAGCTCGCCGTCGCGGCGCTCCGCGCGCGCCCCGGCCGAAGGACGATCGTCACGGACGCGCTCAACTTTCCGTCGGACCTCTACGTCCTCGAAGGGGCGGCGGGCCTCCTCGGCGCCGGCCGGCGCGTCGCCGTCGTGCCCGCGCGCGACGGAGTCACGGTCGACGCCGCGGACCTCGACGCGGCGATCACGGCGGACACCGCACTCGTCTCGCTTTCCCACGTGGCGTACAAGAGCGGCTTCCTCCACGACATGGAGGCCGTCACGGCACGCGCGCACGCCGCCGGCGCGCTCGTCCTGTGGGACGTCAGCCATTCCGCCGGCGCCGTCCCGGTCGAGCTCGAAGCCTCCGGCGCGGACCTCGCGGTGGGCTGCACGTACAAGTACCTGAACGGCGGCCCGGGCGCTCCCGCGTTCCTCTATGTGAGGCGGTCCCTTCAGCAGCAGCTCGAAAACCCCATCCACGGCTGGTTCTCGCGGCACGAGCCCTTCTCTTTTCATGAGAGCTACGAGCCGGCGCGCGATCTCTCGCGATTCCTCGTGGGCACTCCGCCGATCCTCTCTCTCGCCGCGGCGGAGGCGGGAGTGGATCTCGCGCTCGAGGCGGGGGTCGAGAGCGCGCGGGCGAAGTCGGTCGCGCAGGGGGAGTTCCTCTTGCGCCTCTTCGAAGCGCTTCTCGAGCCGCACGGCGTCACCCTGAGGTCGCCGCGAGATGCCGCCCGGCGCGGTTCGCACGTCTCGTTCGGGCATCCCGAGGGCCTCGCGATCGACCGCGCGCTCATCGAGGAGATGGATGTCATTCCTGATTTCCGGCCGCCGGACGTGATCCGCTTCGGGTTCGCGCCGCTCACCACGCGCTTCGAGGACCTTGCCGAAGGAATCGGGCGCTTCCGTCGCGTGCTCGACGAAAAACGCTGGAGGCGTTATGCGGGGGAGCAGCCGCCCGTCACCTAGGTCCAATTTCTGCTTGGCACCCATTCGGCTTTTGTGTCACGCTTCGCCCGGTTGATTCTGCGTAAACGCCTCTAAGATCATTTTCCTAGGGAGGCCCACCATGTCACTGGCATCTCGTACGGCTCTCTCGCTCCTCGCTGGCCTGGTCGCGGTGCCGATGACATCGATGACGCGGAACAGCTCCACCCCGAGCGCCCACCCGACGTCCAGGACGGCGCCGGTGGCTTATACGGCGAGCCACAAGGAGTTCTATCTCACGTCCGACCAGCTCGCCTTCGTTCGGCCGGGGATCCTCTACAAGATCAACAGCGTCACGATCGCCGGAGACCGAAAGCCGGTCGTCGACGTGACGATCACGGACAGCCAGGGCGCGCCCGTCGACCGCAACGGCATCGAGACGCCGGGCCCCGTCACGGCGAGCTTCGTCCTCTCCTGGTACAACCCGGATACGCGCGACTACACGAACTACGCCACGCGCATCGCGGCGAGCACGATCACGGGGAACTCCGCGAGCCAGCCCACGAACCTCGCCGGAACCATAACGGACCTGGAGCTGGGGCACTTCAAGTTCGTCTCCTCGACCGTGCTTCCCGCCGGATTCGACCAGACGAAGACGCACACGATGGCGGTCTACGGCCGGCGCTCGATGCCGGCCGACATCCTCGATGGGAAGGTCTACATCGACAACTTCGAGCTCGACTTCCGGCCCGACGGCCAGGCGGTCACGGCGAAGTGGGACGAGATCCAGGAGAGGAACGCCTGCAACCAGTGCCACGATCCTCTGGCCGCCCACGGCGACGTCAGGGTGGATGCCAAGCTCTGCGTCCTCTGCCACACGCCTCAGAACTCCGACCCCGACACCGGAGACCTGCTGGACATGAGGGTCTTCATCCACAAGATCCACAGGGGCGAGAACCTGCCGAGCGTGAAGGCGGGGACGCCCTACCAGATCATCGGCTTCAACAACGCCGTGACGGACTACTCGACGGTCGTCTTCCCGCAGGACATCCGGAACTGCCAGAACTGCCACGAGGGCAGGAACCCGGCGCAGAAGCCGACCCAGTCCAACGTCTGGTTCACGTTCCCGGCCCGCAACCCGTGCGGCGCCTGCCACGACGACATCAACTGGACGACGGGCGCCAATCACGAAGGTGGCCCGCAGCTCGACGACACCAAGTGCGCGGACTGCCACGTGCCGCAGGGCGACGCCGAGTGGGACGCGGGGATCAAGACCGCGCACACCGTGCCCTACCGTTCGAAGCAGCTCAAAGGACTGAACGCCGCCGTCGTCTCGGTGGACAACGTCGGGCCCGGCAAGAAGCCGGTCGTCACGTTCAAGCTCACCGAGAACGACGGCAAGGTCCTCGACCCGAAGACGCTCGGGGGCTCTGCCTCTCCCAGCCTCAACATCCTCCTCGGCGGGCCCACGACCGACTACGGCACCGGTGCCGCGCCCCCGGCCCAGCCCTTCCGCGAGAACGCCACCGGCGCCACGTTCAATGGAACAAACGCCGTCTACACCATGACGAACGCGATTCCCGCGACCGCGACCGGCACCTGGGCCGTGGCCATCGAGACCCGGCGGACGATCACGTTCAGCCCCGCCCCGAGACAGGGACCGGCCACCTACACGGAAGGCGCCGTCAACCCCGTCAAGTACATTGCCGTCACCGGAGGCACGGCCGTGCCGCGGCGCAATGTCGTCGTTCTCGACAACTGCAACAAGTGCCACGACCGGCTCGCCACTACCTTCTCGCACGGCGGGCAGCGCATCGCGATCGAGGAGTGCGACATCTGTCACAACCCGAACGCGGATGACTCGCCGGCACGTCCGGCGGCGACCGGCGGCAAGCCCGAGTCGATCGTCCTCAAGCGGATGATCCACCGCATTCACTCGGGCGAGAACCTAGCGCAGGACTTCACGATCTTCGGCTTCGGTGGAAACCCGACGAACTTCAACGAGGTCCGCTATCCGGGCAACCGCAAAGATTGCGTGCAGTGCCACACGAGCACCAGCACGTACAATCTGCCGCTTCCGACGGGCACGATCTTCGCCGTCACTCAGCGCGACTTCTTCTCGCCGCAGGGCCCGGCCACGTCGGCGTGCCTCGGCTGCCACGACAACGTCGACGTGGCTGCTCATGCCTACCTGAACACGGTGTTTACGCCGTTCCAGGGCGAGGCGTGCGCGTCCTGTCATGGCGACGGGAAGGACTGGGACGTCGTCAAGGTCCACGCTCGGTAAAGGGGAGAGGAGGCGGCCGCAAGAAAGCGCGCCGCCTCCCCTGTCGTCGGGAAAAGTGAGCCTTCCGCTGGATTACGCGCCGCCGAGATCCGACCGCCGAAACGCTCGCGTAAGGACTTCAAGCCAGCGGCTCCAGGCCAAAACCGAATAAATCAAGTAAATAAACAATAAATAAGGACCGGGAGGAGGCTAACAGCCGCTTCGGGCTCCCCAGTGCCCCGACCCCGTCAGGACGATGGGACACGGTCGCCGTCGGATGGTACGCCGGCGAGCTTGTTCCCCGTAGTCATTTGATGCACCTGAATCAAAGCGTTGCACTTTGCCGACCCGTACCCTGACGCCAGATGAAATCGGCTACGTCACTCGAACACCCGTTCGTCATCGGTTTTAGGTTTCTTTTTCGGCAAGGAGGCTGACCATGTCACTGGCATCTCGTACGGTTCTCACACTCCTCGCTGGTCTGATCGCGGTGCCCATGACACCGGTGAAGCACTCCAGCCTCTCTCCGGGTGAGGACCCGGCGTCCAAGGTGGCGCCGGTGGCCTATACCTCGAGCCACAAGGAGTTCTATCTCACGTCGGATCAACTGGCCTTCGTCCGACCGGGGATCGTCTACAAGATCAACAGCGTCACGATCGCAGGGGACCGCAAGCCGGTCGTCGACGTGACGATCACGGACACGCAGGGCGCGCCCGTCGACCGCCTCGGCATCGAGACGCCGGGCGTCGTCACGGCCACGTTCGTCCTCGCCTGGTACAACCCGGCGACCCGGGACTTCACCTCCTACGCGACGCGCATCCAGACGGCCGCTCCTCCGAGCAAGTTCGTCGGAAACACGGCTGTCCAGGCCACGAGCCTCTCCGGAACCATCGTGGACCAGGAGATGGGGCACTTCAAGTTCAACTCCTCGACCGTCCTCCCCGCCGGATTCGACCAGACGAAGACGCACACGATCGCGGTCTACGGCCGGCGCTCGATGCCGGTCGACATCCTCGACGGGAAGGTCTACATCGACAACACCGAGCTCGACTTCCGGCCTGACGGCCAGCCGGTCACGGTGAAGTGGGACGAGATCCAGGAGCGCAACTCCTGCAACCAGTGCCACGATCCGATCTCTGCTCACGGCGACGTGAGGCAGGACCTCAAGCTCTGCGTCCTCTGCCACTCGCCCCAGACGAGCGACCCGGACACCGGTAACCCCGTGGACATGAGGATCATGGTCCACAAGATCCACCGCGGTCCGAACCTGCCCAGCGTCAAGGCGGGCACGCCGTACCAGATCATCGGCAACGCCCAATCCGTCAACGACTACGGCGAAGTCACCTTCCCGCAGGACATCCGGAACTGCCAGAACTGCCACGAGGGACGGGATCCCGCGAACAAGCCCTCGCAGTCCAACGTCTGGTACACGTTCCCGGCCCGCAACCCGTGCGGCGCCTGCCACGACGACATCAACTGGACGACGGG
>JBGQDL010000166.1:0-8229 GCA_041495865.1 Thermoanaerobaculia bacterium | reverse complement strand
CGACCCGAAAAATTCCTTGATGGCGGCGATCACGGGCTTGGAGTTGATGAGGTCGTGCGGCATCGCCGAGTCGATGTCCTGGTGAACGGACATCTTTTCCTTGATCGCGCGCTCCATGCGGACGAGGCCGATGCGGAACTGGTTCTCCAGCAGCTCGCCGACGCAGCGCACACGCCGGTTGCCGAGGTTGTCGATGTCGTCGGTCTTGCCGATGTCGCGCTTGAGCTTGAGGAGGTGGTCGATGACCACGTGGAAGTCCTCGGCTGTGAGGGTCTTCTGGTCGAGCGAAGTGGAGAGACCCGCGCGGATGTTGAACTTGAAACGGCCGACCCGCGAAAAGTCGTACTTCCGCGGATCGAAGAACATGCCCGCGAAGAGGTTCTTCGCGCTCTCGTCGGTCGGCGGGTCGCCGGGGCGCATGCGCTTGTAGATCTCGAGGAGCGCCTCGCGCTTCGTCTTGACCCCGTCCTTGCGGAGGGTGGTGATGAGCGTCTCGCCGATGGGCTCCCACTCCGGGAAGATCGCCTCGACCGCGGTGGCTTGCTTGTCCGCGAGCTGGGCAGAGAGATCCTCGGGGATCTCGGTGCCCGTCTCGAACAGGACCTCGCCCGAGCCGAGGTCGACGACGTCCGCGGCGAAGAGGGCCCGGCCGAGCTTGCCGGGATCGACCGACGCCGACAAGGTCTCGCCCTTCGCGAGGGCCTCCTTCATCTCGTTCGTGAGCTTGATGTCCGCGAAGATGCGCCCGTCCTTCTTGAGGCCGCGCAGATGCTTGTGGCGGAGCTCCTCCTTCACGAGGACGTCGGGCGACAGCGCGAGATGCGCTTTTCCCTTCTCGTAGGTGAGCGGGACGGCCGTGTAGAACTTCTTCAGGATGAGCTCGTCGCTCTCGAGACCCAGGGCGCGCAGGAAAACGGTGCCGGGGAACTTCCGCTTGCGGTCGATGCGCACGCCGAAGAGGCCCTTCGTGTCGATCTCGAACTCCACCCATGAGCCGCGGTACGGAATGATCTTCCCGATGAGGGTGTGGGCGCCCTCGCGCGTGAAGAACACGCCGGGCGAGCGGTGGAGCTGCGAGACGATGACGCGCTCGGTACCGTTGATGACGAACGTGCCGTTGTCCGTCATGAGGGGGATCTCGCCGAAGTAGACCTCCTCCTCCTTGATGTCCCGGATCGGCCACTCCTTCGGAGCCCCCTTGCCGGTCGGCGCGTTCTCCTTGTCGAACACCTTGAGGCGGAACGTGACCTTGAGCGGCACCGAGTAGGTGGCCCCGCGCTCCTGGCACTCGGCCACGGAATAGAGCTGGCGGAGCTCGACCGGCGTCCCGCAGACCTCGTCGATCGTGACCTTGTTCGGATTCGGGTGCCCGCAGGCGCCGCACTCCACGCGCGTCGCGCGCGCGTCCTTCACGCGCACCGTCGCGCCGCAGTGCTCACACGAGAAACGAAGATGCTGCAGGCCCTCGAGGCGGCCGCTCCGGGACTTCCAGTCGCCGATCCGGTACGACACGAACTCCAGCGCGCACGTCTCCCGGAAATCGCTGAACGGGAAAACGCTCTTGAAGACGGCCTGCAGGCCGACATCGTGCCGTTCCTCCGGCAGGAGGTCCATCTGGAGAAAGTCCTCATAGGACTTGCGCTGGACGTCGATGAGGTTCGGAAGAGGCAGGAAAGAGCGGATCTTGCCGAAGCTCGAGCGCTCTTTCTGGCCCGGGGCGAATGTGCGTCCGTTCATGGGGCTTTCTGCTCCGATCCTTGGGTCACCGGTGGGCCGGACGGGTGGCGAACGACGAGAAAGAGAAAGAAATTTGCTTAGAAAGGGTCACTTACGCTCCGCCTCCCGCTTCGAGCGGCGGCCGCGCAAGCCGGGGCGCCGGAGATCTCCCCCTATTCGAAGAGAATCCCAGGTGCCCCCGTTCCCGTGACGCAATTACTTCACTTCCACCTTCGCCCCGGCGTCCTCGAACTTCTTCTTGATCGAGGCGGCCTCGTCCTTCGAGATGCCTTCCTTGACCGTCCCGAGGTTCTCGACGAGGTCCTTCGCTTCCTTGAGACCGAGCGAGCCGTTGACTTCGCGGACTGCCTTGATGACGTTGATCTTGTTCGCGCCGGCCTCCTTGAGGACGACCGTGAACTCCGTCTGCTCCTCGACGGCGGCGGCGGCCGGGGCGGCGCCCGCGGCGGCGGCGGGCGCGGCCATCATCGCGGCGGAGACGCCGAACTTCTCCTCGAGGGCCTTCACGAGGCCGTTGAGCTCGAGGACCGACATCGACTCGATTTCCTTGACAAAATTCTCGACGCTAAGAGCCATGGTTCTTCTCCTGACTTTTCGGCTTAAGCCGCGTGTTCTTCAGCTTTGGCTTTCTGGTTCGAAATCGCCGCGAGCGTCGCGGCCATGTTGCGATGAGGGGCGGACAGGACCGTCACGAGGCGCCGCACCGGCGACTGCATGAGACCGAGAAGCCTGCCCACGAGCTCCAGGCGCGAGGGCAGGGTCGCGAGAGTCTCGAGCTCCTTCGCCGGGACGGGCCGGCCGTCGAGGAGGGCGGCCTTGACCTTCAGATTCGGGTTCGTCTTTCCGAAGACATACAGGACCTTCGCGAGGGCGACGACGTCCGTCTGGCTGTACGCGACGCCCGTCATCCCCGTAAAGTGCTCTTTGAGGGAGCCGAGAGGCTTGCCCTCGATCGCGCGCAGGGCGAGCGTGTTCTTGACGACGACATAGCCCGAGTTCGCGCTCCTTATCTGCCGGCGAAGGTCCGTGACGGCGGGGACCGTCAGACCCTTGTAGTCGATGAGGAACACGTGGACGGCTTTCGCGACCGTCCCCGCGAGCTGCTGGACTTCTTCGTTCTTGGCTGGGCGTGTGGCGGTCATCAGACGGCCTTCCCGACGAGCTTCTCGGCGGCGGCCGGATCGACCGCGATCGCCGGGCCCATCGTCGACGAGAGCACGACCGAGCGCATGTACTTGCCCTTGGCCGTGGCCGGCCTGGCCTTCTGAACGGCGGTCAGCAGGGCCTCGGTGTTCTCGACGAGCTGCTTTTCGCCGAACGAGACCTTCCCGACGGGCACGTGGATGATGGAGGTCTTGTCGACGCGGAACTCGATCTTGCCGGCCTTGAGCTCCGTGACGGCCCGGGCGACGTCGAACGTGACGGTGCCGGCCTTCGGATTCGGCATCAGGCCGCGGGGCCCGAGAATCTTGCCGAGGCGGCCGAGCGATTTCATCATGTCCGGCGTCGCGACGAGCGCCTCGAACTCGATCACGCCGGACTGGATTTTCGCGACGAGGTCGTCGCCGCCCACGAGGTCGGCGCCGGCCGCTTCGGCTTCCTTGATCTTCTCGCCCGAGGCGACGACGGCGACCCGGGTCGTCTTGCCCAGGCCGTGCGGAAGCACGACCGTGCCACGCACCATCTGGTCCGCGTGTTTGGGGTCGACGCCGAGGCGCAGCGCGACCTCGACCGTTTCGTTGAACTTCGCGAACGCCGCCGTCTTGACGAGGGCGACGGCCTGAGGCACGTCGTAGACCTTCGCCTTGTCGACTTTCGCGGCGGCCGCGGTGAATTTCTTGCCACTCATGATGTTTCTACTCCGGACTCTTGGTCGCGGCGTCAGCCGACGACCTCGATTCCCATGGATCGGGCCGTTCCCTCCACCGACTTGACGGCGGCGGCGAGATCGACGGTGTTCAGGTCGACGAGCTTGAGCTTCGCGATCTCCTCGACCTGCTTTTTCGTGACTTTTCCGACCTTCGTCTTGTTCGGCACGCCCGAGCCCTTCTCGAGCTTCGCCGCCTTCTTCAGGAGCACGGCCGCCGGGGGCGTCTTCGTGATGAAAGAGTACGACCGGTCCGAGTAGACCGTGACGACGACGGGGATGATCAGCCCCGCGTCCTTCGCGGTCTTCGCGTTGAAGGCCTTGCAGAAGTCCATGATGTTGACGCCCTGCGGACCGAGCGCCGTGCCGACGGGCGGCGCGGGCGTGGCCTTCCCCGCCTCGATCTGGAGCTTGACGTAACCCGTTACTTTCTTTGCCATCGCCTTTCCTTACAGTTTCTGAACCTGGACGAACTCGAGCTCGACCGGCGTCGGCCGGCCGAAGATGGTGACGAGGACGCGCAGCGTGGAGCGCTCGAGGTTGATGTCCTCGACGAGCCCCGTGAATTCCTTGAAGGGGCCGTCCGTGATCTTGACCTGCTCGCCGCGCTCGTAGACGTACCGCGGCTTCGGCTTCTCCTTCGACTCGGCCGAATGATGGAGGATCGAGTCGACCTCCTCCTGCGTGAGCGGAACGGGCGCCTTCGAGGAGCCGCCCACGAAGCCCGTCACCTTCGGCGTGTTGCGCACGAGGTGCCAGGTCTCGTCGGACATCTCCATCTGGACGAGGACGTAGCCCGGAAAGAACTTCCGCTCGACGTTCCGGCGCTTGCCGGCCTTCATCTCGACGACCGTCTCCTTCGGCACGCGGATCTCGCCGAAGTGGGTCTCCATGCCGAGCGCCTTGATGCGGTTCGTCAGCTCGAGGACGACGCGGTCCTCGAACCCCGAATACGTGTGCACGATGAACCAGTCCATCGGCGCGCCGGCGGAAACCGGGGCGGCAGCCGTCTGATCCTGCGGGTCGGTGGTGCTCACGGTTCCGTCCTTTTTCGTCAGCCGCCGAAGGCCGAGAAGAGCTTGTTCACGAGAGGAGTCACGGCCGCGTCCACGAGAAACAGGAAGACGCCGACGAGGGCGGTGTAGACGATGACGACGGTCGTCGTCCCGACGACCTCCTCGCGCCCGGGCCACGAGACCTTTCCCGATTCCTTCTTGACCTCGGAGAGGAAACCGCGGAAGTTGTGCCAGCGCTCGCTCAGGTTCATGTCTTTTCGTTCGTCCTTGCGTTCGAAGGCTTTCGTCGTTTGCTTCGTTCGTTCGTCGTGGTGTGGTCCGTGCGGCCTTGGCAGGGGTGCGGGGATTCGAACCCCGAACCTACGGTTTTGGAGACCGCCGCTCTAGCCAGTTGGAGCTACACCCCTGTGAGAAAGTCGAGATCTCGCGAGTTCGAATCGAGCGGGTCACGAAGGTGGAGCGGGAGACGGGATTCGAACCCGCGACCAACAGCTTGGAAGGCTGTGACTCTACCCCTGAGTTACTCCCGCGAGAGGCCTGCGTCGAAATGGAGCCCACGAGCAGATTTGAACTGCTGACCCCGTCCTTACCAAGGACGTGCTCTACCAACTGAGCTACGTGGGCCCGTGCCCCTTTTCCTCGTGGGGGGGTCCGGGGGGACAGTACCCCCGGGAAAAGAGCAGCCGGCATCCCACCACGACTCGCTTCGCGAGTCGTGGTGGGCAGAGAGGGATTCGAACCCCCGTAGCACGTGAGTGCGGCAGATTTACAGTCTGCTGCCATTAACCGCTCGGCCATCTGCCCGCTTCCCGTCCTTCGTTGATCCCGATCTCCGGCCCTTCGGAGCATCTCCGTGGAGCTGGCGATGGGACTCGAACCCGCAACCTGCCGATTACAAATCGGCTGCTCTACCCATTGAGCTACGCCAGCATTCGCGTTCCCGCCGAAGAGAGCTCGACCGTGCAACCCGGAACCTGTAAGTGGAAGCGGCGGCACGGCTTCGCGCACCTCGGCAAAGGCGCGAACCGTGGTTTATATCAGCCCTCGTCAGCACGCGTCAAGCCATTTTCATGCCGGGCTCTCACCGCAAGCCGCCCTGCGCCTCACCCAGTCGAAGGCGAGGACCCCGGCGGCCACGGCGACGTTGAGCGATCCGGACCCCGCGCTCATTGGTATGGAAATCAATCGATCGCACGATTCCTTCGTGAGGCGCCTGAGGCCCTCTCCCTCCGAGCCGAGACAGAGGACGACGTCGCCGGAAATGTCCACGCTGTAAAGGTTTTCGCCTTCCGCCGCGGCACCGAAGACCCAGAAGCCGGCCTCCTTCGCCTTTTGGATGAAGCGGGAGGCGTTGACCACCCTCCCGACCTTCACGCGCTCAAGCGCCCCCGCCGAGGCCTTCGAAACGGTCTCGTTCAAACCCGCGGAATGCCGTTCGGTCAGCACGACGGACACCCCGGCCGCGGCGGCCGTCCTCAGGACGGAGCCGACGTTGCCCGGGTCCGTGACCTCATCGAGGAAGAGGACGCAGCGGCTCCCCTTCTCTCCGGCGAGGCACTCCTCCACGTCGTCGTACTCGCGCTCCGCGACGCGCGCGGCGACCCCGTTGTGCGCGCGGCCCGCGGCACGGTCGAGCTCCTCCTTCGCGACGATGCGGACGGGAACGCCTTTCTCCCGGCCGAGCTCCTCGATCTCCGCGGCGCGCGCGTCCTTGCGGCCGCGCTGCACGAGAAGAGTCTCGACGGCGCGCGGCCGCCTTTCGAGCACCTCGCGCACCGGGTGAAAGCCGGAGACGATCACGCGGGATCGCCGACGAGAACGACGACCGTCGCGGCGACGCCCCCGCCGCGGCCGAAATCCGTCAGGCCGTTGCCGGAAGACGCCTTGACGGAGACGCGGTCGGCCGAGGTGCCGAGGAGCGCGGCGATGTTCGCGCGCATCGCCTCGCGGTGCTCCGCGACGCGGGGCCGTGCCGCCACGATCGTGACGTCCACGTTTCCGATCTCGGGGTGATCCGTCAGCTCTCGCACGTGCCTCACGAGCCTCTCACCCGACGCGTTCGCCCACTCGGGCCGGTCGGTGCCGAAGGTCGAACCGAGGTCGCCCGCGGCCCCCGCCCCGAGCAGCGCATCCGCCAGCGCGTGCAGCACGACGTCGCCGTCGGAGTGCGCGAGCGGGCCCACGTCGGAGGGAATCGTCACGCCGCCCAGGACGCACGGGCGCCCTTTCGCGAGCGGATGGGCGTCGAAGCCATGGCCGATCCTCATCCTCACGCCCGGGCGAGAAAGGCCTCGGCCCATGCGAGGTCCTCGGGGTAGGTGATCTTGATGTTCCAGCGCGACGTGAGCACGACGGTGACCCTCCCCCCCGCGCGCTCCACGAGCTCCGAGTCGTCCGTGGCGTCGGCCCCCTCCGCTTTGAGGAGCGCCTTCCGAAACAGACCGACGCGGAAAACCTGCGGCGTCGTAGCCGCGAAGAGGTCATGCCGCGGCACGGTTTCTCCCACCGTTCCACCCGAGACGCGTTTGATCGTCTCGACGACCGAGAAGCCCGCGATGGCCGCGCCCGTCTTCCCGGCTGCGTCGATGACGGCGGCCACTTCGATCGCGTCGACGAGCGGGCGGGCCGCATCGTGGACGAGAACAAGCTCGTCGTCGGACTCGAGATTCACGGCGGCGAACGCCCGCGCCACGGACTCGCGTCGCGTCACGCCCCCTTCGACGAGCGCGTAGGAAAACGGCGCCTTCTTCAGGGCGACGTGAAATGCGTCTTCGTGACCTTCGGGCACGGCGATCACGGCGCCGCCGACGCGGCCGGACGCCGCGAGTCGCTCGAGGGCGTGGAGGAGCATCGGACGCCCCGCGAGCGGGACGAGCGCCTTCGGCCCGCCCTCGTGAAAACGGGCCCCGAAGCCCGCGGCAGGGATCAACGCCGTGACGAGAGTCACCGTGCGAGGACTTCCGCTTCCTTGGTCTTCAGAACATGGTCCACTTCGGCGACATTCTTGTCCGTCATCTTCTGCACGTCGTCGAGAGCGCGCTTCTCGTCGTCGGCCGAGATCCCGGAGGTCTTCGCCTCCTTCTTGATGGCGTCGTTCCCCTCGTGGCGATGGTGCCGGATCTCGACCTTCGCGTGCTCCGCGTAGCCGTGCGCCTTCTTGACGATCTCCTTGCGCCGCTCCTCCGTGGGCTGCGGCACCGGAATCCGCACGACCTTCCCGTCCGAGGACGGATTCAGGCCGAGATCGCTCGTCCGGATGGCCTTCTCGATGACCGGACAGAGGGACGGCTCGAACGGCACCGCCAGGAGAAGCGTCGCGTCCGGGGTGGAGAGGTTCGCGACCTGGTTGAGCGGGGTCGGCGTGCCGTAGTACTCCACGAGGATTCCCTCGAGGATCCCGACGGACGCTCGGCCCGTGCGCAGGTGCTTGAGCTCGGCCTTGAGCGCGTCGAGTGCGGTGTGCATGCGTCGTTCGGTTTCCTTCTTGATCTCGGCAATCGTCGGCATGGATCTCGGCTCCTCGATGTGAGCGAAGCCCGTTCAGGCCTTCGCGGTTTCGACGACGCTTCCCACGGACTCGCCGAGCACGACACGGCGGATGTTGCCCGG
>JBGQDL010000165.1:0-8502 GCA_041495865.1 Thermoanaerobaculia bacterium | reverse complement strand
TCCGAGCGCCATCACGACGACGCCCGTCGCCGCGATGAGGCCGCCCGCCACCGCGTCGCCCCAGTGGTCGAGCCACGGGAACCTGAGCCGCGAGACGCCGGCGCGCGCCGGCAGAACGAGCGCGATCATCGTGCCGATCGTGGCCGCCTCGTAGAGGAGGACGATGCCCGCCGCGGGCGCCGCACCGAGCGGCGCCGCCGCGAAGAGGAGCGGGATGACCGCGACGCACGGATCGGCCGAGAAGAGCACGAACAGCGACCAGGCCGTCGTTTTCGAGGCGTCGTGCACGTGGTCGTAATGCCCGTGGACGTGGCCGTGCACCCGCCGCCCGGCCGCGCGCCTCAGTCCCCACACCCCGTACGCGAGGCCGAACCCGATGAGGAGAATGCCGGCGACGGCCTCCATCTTCCGGCCGGCGCTCTCGAAGACGGCGCGCCCGAAGGCGAGGCCGAGGAGGCCGAGCAGCGCGGAAACGGTGACGTGCCCGAAGCCGCAGAGGAACGTGACTCGGGCCGTTCTCCCCGCGGACCAGCCCTGAGCGCGCGCGAGCGCCGCGAACGGCAGCCAGTGGTCCGGCGCGAGCGTGTGGAGCGCGCCGACCGAGATGGCGGCTCCGGCAAGGGCGAGGAAGAGCCCGTGCTCCATGTCAGTTCATGCCGAGGCGGCGCCGGCGGGCGTCTTCGCGCGCTTTCTGGCGAGCTTCCCGGTTAGGAGAGAGAGCCACACGTCCATGCCGGCTCCCGTCGTGGCCGAGACTTCCACGAGCCTTCCTTCGGGATTCAGGGAGCGTACCTGCTCGCGCGCGGCGGCGAGATCGAAGGGCACGTACGGGAGAAGATCCGTCTTCGTGACGACCGTGACGGCGGCCTTCGAGAAGATCGCCGGGTACTTGAACGGCTTGTCCTCGCCTTCGGTCACGGAGAGGAGGACGACCTTGAAGTCCTCGCCGAGGTCGTACGACGTCGGGCAGATCAGGTTGCCGACGTTCTCGATGAAGAGGATGTCGAGGCCGGCGAGAGCCGGGCCCTCCTCGGCGAGCGCGCGGCCGACCAGACGGGCGTCGAGATGGCACGAGCCGCCCGTGAGGATCTGCCGCGCCGGAATGCCCATGCGCCGCAGGCGTTCGGCGTCGCGCTCGGTCGCGATGTCGCCCTCGAGCGCGCCGAGGCGCAGCGAAACCTTCAGCGCCGCGGCCGTCTTCTCGAGGAGCGTCGTCTTGCCGGAGCCCGGCGAGGAGATGAGGTTCACGACGAGCGTACCCGACGCCTCGAACCGCGCGCGAAGCGTCGCCGCGGCGGCGGCATTCGCGGCGAGCACGCCCTGTTTGACGTCCACCTCGATCATGAACGTGCTTCTCCCGCCGGGACCGTCTCCTCGAACACGACCCTGAGGACGTCGAGGTCGTCGCCGCCCGAGACCGTGAGCGCGTCGCCGCAGCGCGGGCAGAGGCGGAGCCACGAGCCCGGCGCGCGGCCCGCGATCTCGCCGCACGAGCGGCAGGTCTGGCGGGCGGGCCGGAAGTCCACCTCGAGCTTCGACGCCGCGTCTTCGGTGCCGGCCACGGCGGCCTGCCACGCGAACCCGAGGAGGTCGGGCTCCACGGCGGAGAGCTCGCCGACGGCGATGCGCACGATCTCGTTCCGGCCCGGGCCGCGAGAGGCGACGGCCTCGCGCGCGAGGCGGCGGATCTCGACGGCCAGGCCCATCTCGTGCATCAGCAGATCCTCGGGAGCTGCTCTCCCGTGAGCAGGTCGACGATACGCTGGCCGCCGATGCGGCTCTTGAGGAGGACGGTGCCGCGCGGCTCCGCGAGGACCTCGCCGATGACCGCGGCGCTCCGGCCGAGCGGGTGCGCCTGGAGCAGGGCGAGCGCTTCGTCCGCGGCCTCGCGCGCCACGAGGACGAGGCATTTGCCTTCGTTCGCCACGTAGAGCGGGTCGAGCCCCAGGATCTCGCAGGCGCCGCGGACCTCCTCGCCGATCGGAAGGCGCGCCTCCTCGAGGCGGATGCCGACGCCGGCCTGCGCCGCGATCTCGTGGAGCGTCGATGCGACGCCGCCGCGCGTCGGGTCGCGCAGGACGTGGACTTTCTCGCCGAGACCGGCGAGAAGGCCGGCGACGAGGCCGTTGAGGGCGGCCGTGTCGCTCGCGAGCGTCGTCTCGAAGCGGAGACCCTCGCGCAGCGACATGATCGCGATGCCGTGCACGGCGATCTCGCCGCTCACGAGGACGACGTCGCCGGGGCGCGCGCGCTTCGGTGAGATGGCGATGCCCGGCGCCACGAGGCCGACGCCGCTGACGTTGATGAAGACGCCGTCCCCCTTGCCGCGGTCCACGACCTTCGTGTCGCCCGTGACGATCGGGACGCCCGCGCCGGCGGCGGCCGCCTGCATCGAGGCGACGATGCGCGAGAGGTCGCTGACGAGGAGGCCTTCCTCGAGGATGAGGCCGGCCGAAAGCGCGAGCGGCTGCGCGCCGCACATCGCGAGGTCGTTCACGGTGCCGTTCACGGCGAGCGAGCCTATGTCGCCACCCGGGAAGAAAAGAGGGCTGATGACGAACGAGTCCGTCGAGAACGCGAGACGCGAACCGCCGGCCTGGATGACCGCGCCGTCGTGCAGCTCGCGGAGCGCCGGGTTGTCGAAGCTCTTAAGGAAGACGTTCTCGATGAGGCGCTGCGTCATCCGGCCGCCGCCTCCGTGCGCCATCAGAATCGTCTCTCCCTCGACGGCCGGAACCGGACAGCTCGCCGAGAGCAGCGCCGCGCCGGGGTCGCCGGCCGCGTCCTTCGCGCTCACGCCGACCTCACACGGCCCTCGCGTAGAGGTAGTAGGCCGCGCAGGCGCCCTCGGACGACACCATGGGCGCGCCCAGGGGATGCTCCGGCGTGCAGCGCGTGCCGAACGCCGTGCACTCGCTCGGCTTTTTCCGGCCCTGCAGGATCTCGCCCGCGATGCACTCCTTCGGCTCGTCGGCGGTGATGTCTTGGACGTCGAACCGCACCGTGGCGTCGAACGCCGCATACGCCGGCCGCAGCCGGTAGCCGCTCTTCGGGATCACGCCGATCCCGCGCCAGGCGCGGTCGCAGGGCTCGAAGACCTCGGCGAGGACGGCCTGGGCGGGGCGATTGCCACCGGCCGTCACCGTGCGCGTGTACTGGTTCTCGACCCCGAAGCGGCCCTCTTCGAGCGCCGAGACCGCCATGTGGATGCCCTGGAGGAGGTCGAGAGGCTCGAAGCCCGTGACGATCATCGGGAGGCGGTATCGCGCCGCGAGGGGTTCGTACTCTCTCGTGCCCATGACGGCGCAGACATGTCCCGCGAGGAGGAACGCCTGCACGCGATTGGCGGGAGACGAAAGGAGCGCCTCGATCGCGGGGGGCACGAGGACGTGCGACGTGAGGATCGAGAAGTTCGGGAGGCCGAGCTGCTTCGCCCTTTTCACCGCCATGGCGTTCGCGGGCGCCGTGGTCTCGAAGCCCACGGCGAAGAACACGACCTCGTGGCCCGGGTTCTGCTCGGCGAGGCGCACCGCGTCGAGCGGCGAATAGACCATTCGCACGTCGCCGCCCTGCGCCTTGACGTTGAGGAGGCTCGTCGTCGAGCCGGGCACGCGCAGCATGTCGCCGAAAGACGTGAAGATCACGCCGGGGCGGCGCGCGATCGCGAGGGCCCGGTCGATCTGGGTGAGCGGCGTGACGCACACGGGGCAGCCCGGCCCGTGCACGAGCGTGATCCCGGACGGGAGCATGCGGTCGATGCCGGACCTGAGGAGCGTGTGCGTCTGCCCGCCGCAGATCTCCATGAGCGTCCACGGACGGGTCACGCGCGCGCGGATCGCGCGGACGAACGCCTGCGCATCCTCCTCGCGTCGGTACTCGTCCACGAAGCGCATCAGGACCTCGGCGCGGGCTGGGGGACGTCGAGCTCGGAAAGCTCGCCCAGCTCCTTCAGGGTCCGGAAGACCTCGAGGGCATGGTCCTCGTCGAGCCTGCTGATGGCGAATCCCACGTGCACGAGCACCCAGTCGCCCGGGACGACTTCGGGCGTGTACGCGAAGCACACCTCTTTCGTGATGCCGCCGAAGCTCACGACGCCCATCGGCATGTCGACCGCGCCCTCATCCAACCTCACGACTTTTCCCGGAACGCCCAGACACATGGAGCACCCCACGATCGCAGCCTACCCAAGCGAGGCCGTCAGGCGATGCGATGCAGATGCTTCAAATGGTGCGCCCCCGCGAGGACCTGTCCCAGGGAGATCCCCCCGTCGTTCGGGGGCACCTCGCGGTGGAGGAGCACCGTGAAACCGAGAGCCGAGAGGCGTTCCGCCGCCCGCTCGAGGAGGAGCCGGTTCTGGAAGCAACCGCCCGTGAGGGCGACGCGCGTTTCGCCGGCGGCCCCGGCGGTTCGGGCGATCCCGTCCACGAGGGAATTGTGGAAGCGCGCCGCGAGGCGCCCCGCGTTAACGCCGTGACCGAGATCCTCGAGGAGGGCGTGAAGGAGAGGCTCCCAGTCCAGGAGGGCGGGCGCGCCCTCGCGCGGCACGAGCGGGAGCGGCCAGGCCGCATCCTCGCGCGGGTCGACCGCCGCCTCGAGGGCCATCGCGGCCTGGCCCTCGTAGCGCGTCCGCTGCGAAAGGCCGAGGAGCGCGGCCACGGCGTCGAAGAGGCGCCCGGCGCTCGTCGTCAGAGGCGCGTTCAGGCCGGTTTCGAGCATCTGCGCGAGAAGCCTCCGCTCGTGCGGAGAAAAGGCGCGCACGGGCGGGAGGTCCTCGCGGGAGAGAGCGTCGCCGCCGAAAACTTCGAACAAAACGGCGAGGGCCGCGCGGCGCGGCTCGCGGACCGCAGCCTCGCCACCCGGCAGCCGGAACGGCCTGAGATGGGCGAAGCGCGTGAAACCGCCGGCGTCGCCCTTGAGGAACTCTCCGCCCCAGACGGTACCGTCCGTCCCATGGCCCGTGCCGTCCCATGTGACGCCGAGCGCCGGCCCCGGCGCGCCGTTTTCAGCGAGACACGACACGAGATGGGCGTGGTGGTGCTGGACGGCGAAGGAGGAAATGCCGTGCGCAACCGCCCATTCCTTGGCCCAGAGCGCCGAGGGATAGCCGGGATGGAGGTCGTGCGCGACGAGGGCGGGGCGCGCCTCGTAGAGCCGCAGGAAGTCCGCGATGACGCGGCGGAACGCGTTCATCGCCTCGGGCGTCTCGAGGTCGCCGATGTGCTGAGAGAGGAAGACCTGGCGGCCGACGCTGAGAGCCACCGCCGTCTTCATGTGCGCGCCCACGGCGAGGATGACCGGCAGCTCCTCGGCTGCGGACACGGGCAGCGGGGCATATCCGCGGGCGCGCCTGAGGACGCGGGGCGCGCCGGCCGCGATGCGCACGACGCTGTCGTCGGCGTGCCGCTCGATCGGCCGGTCGTGCACGAGGAACACGTCGGCCATCCCGGCCAGACGCGAGAGTGCCTCGCGCTCGTCCGTGCAGATGGGCTCCTCGCTCAGGTTCCCGCTCGTGGCGACGAGAGGGGCAGAGACGGCACGCAGCAACAGGTGGTGGAGGGGCGTGGCGGGGAGCATGAGCCCGAGCTCCGGCCGGCCCGGCGCGATCGCCCGGGAGATTGCCGCGTCTTCGAGGCGGGGCAGGAGGACGATGGGCGCCTCGGCGGCCTCGAGAAGCGCCGCCGCCGCGGGAGAGACCTCCGCCAGCGACCGCGCGGCCGCGAGATCCTTCACCATGAGGGCGAAGGGCTTGTCTTCGCGCGCCTTGCGGGCGCGGAGCCGCGAGACGGCGGCCTCGTTCCGCGCGTCGCACATCAGGTGGAAGCCGCCGAGGCCCTTGCACGCGAGGACCTCGCCCCGAAGGAGGGCGTCGGCGGCGACCGCCAGAGCTTCTTCTCCGCGTGCGAGCACCTCGCCGGATCCGCTCCACGCCGCGAGCTCGGGCCCGCAGGCGGAACAGGCGGTCGGCTGCGCGTGAAAGCGGCGGTCGAAGGGGCTTTCGTACTCGTTCCGGCACTCCGCACAGAGCGCGAAGCCGCGCATCGTGGTGTTCGGGCGGTCGTAGGGGAGGTCGCGGACGATCGTGAAGCGCGGCCCGCAGTTCGTGCAGTTCGCGAACGGGTAAAGGTAGCGGCGGTTCTCGGGATCGAGAATCTCGGTCAGGCAGTCCTGACAGGTGGCGACGTCGGGGAGGATGAGGGCCGTCTTGGCCCCGGTCGCCTCGCTCGTTCGAATCTGAAAGCCCTCGTATCCGACCGGCTCGAGCCAGCTTTCGGTCAGGCCCTGAATCCTCGCCCTCGGAGGAGTCTCGGAGAGAACGCGTGCCCGGAACGCAGAGAGCTGCTCCGGGTCTCCCTCCACCTCCAGAAACACGCCGCGAATGTCGTTCAAAACCCAGCCCGTGAGCCCGAGACCCGTGGCCAAACGGTAGACGAAGGGCCGGAAGCCGACCCCCTGGACGGCTCCGCGGATCTCCATCTTGAGGCGTTTCCCCATCAGCGATGGTCCTCTCCGGCGGAGAGAACATACGCGACGAGATCCCAGGTTTCGGTCTCGCTGAACGATTTCCAGGCGGACATCGGAGTGCCGTGGACTCCTTCGCGGATGGCGAAGAAGACGCGCCGCGGAGTCGTCTGCTTTCGCCAGGCCCCGGACGTGAAGTCCCGCGGCGGCTGGGCGAAATTCTCTCGCCGCACGCCGCGTCCGTCGGCTCTCTCGCCGTGGCAGAGGGCGCACGCGGTCAGGAAGAGCCTCCGCCCGCTCTCCCTCGCCTCGGCCGACCCGAGACGAGCCGAAGGAACCTCCAGCCGCCGGTAAGGCTCCGGAAGGTCCCTGTCCGGGCTACAGGCCCAGAGCCCGAGCGACGTCCAGAGAGCCAGAAGCAGCCGGCGCTTCATCGTCCCTTAGGAGCGTGAGCTTGAAACCCAGCGCGCGCGCTTCCTCCACGATCCGCTGAACCAACTCGGGCAGGTGTGCCTCCACTCGGGGCGATCGGCGAAGCCCCAGCTCGATTGTCTGGGGGACGAGGCCAAGGAGGACGAGCACGTCCGGCAGGCGCCCTCTCCAACGGGCCGCGTCCAGGAGGTCGGCCACGCCTACCTGGTGGACGGAGAGCCGGCTCGCCACGGCAGGGCCAACGTCCTCCCCATCCAGCCGGACGAAAGAGCCGGGGGAGGCGTCGGTCCGGATGGCGTCCACGAGGATCGCCTTCTCGGCGTCCTCGAGGTAGGGGAGGAGGGCGAGACCAAGGGTGCCCCCGTCCTGGACGCTGACGCCGTCGGGGATTTCGTACCGCGCTCTCAGCCGCGCGATCGCGGCCGATCCCAGGCCGTCATCGCCGCAGAGGACGTTTCCGAGCCCGAGGATCAGGAGCTGGATCGGCTTAGAGGTGTCGCTCATGGATGTCCTTGGGATCGATGTGCCGGTAACCCGAATAGATGACGTCGTCCTTGTGGACGAATTTGTAGCCGGAGAACATCGACTCCATCGTGGCGTTGGCCTCGATCTGGGACATCAGGACGGCGCTGTAGACGTGGTGGACGGCAAAGCCGATGAGAAGCCACATGACGCCGTGGTGGATGAAGCGCGCCGACTGCAAGCCGCCGACCAGCGGGACGAGAAAGCGGAAGACACGCATCGGCGAGCCGACACCGGCGCTCATCGAATAGAGCGAGAACCCCGTCGTGATCATCACGAAATAGAGGCCGAAGACCAGTGTGTACGTCAGGCCGGCCAGCGGGTTGTGGCCGATGAAGCCGGGCGGCTTTCGGAGCTGGAAGACGTAGAACCGCAGCGTCCGCCAGAGCCCGCGGCGCCGCCGGCTCTTGACCGGAATGAACTTGTCCCAGGTCGCGAAGTGATTCCCGAGGAACATCCACGCGATCCGGGAGAGAACCGCGAGCGTGAAGACGATCGCCGCGTAGGAGTGGACGATCTTGAACGTCCCGATCAGGAAGTTCTCCCCCGCCGGACCCCGGACGATCAGGCGGGGATTGCCCATTGTGATTCCCGTGACGGCGAGGACGGCGATCGAGAAGACGATCGCCCAGTGTGTGAGCCTCACCGGCCATTCCCACACGTAGACGCGCACGAGGTCGCTGTGCTCGGGGGGATGGGGCTCGATCGGATAGTGCCGTCCGCTCGTCGACACGGCATCCGGAAGGGAGGGGCTCACGAGGCCCTCACGTCCGCCAGCTTCCGCCGGCTCGCGTCCACGACGTGGACGCCACAGGCCATGCAGGGATCGAAGGAGTGGACGGTTCTCAGGATCTCGATCGGCTTGGCCGGGTCTGCCACCGGCGTCCCGAGCAGGGCTTCCTCGTAGGGTCCGCGCCGCCCCTTGGCGTCCCGCGGCCCCGCGTTCCAGGTGCTCGGGACGATGCACTGGTAGTTCGCGATTACGCCGTCCACGATGTGCACCCAGTGACCCAGCGCGCCGCGCGGCGCTTCGTGGAACCCGGCTCCCGTGCAGTCCTTCGGCCAGGAGCTCGGCTCCCACTTCGAGTT
>JBGQDL010000164.1:0-8513 GCA_041495865.1 Thermoanaerobaculia bacterium | reverse complement strand
CGAGCCGTCGGTTCGCGCCGTGCCCTTGACCTCGACCATGGCGCCGACGGCGAGAGCGCCGTCCTCCTGATCGATGCGCGTCGTCGTCGTGATGTGGACCGTGCGGCCGCTCACGACGGCGTCACCGACGAAACCGGCGGCCGCCGGGAGCGACTCGACGGCGCCGCGGAACTCCGTGGGCGCGGGCGTGCCGGCGGGCGGCGCGGATTTGACCTCGATCTTAGCGGCGTCGATCGAGCCGTCCGACCGGGTGGTCCCCTCGACCTCGACGAACGCACCCACCGCGGGAGCGCCGTGCTCGGCCTCGATGCGGGTCGCGGCGGTCACGTGCACGATCTTGCCCGATACCATCCAGTCGCCGGCGAAGCCGGTCGCGGGGAGGGACTCGATGGCGCCCCGGAAGTCCATCTCGCCTGGCGGCATCGCTCCCGGGCCGGCGGACTTGAGCTCGATCTTGGTCGCGTCGATCGAGCCGTCGGTGCGCGTCGTGCCCTCCACCTCGACAGAGGCGCCGACGGCGAAGGTGCCGCCCTCCGAGTTGAGGCTGGTGGACGCCGTCACGTGGACGGTCTTGCCACCGACGGTCCAGTCGCCGACGAAGCTCGCGGTTCCGGGCAGCGTCTGGATCGCCCCGACGAAGTCGTTCTCCTGCTCCTCGGGGGGCGCTCCTGCGGCGCCCGGCGCGGCGTGCTTCACCTCGATGCTCGAGGCGTCGACGGAGCCGTCCGCGCGGAGGCTGCCTTTGACCTCGACGGCGGCTCCCACGGCGGCGGCGCCGTCCTCCTGCTGGATCTTGGTCGTGGCGGTGACGTGCACGGTCTTGCCGGCGACGGTCCAGTCGCCCGTCAGGCCGGACGAGGGCAGAGCGGAGATCGTCCCGGTAAAGTCGAAGCTGCCATGGTCGTCAGCGACCGCGGCAAAGCCGAGAAGCGAGAGGACGGCGAGTAGAGACGCGAATGCCAGTACACCACGTGTGCGCATCAGGATCCTCCTTGAGTTGTTGACGAACAGTGTTTACAAAAGCCAGTTGCTGCTAGTCGACACTGCTCGACACGGCGGAATACGTGTCGAGCCTTCCCCAGCCGAAATTCGCGACGGACAGCTTCACGCCGTGGGAGAGAGCGTTGACGAAGTCCCCCCAGCCGATGCCGGGATCCGTCTGGTTGAGCAGCGCCGCTGCACCGGCGACGAACGGCGCGCTGAACGAAGTCCCCCAGCCGGCCGCGTAGAGGCCCGCCGGATATGTCGTGATGATCCCTTCGCCGGGAGCCGCGAGGTACGCTACGTTGGACCCCCAGTTCGAGAAGGCGCTCTTTTGATCGAAGAGGTCCGTCGACGCCACGCCGACGACGTTGTTGAAGGAAGCGGGATACCGCTTCGTCGTGAGCCCCTCGTTGCCCGAGGCCGCCACCAAGAGGACGCCGTGCTGATACGCGTAGTCGATCGCCCGCCGGAGCTCGCTCGACGCGTCCGGAAAGCTGAAGCTCATGTTGATGGCGTGCGCGCCATGGTCCGTCGCGAAGTAGATGGCGCGGATGATGAGGCAGAGGTCCGTCGTCCCGTCGGCATTGAACGCCTTGAGCGGCATGATCTTCGCGGTGGGCGCGACGAGGTGGACGATGCCCGCCACCATCGTGCCGTGTCCGAAGGCGGACGGGAGCGGCGTCCCTTCGAGGATGTGCGCGGTCGACTGGTCGAGGAGCGCGAGCGTGGAGCCGTTCAGGACCTGCGCCGTTTGGGCCTCCAGGATGTGCGCGGTCGACTGCTCGAGGATGTGCGCGGTCGACTGTGTCAGGTCGTTCATCTCGTTCGGAATGCCCGGGAAGTTGCGCGTGAAGTCGTAGCCGCCGACGAGGGACGCCTTCAGCACGGGATGGTTCGGGTCGACGCCCGTGTCGATGATCGCGACGATGCCCCGGCCGGTCGCGAGCGAAAGCTGCGTGGGCGCCGTCCGCACGAGCGCGGCCGCCGGCTGGTTCACGTACGCGTCCCGCGCGGAGGCGCCGAAAAAGTCGACGAGCGTGGGGTTCGCGGCGGCCTCGAGGATATGGGCCGTCGACTGTGTCAGGCCGCCCGTCATGGTCTGCGTCTGCGGCACCTCGGGCAGGGAGACGCCGCGGTCCGGCTCGACGGCGAGGACCTCGGCGTCGAGGAGGAGCTCGGCCTGAAGCGAAGCGGAAGTGGCGACGTTGCCTGGGGAAGGTGCGACGAGGAACACACCGGGGGTGTCCATCGACATGACGACGTCGAGCCCGTGGCGCTTCGCGAGGACCGTGACGTCGGCGGCGGAGGTGCGAAGGATGATCTCCCTGTCGTCGGGGGCGGAACGCGCGAGCGGGGCGACCGCGAGCGCCAGGACGAAGGCGGCGATGAAGGCGGTCGCTTTCTTCATGAGTCTCGATCTCATCAGGTAGTGAAGCGATCTCACGGCCGCCTCCGGTTCCGGGCTCGCAGGGATTTCCGGGTCGTCTGCTTGGGTGCTGTTCGCGGGGCGTCGGGCGGCCCGGAACGCAGCCCGTTGAGGGCGACTTCGATTTTCCCGGAGCCTGAGACGGGGACGTGGAGCCGGAGGTGCTTCGCCGGCGCATAGCCGAGCTGGAACTCGCCGAACTCGTTGCTCACGGCGCGCGCGACGACCTCCTCTTCGGACGTGAGGACGATGGGCACGTGCGCGACGGAGCGCTCGGGATCGCGGCGGTTCGCGATCTGGCCCACCACGGACACGTGTCGGGTCTCGGGCTCGGACTCCATGCGGAGGTCCACGTAGTAGTCGCCTGCGCGGTACATGGCCTGCCGGGTCACGCGCTGCCGGCTTCGGACTCCAACGAGCAGGGGCTCGGCGAAGCTGTCGAAGACGAGGCGTGCGAGGACCCGCGGGAGAATCCGCACCCGCTCGGGACCCCGGAGAGCGAAGATGGCCCGGGCCGAACGGAGCGTTCCCTCCGGCACCTCGTACGCCGCCTCCCCGCGGGCGACCTCTGTTACCGCCCCAAACAGGTCGCGGGCGCGCCGGCACCGTCGACATCCGGCCAGGTGGAGATCCATCGCCTCGGGGGCGAGGGCCATCCCGCGCACCCGGTCGATCCACTCGGCGTCGCTGAAGTGCTTGTGTTGCAACATCTTATCTCGTCGTCTCGGTCATGGGCGGAAATTGACGGACGGAGAGAGCCCCCCACATAAGAAGGAGTCTCAGTCGGGCCCAAAAATATAGGGGACGGCGAGATTTCTTTTGGGGTCGCCAGGCCCCCCCACGCCTCCCGTCAGGACGAACGGTGCCCAGTGGTACGGGTGGGGATGTGTCTCCCTGAGGCGCCGCATGGCGAGGCGCACGGCCTCCGCACGGTCCGAAGTCGTGCGGAGCCTTTCGTAGAAAGTCTTCATGAAAAGCGCCGTGGTCTCGTCGTTGACGTCCCACAGCGTGCCGAGGACCGAATGCGCACCCGCGTAGAGGAGTCCGCGCACGAGGCCGAGAAGCTCGTCGCCGCCCACGATGACGTTCAGCCCCGTGCCGCAGCCGCTCAAAGTGACGAGCTCCGCGGAGAGCTGGAGCTGATAGAGGTCGAACAGGCTCAGCTCGGACCCTCCGAGGCGGATCGACGAGAACATGGGGTTGTCCTGCCGGAAAAGGCCGTGCGCCGCGATGTGGACGTACCGCGCCGTGGAGCCGTGCTCCTCGAGGCGCTCCCGCGTGGCCCGGGCGCCCAGAAAGAGGCGCGCGTTCGGGAGAGTTGCGGCCACGGCGCGCACCTCGCCGAGGATGTGCGGCGTCGCCGCGTCGGGCAAGCCCAGAACGAGGGACTCGTTCCGAGAGCGCGCGGGCTTCGTCACGCAGAGCGCGTAGACGCTCGCGCTGGGGGCGTACGACACGGCGAGCGCGTCGGCGAGGTAGGCGGTCCCGTCGTGGAGGGCGTGGAACGGCAGATAGTGAAGGAAGCCATGGGGGACCACGACGACATGGCTGCCCGTGAGCCGTGCCCGGGCGGGCGCAACAAGGAGGTCGTGGAGGGCTCGGAGGTGCGCGTGCGTCGCGGCCTCGAGCGCCGTACCGAACGTCCGGACGTACGCGGCTCCCAGCCGAAGCTTCGAGAGCTGGAATTTCAGGAGTTCGAAGTGCTCGCGCACCGCTGCGACGCCGCCGACGGGCACGAACGTCAGAGAGCGCCGGTCGAGGACGCAGGCCACGAAGCGGTCGCCGAGCCGCATGTACTCGAGGATCGTCGTTCCCGGCGCGAGCGTTTCGCGGATGGCGCCGAGGCGCAGCGTGCCGGCGTTCTGGAGCGCGCGAAACTCCTCCTGGCCGCGGCCCGTGGCCCGCAGGACCACCGTGAGATTCCGCTCGGTGAGGGCTGCGCGCCGGCGGAGCGCCCGAACGGTTCCCCGGAAGCGGCTTTCGTCCTCCTCCTGCAGCGCGCGCAAGCGCCGCTGCGTCCAGTTCAGCTCCTCGCGCAGGCGCTGGACGGAGCGCACGGCGCGCCCGCGACGCGCGCCGGTCCCCGGCAGGAGATGGGCGCGGAACGCGATGAGGTCCGCGAGACTGCGGGACTTCGCCTCCTCGACGTATGAAAACGCCGCGGCGCGCCGGGAGGCATCCGGCCGCCCCCGAAGGCTCAGGCGGACGAGAGCCTCGTAGATCCCGAGCTTGTCCTCGAAGAAGGCGATCTTCAGCTCCTCGCCCTCGAGGTGGCCGCGCAGACCTTCGAGCCGCGCGCGCGCCCGCCGGTACAGGCGGGCGGCCTCGAGGCGCTGGCCGCGCGCCTCGAGCACCTGCCCCGCGACGTAGAACGCCTGGTAGATCGAGGTGGGCGCGTCGGCGCCCTCGAGCCGCCGCAGGGCGCGCCGGGCGCTCGCCCACGCGCGAGCCGGGTGACCGGTGCGGAGGTCGATGCGCGCGAGGAGAAGATCGCAGAGGGCGGCCTTTCCGGAGAGTGCCGTCCGCGCGAAGAACGCGAGCGCCGTCTCGGACAGCCGCCGCGCCCTGCGGAGGTCGCCGATCTCGAAAAGTACGACGGCCTGATAGAGAGGGATGAGCGACGGCCAGAGGCGGTTCTTCTCTTTCACGAAGAGCTTCCGCGCCCGCGAGAAGAGCGCGAGGGAACGTGAGGCGTCGCGGTCGTGGCGCGCGGCGACGGCGAGGAAGAGGAGGGCCTTGGCGGCTTCGTAACGCATGCCCAGGGCCTCGAATCTGCGGAGGGCGCGCTCGGCGAGGGCCCGGCCCCGCTCGACGAGGTTCAGCTCCAGGAACATCTCGGACTGGTCGAGGTCGCACAGCGCTTCGTGGTAGCGGTCCCCGAGACGCGCCGCGAGACGCCGGGCGTCCTCGTAGAGCTCGATGGCGCGCGTGTACTCGCCCCGCAGGTAGAAGAGGTAGGCGATGTTGTAGTCGACTTCAGCCACGAGAAGGGGCAGTCGGTGCCGTTCGCAGAACGACCGCGCCTCACGGTACGTTCTGAGTGCCGCCTTGAAGTCGTTGCGGCTGATCTCGCAGACGGCGCGGTTGCGGAGCGCGACCGCGACGTCTTGGGGCTTCCCCCTGAGGCGGAACTCCTGGAGCGAGGCACGGTAGAGCGTGAGCGCCTCCTCGAAGCGATCCTGGCGGTAGAGGATGTTCGCGACGTTGAGGTCGAGGCGCGCGAGGCGAAGCCGGTCGCCGCCGCGCTCGAACACGTCCCGCGCCCGCCGCGCCCACGAAAACGCCTGCTGGTAGCGACCCAGGTAAATGAGCGTCTGGAGGGCCGCGCTCCGGGTGAGGGCCACCTCGAGGTCGAGGCCGAGGCGGCGGAAAAGGCGGTTCGCGGCGACGAACGCGACGCGCGCCCCCTCGTAGCGGCCGCGTGCGAACGCGATATGACCCTCGGCGCGAAGGGCGAGAGCCCACCCACGCGGATCGCCGACGCGCGCCGCGAGAAGCCGCGTCGCCCGCGCGAGCTGCGCGGCGCGGGAAACGTCGACACGCACGAGGCGGATCGCCTCCCCGTACAGCCACTCCACGCCGGAGAGGGTCCGCAGCCGGGCGTCCCCGAGGATGCGCCGCTCCGACGGTCCCCCTTCCTGGAGCGCGTCGAGCCACGCGCGCCGGAGGCGTGCCGTGGCCGGCCCCGCCGCCCCCATGCCGTCTCCTTTCAGCGCAGATCGCGCCCGGGCGCCGGGCGAACGCGCGGGAGAGGGTATTGTATGCGGGCGAAGAGCCCCGGCCGCCGAACGGTTTCGGCCCGCCACATGAAGCTGCATCGCATCGCCGTGATCCCCGGAGACGGAATCGGCCAGGAGGTCGTGCCGGAGGGGATTCGCGTGCTCGATGCGGCGGGCGCGAAGTTCGGAATCACGTTCCAGTGGGACGAGCTGCCGTGGAGCTGCGCGTACTACGCGAAGACGGGACGGATGATGCCGGAGGACGGGCTCGACCAGATCCGGCATCACGACGCGATCTTCCTTGGCGCGGTCGGCTTCCCCGGCGTGCCCGACCACGTTTCGCTCTGGGGGCTGCTGATCAAGATCCGCCGGGGCTTCGATCAGTACGCGAACGTCCGGCCCGTGCGGCTCATGCCCGGCGTTCCGTGTCCGTTGCGTGGGCGCGAGGCCGGGGACATCGACTTCGTGGTCGTGAGGGAGAACAGCGAGGGGGAGTACTCGACGCTCGGAGGGCGCTGCTTCGAGGGCACGGACGCCGAGATGGTCGTGCAGGAAAGCGTCTTCTCGCGGCGCGGCATCGACCGGATCGTGCGGTACGCCTTCGAGCTCGCCCGCACGAGGCCGAAAAAGCATCTGACCTGGGCGACGAAGTCGAACGGCATCTTCCACTCGATGCCCTTCTGGGACGAGCGGGCCGAAGCCGTCGCCAGGGATTTCCCCGACGTGAAGGCCGACAAGTACCACATCGACATCCTGACGGCGCATTTCGTCAGACACCCGGACTGGTTCGACGTCGTCGTCGGCTCGAACCTCTTCGGAGACATCCTCTCGGACCTCGGGCCGGCGTGCACGGGCACCATCGCCATCGCGCCGTCGGCGAACCTGAACCCGGAGCGGGCGTACCCGTCGCTCTTCGAGCCGGTCCACGGCTCGGCTCCCGACATCGCCGGAAAGAACGTCGCGAACCCCATCGGCCAGATCTGGTCGGGCGCGATGATGCTCGAGCATCTCGGGCACCGGGAGGCCGCGCTCGCCGTCGTCGGCGCGATCGAGAAGGTCCTGAGGGAAGGCCCGCGCACGCCGGACATGGGCGGCCGTGCGAGCACCGAGGACGTCGGCAAGGCGGTCGCCGGGGCGCTTTGACCAGGGTGGTGCCTGAGACAAGGGCGCCTGAAGGGAGTGCACCCCGGGGTGGAACTGCGGTACGTTCCGCGGGAGGAAGGGAGGATCGACCGTGAAGAAAGCTCTGCGGCTCGCCCGCGTTCACACCCTCGTCCTCGCCGGGCTCGTCCTCACGAGCTGCGCGTGGAAGAAAGACCTCGACCAGGTCAAAGCCGAGAACAAGACGCTGACTGAAGAGAAGCAGCGCTCACAGAGGGAGCTGGGCGCCGCGGGCGCGGCGACCGCCGAGATGCAGGCCACGCTCGATGACGTGCAGAAAAGCCTCGAGGATCTACGCGTCAAGGAGCTCAGGGCCGTCAGGACCTCGATCACAGTCGCCCAGGAGGGCAAGACAGCCACCGCGCAGAAGCGCGACGAGCTGAAGGCGGAGATCGAGGAGATCCGCAACTCCGTCAAGGCGAACCTCGCGAAACTTTCGGCCCTGCAGAAACAGAAGCACGCCTCGGACGAGAAGGCCACGACGCTCGAGCGCCTCGTCGGCGAGCTGCGCCGCTCCCTCGAAGAGAAGGAAGCCACGATCGCCGCGCTCGAGGAGAAGACGCAGGTGCTGACGAAGGAAGCGGAGGAGCTGCGCGGGACCGTGAAAGAGAAAGAGGCGGCCGTCAAGGAGAAGGAGGCCGTCATCGCGGACCGCGAGACGCAGATGTCGACCGCCTACGTCCTCATCGCGTCGCAGAGCGCCCTGAAGAAGGCCGGCCTCGTCGAGAAGAGAGGCTCCGTGCTGGGCCTCGGAGGAAACTGGCAGCGCACGGGACAGTTCGACGAAACGCTCTTCAAGCAGATCGACACCCGCAGGGAAACGGAGTTTGCCGTGGGCGCGGCGCCGGACAAGGCACGCGTCCTCTCGGACCACCCGAAGGACAGTTACACTCTTTCCGCGACGGGCCCGAAAGCGAGCACGCTGGCGGTGACCGACGCCGCCCGGTTCTGGAGGGGCAGCAAGTACCTCGTCGTCATGCTGCCGGACTGAGACGCCCGCTCCGGGGTGGAGGGGGACCGCTTGCGCGGGGAAACCGCGGACCCGGACAGGAGGTCCGGGCCCGCGAAAGGGTCAGCGCGGAAGAAGAGCGCTCGGGTCGTTCGAGCGGTTGTCGATGCGCGAGGCGGCCGCCGCGAAGGCGCCGTTGGGCGTCGTCGTGGAGAGAACGAGGCGGGCGTCGTCGCCGGTCTCGGCTCCGCCGGCGAGTTCGCGCGGCGCGTCG
>JBGQDL010000163.1:0-8645 GCA_041495865.1 Thermoanaerobaculia bacterium | reverse complement strand
GGCCTCGCGGCTGGAGCCGGCGGCGCGACAAGTACGAGATGTCCGACGAGGACGTCCGCGCTGCGATCGAAATCGCACATGCGGGCGGCGCCAAGCTGCGCGTGGCCTTCAACACGAACATGCAATCCCGCGAGATCGCCGCCATGCTCGGGAAGATGGAGCGTTTCGTGTCCTGGGGGGTGGACGGGGCGATCATGACCGACATCGGGGCCATCGCCGAGGTCCACCGGAGATTCCCGCGACTCACGATCCACGCCTCGATCGGAGCCAACATCCTCAACAACGAGGACGTGAGGTTCTACCGGTCCATCGGCGTCTCGCAGGTCGTCGCCGACACGAAGCTGACCCTCAGGGAGCTGGCCTCGCGGAAAGAGCAGATTGACGTCGGGATCGAGGTCCTGATCCACGCGAACAAGTGCTACACCTACCTCGGGAAGTGCTGGATGTCTCCCTATCACCGCCTCGAGCGCACGACGGACTCCTTCGGGAAGGACCTGTTCAAGGGAAGCCCGAACCGCGGCGGCCTCGATTACCGCGTCTGCCTGGAGTCGTGGGAGCTTTACTGCGGAGAGGAGAAGTGGGAGAACGGCGTGGCCCTGAAGAACGATGCGTTCTTCCTCCTCGAAGACATCCCGCATCTGATCGACCTCGGGGTCCAGTGTCTGAAGGTGCAGGGGCGCGAGTATCCCGTGCCTCTCGTGGAGGGTATGGTCAGGTTCTACCGGGATCTGATCGACGCCTGCCTCGTTTCCCCGAAAGACGAAGCCTTCGACCTGTCAACGTGGCGGTCCCGCCTGGCCTCGATCCAGGCGGGACGCGACACGGCCCGCTCCGAAGGAACGCGGCAGCTGCTGATGGAAGCACGGCAGCCTCTGCCCGCGATCTGAGCTTCGGCGCGCGGCACCGGTCACCGAATTGAAGGTTCCACGGCACGCCGCATTCGGCCCGCTGCTGGCGTTGGGACTCTTCGCGGCGCAGTGCTCCCGCGGGCCGGAAGGCGCCCGCGAGGTGCGGATCGGCGAAGTGAACTCCCTGAGTGGCGCCCTCGCGGCCCAGGGGACGGCCGTGCACGAAGGGGTCGCCTACGCCGTCTCGGAGGTCAACGGCCGGGGTGGAATCCACGGCCACTCCGTGAAGCTGATCACGAGGGACGACGGGGGTCGGCCGGACGAGGCCACGAACGCGGCCCAGGAGCTCGCGACGCGCGAACACGTCAGCGCGCTCGTCGGGGGCTATGTCGACAGCATCGTCGGCCCGGTAGCGCAAGTGGCCGAGCGGGAGCGCGTCCCCTATGTTGCGGGCTCTTCGCTCGATCAGCGGCTCACGCAACGGGGTAACGCGTTCTTCTTCAGGATCAGCCGGCTGGAGCCGTTCGTGGATGCCACGACGGGGGTCCCGCTCGAGCTGCTGCCCGTGAAACTCGTCGCGATCCTGTTTTCGTCGACGCCGGGGGCGACGCAGCTCGCGCGGCTCCAGAAGGAACGGCTGGAGGCCCGCGGGGTGAGAGTCTCCACCTTCGAGAGCTTCCAGACCGGAACCCCGGACTTCATCCCGCTCCTCGCCCGCGTGAAGTCGGACGGCGCGCCGCTCCTGCTCGTGGACGGTTTCTTCGCGGACAACCTCGTTCTCCTTCGGCAAGTCCGCGGGCTAAAGGGTCCGGTCCCGGCCGTGGTCGGCGCCTTCGGCATGGAGTTCCCCGCCCTCATCGGGCAGCTCGGCCCGCTCGCTGAGGGGGCGATGGGAGCCGTCGTCTGGGAGCCGGGGATCTCGCTGTCGGGAGATCTGGAAGGGAGCCGTGTCTACGAGGCCGGATTCGCCCGCCAGTTCGATCATCCCCCTCCGCCTCTCAGCATGTACGGTTACACGGCGACGCGCGCGGTCCTCGCGGCGCTCGAAAAGGCGTTCCGCGCGTCCGTCCCTCCGGAACGGGATGCCATCCGCGACGCGCTCCGCGAGACCGACCTCCTGCTTCCGCTCGAGCGGCTGCGGTTCGACGAGCATGGGAACCCGCTGCATTACGAGGTCGGCATCTTCCAGATCCAGAACGGGCGGCACGTCCTTCTCTATCCGCGCGAAAAGGCCGCCGGCACGATCCTCGTCCCGAAGCCATGAGCGAAAGGACGCCCGTGGGCTCCAGCCCGCCTACGGCGGAAACCAGTATTGGCGCGTGAGGTCGAGAAGCCGCTCGGCGACCTGCCTGTTTCGATGCGAGATCTCGTAGCGGTTGGGAATGTCGGCGTGCGACGGATTCGGATCGTGCAGCGTGCTCGGGAGCTCCTTCGAGAGGGCGCGGCTCCATTTGCTCCGCCACGCCTCGGGGACGTCCCGGACCAGAGGGAGATCGTGCATCACGAGATAGAGGATCGCCCACACGCGCGGCGCCGCCCGGAAGGAGTAGCCGCCGCCGAGCGTGAACAGCACCCGGCCCGCGGCGAAGGCGTCCGCCCATTCCAGGATTCGCCGGAAGATGGCCTCGTAGTCTCGCGTCGTCAGCATCAAATCGGAGAGCGGATCGTCGAAATGCGCGTCCGCCCCGGCCTGAACCACGAGGACGTCGGGGCGAAAGTGGCGCAGGGCCGCCGGGACCACCTTGTCGAACACCTCGAGGTAGCTCTCGCCCTCCGTGAAGGGCTCGAGCGGCAGATTGAGCTTCAGGCCGCGACCGACGCCGGAGCCGAGCTCGCGCACCTCGCCCGTACCCGGGAAGAGGTACTTGCCCGACTCGTGAAGGCTGACGGTCATCACCCGGGGGTCCTCGTAGAGGATCTCCTGTACACCGTCGCCGTGATGGACGTCGACGTCGAGATACGCGACCCGGAGGCCATGCCGGGTGAGGGAGTTGATCGCGATCGCGAGGTCGTTGTAGATGCAGAAGCCGGAAGCCAGGCGGCGCCGCGCATGATGCAGCCCGCCTCCCGCCTGAAGAACGCGCGTCTCTCCCCGTTCGGAAATGAGGCGTGCGCCATGCAGCGCGCCGCCCACGAGCCAGCGTGCCGCCTCATCCATGCCCGGGAACGCAGGGGTGTCCTGCGTGCCCAGCCCGTACTCCTGTCCGTCGGGGACCTCCGCACCCGCGCTCAGCTCCTCCACGCGACGCACGTAGGAGTCCTCGTGCACGTCGAGGATGTCTTCCCGCGTGGCCGGCTCCGGCGCGACCGTCTCCACGCGGTGTCCGAGCGCGTCCAGAAGATCGAGCATCATGTCGGTGCGGATGGGGCTGAACGGATGCTCGTCGCCGAAGGAATACGTCCGGTAGGCCGGAGCGTAAATCACCGAGGGCACGGTTTCTCCGGCGGCCAGGGGACGTCGAACCCGGCAAGGCGCAGGTCCCGCGCGAGCACCCGAGTCTCCATGGAGCCGATGCGCAGCACGGTCCGAACCGAGTCCGGACCGTCGGGATACGTCAGGAGCGAGTGCACGTTCAGTCCGCGTTGGCTGAGAAAACCGGTGAGGCGGGCCAGCTCGCCGGGATGGTCGGGCAGGTGAACCTCCAGGCGGCCGGAGGGTTTGTCGACGCCGGTCATGCGAATGAGCGCATCGAGCAGATCGAGGCCCGTGACGATCCCGATGACGCGTCCGTCCTCCAGGATCGGAAGGCAGCCGATCTTCCGTTCGCGCATGGTGCGTGCGGCATCCTCGACCGGGTCCGAGGCGTCCGCCGTCAGCGGCCCCCGGGTCATCACCTCGGACACCCGGCTGCCCGGCGGGAACGGCGAAAGGGAGAGCGCGCTCGTCGCGAGCCTCAGATCACGATCCGTGATCACGCCGACGAGTTTCTCGCCCTCGACGACCGGCAGGTGCCTGATGCCCCGCTCCTGCATCGTTCGATAGGCGTCCTGGAGCATGGTGTCCGCGGAGATGGCGACGGCCGGACTCCGCATGATGTCCCGAACCAGCATTGAGCACCTCGAGTCGCATTATTGTTCGCCCGTCTTTCCGAGGAAATCCGACAGCTCGGGGACCGAAAAGCCGGCGTCTCGGAGCGATTTCTTCACCGCCCCCACATCGATCGTCGAAAGCCTGACGAAGGCGACGAAGCCGTCCCGGGAGGGAGACAGGATCAGGCTCCGGATTTCGGTCTTCAGCTCTCCGAGCTTGCGCACGAGCTGGAGGAGGGAGCCGACCTCGCGCGGGAGAAGAACCTCGATCCTCACGCCGGCCTCCTCGATCCTCAGGGTGTCGCAGAACGCCGCGAGGACGTCGGCCTTCGTGATGATTCCCACCAGCTTCTTCCCCTCCGCGACCGGCAGGGCGCCCAGTCTCCGCTTGTAGAAGATGAGCAGCGCGTCCTCGACGGTATCCCACGGGCTGACCGTGATCACCTCGCGCTTCATGATCTCCTCGATCGTCTTGTTCTTCACGACGATCTTGCCGGTCCCTGTGACCGTCGTCTCCTCGAACGTCGAGTTGCGGATGTCGGTGCCCGACACGAAGCCGATCAGCTCCGCGCCTTCCACGACCGGCAGCTGATGGATCCGGTGCTCTCGCAGGAGATGGCTCGCGAACCTCAAGGTGTCTCCGCGGGAGACCGTGATGACTTTCCGCGTCATCCTTTTTCCGACGAACATTCCAGACTCCTTCCCTGAAGCGCCTTCAGATGGGCGAGGGCCGACGAGGCGAGAGCGGGACCGTCGTACCCTCCCTCCAGGACCGACACGATTCGGCCCCCGCAGTGCCGATCCGCCAGCTCGCAGACTCTCCGGGTCATGTAGGCAAAGGACTTTTCCGTGAGATCGAGGTCGGCGATCGAGTCCTTCTCGTGCGCGTCGAACCCGGCGGACACCATGATCAGCCCGGGCCCGAAGCGCTCGATCTCCGGAACGACCTCGCTTTCGAAGGTCTCCATCAGCTCGGCGTCCCCGGTGTGAGGCTTGAGCGGCAGGTTCAGGGTGAGCCCGACGCCCGCTCCGGTCCCTCTCTCCGTTCTCCGGCCCGTGCCCGGAAAGCAGAACGTGGGATGCTCGTGGAGGCTGCAGTAGTACGTCAGAGGGTCCTCCTCGAAAATCTCCTGCGTCCCGTTGCCGTGATGCACGTCCCAGTCCAGGATGAAGATCCTCTCCACGCCATAGACCGCCCTCGCGTAGAGGGCTCCGACCGCCACGTTGTTGATGAAGCAGAATCCCATCGCGGAATCCCGTCCCGCGTGGTGTCCGGGAGGCCTCACGGCGCAGAACACATTGTCGACGCGCCCGTTCAGGACCGCGTCCACGCCAGCCATCACACCGCCCGCCGCCAGGAGCGCGACGTCGAAGCTCGCCGAAGAGATCGAACAGTCCTCCGTGGAGAACATCTTCTCGCCTCTCCTGACGCTCTCGCGGAATCTCGCCAGATACTCCGGCCGGTGGATCCCCTCGAGGAACCCGAGGTCGGGGACGTAAGGCGAAAGGTCGACGAGGCTGCTCCTCAGGTCGTGCTTCCCGATCGCCTTCAGGAGAGTGCGGAGCCGTCCGGGGCTCTCGACATGGCCGGCTCGCGGTCGATGCAGGAGGTACTCGCTGGAGGTCACGAAGCCCGTTCTTCGCGGGGTGTTCGTATAGATCGTCTTGTACCCTTCCCACGGCGCCGAGAAGAGAAGAAAGGCCTTCCCGAGGGGAAGGGAAACTTCCTCGCGAAAGTGGTCGTCGGCCTTCGACGAATAGAAACCTTCGGGGTCGCGGTAGACGGGAATCCTGACGTCTCTTCTGAAACGGGCGAAGTCGTAGGCGTGGTTCAGACGTCCGATCTCGACTTCGCGGACGGGAAGGCCCCTTTCCTTCACGAGAGCCCTCAGCTCCGCCTTCCTCTTCCCGGCCTCCGACCTTTCCGAGAAATCGAATCCCTCCTGCGCCCAGTAATACCTGCCGACCGAAAGGGAGGCGCTCAGCCGGAACTGGTTGAAACCGAGGTCGTGGAAGAGGCGCTCGTAGTGCCGAAAAAGCGCCGAAGCGTAACCCGACTTCTGCGCCGTCAGGTGGATGTGCTCGATGTAGACGATCCTCAGCCTCTCGCCCGAAAGATATGCGAGCACGCCGCGCGATGGGTCTCTCTGGGACGCGAAGCTGAGGGTGAGCTCGCCGACGCTCTCCTCCGCCTGGAAGATCTCCGTATCGTAGATGACTCGGCCCTTCCCGAAGAGGAGCAGGTTCTCCCGGTGTTCGAACTCGTGGATCCTGGCGGAGAGTGCGTCGAAGAGGGCGCACGGCGCGACGAGGTTCTTGAAGAGGCGTGTCCAGTGACTGAGCAGCCTCGCCCTCGAGGGAGCCTTCCGGATGAGAAATCGGGTTCCCTTTCCCTTCTTCTTGACGACCGCCCGGTCGAACTCGGCGCCGTCCATGATGGCGGGATCGCGGTCGGCGCCGTAGAGCATCCTTTCCGCGATCAGCTTCTCGAAGTCCTGGAGGATCTCCTGCCTCGAGCGAGAGACACGGAAGGGCTTTTCATCCGCGTGAATCTGATCTCCGGTCACCGGACGACGAGTCTAGCTGCTCGCGCCGGCCTGCCGAGATAGACTCGATGGATCATCGATCTCAGAGGAGCGATATGAGTGACTCCCTGCAGGCGCTTTTTCGCCCCAACGGCATGGCCGTCATCGGCGCCTCCGCAAAGCCGGGGAAGCTGGGATTCACGATCTTCAAGAACATCCTCGACGCAGGGTTCCGCGGCCCCGTCATCCCCGTGAACCCCAAAGGGGAGACGATCCTCGGAGTTCCTTCCGTCAAGACCGTGAACGACATCCCGGCCGGCACCGATCTCGCCGTCGTCATCGTTCCGGCGGCCTCCGTGCCTGCCACGATTCTCCAGCTCGGCGAGCGGAAGGTACGGGCCGCCATCGTCATCACGGGCGGGTTCGCCGAATCGGGGGCGGACGGAGCTCGTCTCCAGGAGGAGGTCAAGAGCAACGCGGCCCGCTGCGGAATCCGCGTGGTCGGGCCGAACTGCCAGGGCGTGAACTACCCGCACCACGGCCTTTGCGCATCCTGGCCGCTCATCACCCGGAAAGGCGCGATGGCCATCGCGTCGCAGAGCGGGACCGTCGGGGCGGCACTGATCGACTGGGCCGCCGAGGAGAGGCTCGGTTTCTCGGCGTTCGTGAGCATGGGAAACAGGGTCGACGTGGACGAGGCCGACCTGATCGAGTTCTTCGGCTCGGATCCGAACACGAAGGTGATCACGCTTTACATCGAGGGGGTGAAGGACGCGGCAAGGTTCCTCGCCGCCGTCCGGGCGTGCCGGAAGCCCATCGTGGTCTTCAAAGCCGGGCGGACCGAACAGGGACGTCGGGCCGCCGAATCGCACACTCGTTCGCTGGCCGGAAAAGACGAGATCTACGACGCCGTCTTCCGGCAATTCGGCATCCACCGCGCCGCCTCCCTCGAGGAGCTCTACGACTTCTCCAAGGCGCTGGCCTACGTGCCGGCCCCCGCCGGGCCTCGGATGCTCATCGTGACGAGCTCGGGAGGATCGGCGATCATCGCAACAGACGTCGCTTCGGACAACGGGTTCCGGATCAGCCCGCTTCAGGGTCCTCTGGCGGCGCGGCTGCGGGAGGTCCTGCCGTCCCATTTCATCGTCGGAAACCCGCTCGATCTGACGGGCGACGGCGACGCCGAGCGCTTCCGCGAGGTCATCGCAGCCGCGCGGGATCACTACGACGTCGTGCTGACGATTTTCGGGGATCCGATCCCCGGCGCGTCGACGGCCCTGGAGAAAGGCGGGTCCGATCTCGTGGTGTACCTCGGCGGCGCCGACGTGGAACGGGCCGAGCGGATTCTCCTGCACGAAAAGGGCATCGCCGTCTTTCCCACGCCGGAGCGCGCCGTCAAGGCCCTTTCCTGTCATGTTCGCTTCGCCCGGGATCTCTTCCCGCGGGCACCCGAGGAGTCTCCGGCGCCGGCGGTCCCAGCGCCGGCCGCGAAGTCCCTCTCCCCCGCTGACTCGATCGGGTTCCTTTCGCGCGAGGGAATCCGCGTCGTCCCGTCCCGGCAGGCGGGCACGGAAGACGAGGCCGCCGCCGTCGCCCGGGCGATCGGGTATCCGGTCGCGGTGAAGATCAACTCCCCGGACGTGACACACAAGAGTGACGTCGGAGGAGTCCTCCTGAACGTGAAGGACGAAGCGGGAGTCCGCCAGGCGTTCCGGGACCTCGTCGGCATCGTGCAACGGCTCGGTGCGCGGGAGGGCGGAGTTCTCGTGAGCGCCATGGCCGCACCCGGACTCGAAATCATCGTCGGGGTGACCCGTGATCTCCAATTCGGCCACGCTGTGATGTTCGGCATGGGTGGCATCCTGGTCGAGGTCCTGCGCGACGTCTCGTTCCGGATCGTTCCCTTCGCCGAGAAGGACGCGGCGGAGATGATCGCAGAGACCCGGGGAGCGAAGCTGCTCGAAGGAGTGCGTGGCGGAAGGCCTGCCGACGCGGCGGCGCTCCGTCAGCTCCTTGTCGAGATCTCCGGCCTCGTCGCGAGGCACCGGGAGATCGACGAGATGGACCTGAATCCGGTCCTCGTGCACGAGAAAGGGCTGACGGTCGTGGACGCCCGGGTCGTCCTCGCCACTTGAGACGCCTTGTCACCCGGATCTTTAGCCTGCGCTACTTGCCGCCGGCGTGAACCGTGAGCGCCGAAGACGGCATCACGCCCCAGCACGGGACGCTGTCTTCCCACTTG
>JBGQDL010000162.1:0-8652 GCA_041495865.1 Thermoanaerobaculia bacterium | reverse complement strand
GGGAACGCGACGCCGTTCTCGGCCGGAGGCGACGCGCTCTACCGCGCGCAGTCGCCCATCACGTATGCGACGCGCGCGAAGACGCCGACGCTGATCCTGTCGGACACGGGCGACTTCCGCGTCCCGTACACGCAGGCGTTCAAGCTCTTCCGCGCGCTGAAGGGGGCCGGAGTCGAGACCTCGTTCGTCGCGATCCCCGCCGAGGGCCACTTCCCGGGCGACCCGGTGCGCACCCGCGAGGTCTTCCGCCGCTGGGTGGACTGGCTGGCGCGGCGGCTGAAGTAGGGAGCGACCCGAAACAGGGGGTACCCCTTTCTTACCGGCAGCGACCTTGCGGGCGTGACTCACAAGGAGGATTCCTTGCTGTCTCGATTCCCCGGTCCCGGAACGGAGGGCCGGTGGAGTGTCGACGCGCGGGCGGCCGGCCGGACCTGAAACATCGGCGCGCTCTGCGCGTAGATCGGTCAAATCCGCCACGAAACCGAAAGGAGATGCCATGGCCGAAGTCACGTCTCACCCGCCGGGCGCGTTCTGCTGGGTCGAGCTCGGAACGTCCGACGCGAACGCCGCGAAGGACTTCTATACGAAGCTGTTTGGCTGGACCTTCACGGACAACGACATGGGTCCCGGCGGCGTCTACACGATCTTCCACCTGAAGGGGCGCGACGTCGCGGCCGGCTACAAGCTCGATCCCGTGCAGATGCCGGGGGTCCCGCCGCACTGGATGCTCTACGTGGCGACGGACGACGCGGACGCGACGGCCCGGCGGGCGGGCGAAAAAGGCGGGAGCGTCAAGATGCCCCCCTTCGACGTGATGGATTTCGGCCGGATGGCCGTCCTGTCGGACCCCCAGGGCGGGACGCTCAGCGTCTGGCAGGCGAAAACGAACAAGGGCATCGGCATCCACTACGAGCCCGGGGCCTTCTGCTGGGGGCAGCTCAACACGACGGACACGGCGAAGGCCGAGGCGTTCTACACGGCGCTCTTCGGGTGGAAGGCGCACACGGGTTCCGACGGAGGCGCGGCGTACACGGAATGGCTCCTGGGCGGCACGCCGATCGGCGGGATGATGGCGAAGCCGAAAGAGGATCCGGCGCCGCCGCACTGGCTCGCTTACTTCGCGGTCGCGGACTGCGACGCGACCGCGGCGAAGGCCGCCTCGCTCGGCGCCCGGACGTACGTGCCGCCTGCGGACATTCCCGGGGTTGGGCGCTTCGCCGTCTTCGCGGACCCTCAGGGCGCCGTATTCGCAATCTACAAGGTGTGAGAAGAAACCTCGCCGCTGGATGTCGATTTCGGGGAGGCTCCGTCGTCGTATGGGGTGAGGCGGGAAATCCCCCTCGAAAGGAGACGACATGCGATTCCTGGTGATGGTCAAGGCCACGAAGGACAGCGAGGCGGGCGTCATGCCGAGCGAGAAGCTGCTTGCCGACATGGGGAAGTTCAACGAGGAGCTCGTGAAAGCGGGCGTCATGCTCGCCGCCGAGGGACTTCAGCAGAGCTCGAAGGGGGCGCGCGTCCGGTTCTCCGGGAGCCAGCGCACCGTGGTCGACGGGCCGTTCACGGAGACGAAGGAGCTGGTCGCCGGCTTCTGGCTGTGGCAGGTGAAGTCGAAGGAGGAGGCGATCGAGTGGGTGAAGCGCTGCCCGAACCCTCATGAAGGCGATTCCGAGATCGAGATCCGGCAGGTCCTCGATATCTCGGACTGGGGCGAGCTCACGCCCGAGTTGCAGAAGATGAAAGACCGTCGCGAGAACTTCGCGAAGCAGTCGAAGAAGTGACGAAGGCGGCCCTGAAGAAGGGACGTTAGGGAGCGGCCGCCGCGCGGGGACGATGCTCTAATCGTCCCCCGTGGCGAGCCCCGAATCGCATCGCGCGATCGACGCGATCTGGCACATCGAGTCCCCGAGGATCATCGCGGCCCTCGCGCGCGTCACGGGCGACGTCGGGCTCGCGGAGGACTTCGCGCAGGATGCGCTCGTCGCCGCGCTCGAACGCTGGCCCGAGACGGGCGTGCCGGACAACCCGGCCGCCTGGCTCATGGCGGCCGCGAAGAACCGGGCGATCGACCACCTCCGCCGCGGACGGCGCGTCGAGCGCGCGCACGGGGAGATCGGCCGCGACCTCGAGGCGGAGCGCGAGAGGGCGGTGGCCGACCTCGACGCGGCGCTGGACGACGACATCGGCGACGACCTCCTGAGGCTCGTCTTCACGTCCTGCCATCCCGTCCTCTCCCGCGAGGCGCGCGTGGCGCTGACGCTGCGCCTCCTCGGGGGGCTCACGACGGCGGAGATTGCGCGGGCCTATCTCGTGCCGGAAGCCACGATCGCCCAGCGCCTCGTGCGCGCGAAGCGGACGCTCGCGGATGCCCGCGTGCCGTTCGAGGTGCCGCGCGGTCCGGACCGCGACGCGCGCCTCTCCTCGGTCCTCGAGGTCCTGTACCTGATCTTCAACGAGGGGTATGCGGCGACCGCGGGCGACGACTGGATGCGCCCGCAGCTCTGCGAGGAGGCGCTCCGTCTCGGCCGGATCCTGGCGACCCTCGCGCCTTCGGAGCGCGAGGTCCACGGGCTCGTCGCGCTCATGGAGATCCAGGCCTCACGGACGAAGGCGCGGATCGGGCCCCGGGGAGAGCCCGTCCTGCTCCTCGACCAGGACCGCGGCCGATGGGATCACCTCCTCATCGGGCGCGGGCTCGCGGCTCTCGCGCGCGCCGAGGCGCTCGGCGGCCGCGGGCCCTACGCCCTGCCGGCCGCGATCGCCGCGTGTCACGCGCGGGCGCGCACGGCGGGGGAGACGGACTGGGCGCGGATCGCGGCGCTGTACGGCGACCTCGCGGGCGCGGCGCCGTCCCCCGTCGTCGAGCTGAACCGCGCCGTCGCGGTCGCGATGGCGGACGGCCCGGCCGCGGGCCTCGCGCTCGTCGACGCGCTCGCGGGGGAGCCCGCGCTCGCGGACTACCACCTCCTGCCGAGCGTGCGGGGCGACCTCCTCGCGAAGCTCGGCCGCCCGGACGAGGCGCGGGAGGAGTTCGAGAGGGCCGCGGCCCTCGCCGCGAACCGCAGGGAGCGCGAGCTGCTCCTCGCCCGCGCCGCGGCGTGTCGCGCGCCCGGGAGGGGCGCCGGCCAGGGCCCTTGAGGGGCGTGCAATCTGGGTTGGATAATTTCCTTGACGTCGAGCGCTACCGCCGTTTCTGGGAAGAGAGCTTCGACCGCCTCGAGGACTACCTCCAAGCGGAAAACGGAGGAGGTGCGTCCTATGGCCGAGGTCGCGAAGCGTGAGCCATTGCCTGGGAGGTAAGTGGTGGGCCGGCCGCCGGCCGGCCCATCGGCAAGACTACTTCTTCGCGTCCGGCGTGGGCCGCGGCTCGCTGCTCGGGGGCACGATGTTCTTCATCCGTAGGTAGACGATCAGGTTGCCGTAATGCTCCACGCCGTGCATGGCGCTGGCCGTCAACACGTCGCGCTTCGCCATGTCCTGATTGAAGAGCTTCACCGTTTCAGAGCCGGATGCGTCGGTCATGCCGTCGTAGGCCTTGTCGCAGTAGGCGAAGGCGTCCTTGAGAGAAGCCACGAGATCGGCCTTCGAGGTCTTCGTCTGCTCGATCTTCAGGCCGGGGTTCTTCTCGCCGAGCGCGACGGAGCAGAAATAGTACTGCGAATCGGCGACGTGGCCCACGATCTGGCCGAAGCTGCGGACTGAGTCCGCCGGTTTGAAGCCGTAGTTCTCCTCGGGCATCTTCTCGGCCGAGCGGATCAGGTTCGCCTTCACGAACCCGTAAGCCATCTTGTTGAATGCCGGTGGACGATCCGGGGCCGGGGCGGCGGCGGCCGGCTTGGCCTCCTGTGCCAGGGCGAGGGCGGCGGGTGCGAGAAGGCAGATCAGAAGTGTCGGCAGAAGTCTTCTCATTGGTTCTCCTCCTTTGGGTTTAGGTTGCAAGTGGATGTACTACCGCGACTCCCTTGATGAGCAGTCACAGCCCGAGCGGAACTCATGGAACGAACATCTGGGGTCCGCCGGTCCTCACGACACGCGCTTCAACGCTTCGGACGCCGACTTCAGGGTCGGGTTGAGCCTGAGCGCCTCCTGGTAGGCCTGCTTCGCCTCCGCTTTCTTCCCTTCCTTCTCGTAGATGGCGCCGAGGTAGTAGTGCGCGCTGGCGAGCGTCGGCTCGGTTTCCTTCGGCACGTAGGCGAGGTACTTCTTGAGCCTCTCCTCGCCGCGCGCAAGGTTTGCGTTTGCCAGCGCGGCGGTGCGTCCAAGGTGATAGGAGGCGGGCATGTAGTTCGGGTCGAGCCTCAGCGCCGTTTCGAACTCGGCAACCGCGGCGGTGTAGTCTTTCTCGACGTTCACGAGATACAGTCCGAGGTAACTGTGCGCCTTCGGTGAGTTGGGTTGCTCGGCGATGGCGTCGAGGTATTCCTTCTTCGCCAGATCGGGCTTCTTCTGCTGCGAATAGATGAACGAGTAGGCGCGGTGGCCGAAGATCGGATCGATCGCTTTGATCTCCTTGGCCTGCTCGAGCGCCTTGTCGTACGAGCCGCCCATGATGCCGGGCGCGCCCGCGTAGACCTGGACGAGGCCGAAGCGCGCCTCGACGTACTTTGGATTGAGCGCGACCGCCTTCTCGAACTCGGCTGTCAATTTCGACGCGTATTTGGCGGCGCCGAACATGCCGGCCTCCTGCACTTTGTTGCCATACGCACGGGCCAGATAGAAATGCGCCTCGGCGCTATCCGGCGACTGCGCGACGGCCTTCTCCAGGATGTCGACGGCGACCTCGCTATCGCCGCGGCTGATCGCGGACTTCCCTTGCTCGATCAACGGTGTTTGTGAAGAGGCTGGACCGGCGGCGAACGCCGCGATGAGAGCGAGTGGTAGACGCTTATCTGTAGTTCGAACCGTTCGCATGGTCACGACCCCGCGCCTATGGTGATCACGACCTTTCCCCGAGCGTGGCCACCTTCCAGATGCCGCATGGCCTCGGGGACCTGACTCAGGGTGTACGTCCGGTCGATGACCGGTGTAACTTTTCCGGCCTGCATGAGATCGCGCAGGATGCCGAGGTCGTCTTTGTCCTGGTGCGCCATGATCATGCTCATGTGCTGACTCACGAACCACGAAAACACCTTCGCTGAGAGCGCGCGATCCAGGGGGGCGATCCACCGGCCGTTTTTTCCGCCGACCATGACGTACCGCCCCTTCGGAGTCAGGACCCGCCGGCATTCCGACAGCGAACGGTTCCCGACAGTATCGACAATCAGGTCGTAGCGCCGTTCGGACCTGGTGAAATCCTCTTTCGTGTAATCGACGACCTGATCCGCGCCGAGGGATCGGACCAGTTCGACGTTCCTCGTGCTGCAGACGCCGGTCACGCGCGCGCCGAGCGTCTTCGCGATCTGCACGGCGAACGTACCCACGCCTCCCGACGCGCCGTTGATCAGCACGTCCTGCCCCGGCCGGAGCTTTCCCTTGTCGCGCAGCGCCTGCAATGCGGTGGTCGCCGCGATGGAGACCGAGGCCGCCTGCTCGAAGGTGACGTTGTCCGGCTTCATCGCCAGTCTTCGCTCGGAAGCGCACGCGTACTCGGCGAGGGCCCCGGGCGCCGCGCCGAACACCTCGTCGCCCGGCTTGAACCGCGTGACATTCCTGCCGACCGCCTCGACCTGGCCCGCCACGTCCACGCCGAGTCGCGTGACCTTCGGCTTGCGCAGGCCCATCCCCATGAGTCGGCCGATGTACGGCGTGCCTCTCATGAAATGCCACTCGTACGGGTTGATTGCGGCTGCGCGCACCCGGATCAGGATCTGGTCGTCGGTACACGTGGGCTTCGCGATGGTCTCGACCCTGAGAACGTCGGGCGGACCGTAGTCGCAGTAGACGATGGCTTTCATCATGGCAGCACCCTCAGCGGGGGTATTGCGCCCGCAGTCGTTGGTCGAGGTCCCGTACGCGATGAGCGCCGCCGCGAAGAGCGCGAGTGAAATCGCGCCCGCACACCACTTCAGAACGCGTTTGAGCTTCATCAGATGGGCTCCTTATTGCGGCGAAGGCGCACCGCCGCGGCGAGGCACGCCGCGGTGAGCGCCAGCCCGACCCAGAGACCGGGGCTGCTCAGAAATCGCACCGGATCGAGCTGTGTGAGCCGATCGATGATCGGATATGCGCCTCGCGGCGACTTGACGGCGAAGGCCTCCGTCATGGCGCCTGTCACGCGGTACGTCAACAGGGAGCAGACGGCCGAAGTGTTGAGCGCGATCTTCTCGACGAGAGCGATCGCAAACGGAGGGAGCGCGGCCCAGAGCACGGGCATCCGGCGCGCCCAGGCCGAGACCAGGAGCAGCCAGCCGTAGATCGGCGCGAACCAAAGCACGTGCACGGTCAGGCCGTAGAGCATCACCAGCGGCTGCTGGACGAGCCGCAATTCCGCCCACAAGGTGGCGGGGCCTATGCCGGTCGCCAGGAGGACCGCGCTGCTCAGGAGCAGCAGGACCGCGAGCGTCCAGAGGCTGAGCACGAAGCCGATCAGCGGCAGGACCACGAAAGGGATGCTCGCCTTGGAGAGCACGGTCGTGAGATCCGAAACCGGCAGCGACTTCCAGAACAGGATGCTGCGGTCCCGGCGCTCGCCGTGCAGCGCGTCGAGACAGTAGAAGATCCCGACGAGGAACGTGACGAACATGATGGGGGCGGGCGCGACGCCGTAGGGCTTGACGATCGCGGCGTGCTGCTTCGCCGGGTCGTCGAGCTCCGACGCGGCCCGCATCCTCCGCGGCAGACCGATGGTGCTGATCAGGGAGGCGAACAGCACGATCGCGGCGACGGCCAGCGGCGCGAGCGTGATCGAGCGGTTCTCCCACAGCTCGCGCCGCACGGACCAGTACAGGGGCCGCGTCGGCATGGCGACGGACGCGGAGACCGGCGAGCCGGGTGGCGAGCCGGACGGAACGGTCGCGGGAGTATTCATGCGGATGCTCCTTGGGCCTTTCCGGCCTCTCCCATCACGGCGACGAACAGATCGGCGATGCTCGGCCTGCGTACGTCGCCCAGCGCAGCGAGCTGCTGGCGCTCGGCGCCGTCGAAGAGCAGGATGCTGCGGCCGAACACCTGGCGCTCGTGGATCGGCCGGAGCGCCCGCGCCGCGGCGGCGTTCTCGGGGTTCACCATCACTTCCAGATAGCGCGACTCGAACGCCTCCATGCTGCTCTCGAGGACGATGCGGCCGCGGCTCAGGAACGCGAAGTCGGTGAGGACATCCTGGATCTCGTCGATCTGATGGGTCGTCACGACGATGGTGCGGCTGTGATCGAAGTAGTCGTTCAGGAGCGAGTCGTAGAACCGTTTGCGATACAGGATGTCGAGTCCGAGCGTCGGCTCGTCCAGTACCAGCAATCTCGCGTCGATTGCCATGACCAGCGCGAGGTGGAGCTGGGTCACCATGCCCTTGGACAATTCCCTGACCCTGCTGGCGCGCTTGATGTCGGTCTTCGCGAGGAATCCCTCCGCCTTCGCGCGATCGAATCGCGGGTGGACGCCGGCGACGTAGTCGAGCGCCTGGGAGACCTTTATCCAGCGCGGCAGCAGGGCGACGTCGGCGATGAACGAGACGTCGCGCACGAGCTGATCCCGCTCGGTCCAGGGGTCGCGCCCGAGCACCCTGAGCTCTCCCTGATGGGGGGTGAGGCCGAGGATCGCGTGGAGCGCGGTGCTCTTGCCCGCGCCGTTGGGACCGATGATTCCGAGAATGCGGCCCTCTTCCACGCGCAGATCGACGCCGTCCAGCGCGATGGTCGTGCCGAAGGACTTGCGGAGGCCGCGTGCTTCTATGCATGCCATGGCTTCAACGCTCCTCCCCGGCGGACGGCGACGACGACCGGCCGGCTTCGCCAGCCCGCAGCAGCTCTTCCGGCGTCAGTCCGAGCCGCTGAATGGTCGCGTGGACCCGCGGCCACTCTTCCTCGAGAAACCTCTGGCGTTCTGCCTGCAGCAGCAGGTCGCGCGCGCCGGCATTGATGAACATGCCGCGGCCTCGCTTCGTCTCGACGAGCTGCTCGTCGACGAGTTGTTGATAGCCCTTCAGAACCGTGATCGGATTGACCCGGTACTCGGCCGCGACGTTGCGCACGGACGGCAGGGGATCGCCTTCCTTGAGAACTCCGTCGAGGATCATCGCGACGACTCGGTCGCGAACCTGGCGGTAGATCGGCTGGCTGTCATTCCATTCGGTGTCCATCGTTTGCTGCAGATAGCCCCTATGCGAGGAATGAGAGAGATCGCTTTGATCGAACGCCGCGGTTCATAGTGATATAGTGAACTACAACACACACTCACATGCTACGTTTTTTTCTGACGCCGGGTTTCCGCCGCCACTCGCTAGAGCGTAAGTCATTAATATGACTAGCGATAGCTGGCAACAGTGAGGCCGGCCTAGAGGCGGATTTCCCCTTGGGATCGACGGAGTGGGCTGCGTGTCCGCGGGAAATCGGCTCCTGTGGCCGCTTCAGCGCAGCCCTTCGAAGAGGTCCGTCTCTTTCTGACGCCCGCCGTTGACGAGGCTCATGGCACGGTAGAACTCCTGCGTTCCCCAGAGGCCGGCATGGTCCGCGTCCGAGAGGTGGCCGAGAGGGCCATAGATCGTCATCTGCGACTCGT
>JBGQDL010000161.1:0-8992 GCA_041495865.1 Thermoanaerobaculia bacterium | reverse complement strand
GTCGTACCTGAAGAACCGCGTCTGGCCTCCCGAGGTCCGAGCGGAATCGAAGATCCCGGCCGTGGCCACGCCCGCCGAGTCGGTGTGCAAGACGTGCCGGCGCCCGATCGACGAAGGCGAGGACTACGTCTGCTGCGCGGGCGAGAGCCGCGCCTTCCAGTGCACGTCCTGCCACAAGATCTCGGAAGGCTTCGCATTCCCGTACGGTCTGTGCCCGATCTGCGGCGGCGCGTTCGAGCCGCGCGAGGAGACCGCGGCTCCCGAGGGCGCGCTCGCCGAGGCCGTGCGCCGCGCGTACGAGATCGAGATCGGCGGCGTGCTCTTTTACGCCCAGGGGGCGAAGCAGATGGAGCGTGAGGGAGCCGACCCGCAGGTCATCTCGCTCTTCAGCCGGCTCTCGGCGATGGAGCGTGAGCACATGGAAACGCTCGCGAGGCGCTATCACCTCGAGGCGCCGGATCTCTCGGTCGAGGGACCGTCCGCGGCGCAGCTCGCCGTCTTCTCGGGCGTGGAAGCGTCGAAGGACGGCGACGGCGTGGCGCTCCTGCGTCTCGCCGTCCACCTGGAAAAGCGCGCGGGCCGGTTCTTCCTCGAGACCGGGCGCGCGTTCTCGGAGGCCTCGCCCGAGTGGCGTCTCTACCGCGAGCTGGAAGCGGAGGAGCGCGAGCATGCCGAGCTCCTCGAGAGCGCCGCGATGCGGCTCAAGGCGGGGCGCCCGCTCGTGATCTGAGCGCGGCTTGCTCGACAAGCCAATCGACCATCGAGTCCAGAGCTTTCGACGCGAACGACCCCTTCGGATCGTTTCGAAATGCCTGTTCGGCCGAGCCGTGGAGCAGATAGAAATGATCCATCTTCGGAACTTCGACGAAACGTCCCGCGCCCGGGCGATTGCGGTTCACCGTCGCGGCGATCCACTCATGATCCTCGCGGCTCATCAGCCAGTCGTGCTCTCCGTGAATCGAAAGAACGGGGACGCGGACCTTCTCCCACGCCGCCGGCAGGTCGAGGCTCTGAAGCTGGTGGTAGAAGACCGCTGGGCGTCCGTATTGATGCTCCGGTAGATCGTCCCAGAACCTGGCAAGCTCCGGTTTGCGGATGATGACCTGCGCTGGCGTCAGCCTCTCTTTGAGATACAGCCCATAGAAGATCGACTCGGGTTTCAGGGCCTCCGAGACCTCGCCAGCGGACTTGCCCGAGAGCGCGAGACGGCGCCGCTCGAGTTCCATCATGTGCTCGAGCCAGGTCTTCGCCCACCCACCGCTCACGATATACCCCGCGACAGGCACGGTTTCGGCGACAAGGGGAGCGATACCGCCGCCGTTGCTCATGCCAAGGATGAAAAGGCGGTTGGGATCCACGTCCGGGCGGGCGCGGAGCGCGGTGAGGCCGGCCCGATAGCCGCCGAGCTCCGTCTCGAAGTCCGTCTGGTCGCACGGAGGCCCCTCGCTGTCGCCAACGCCGGGCTTGTCGACGCGAAGGAAGACGAATCCCGCGCGCTCCGCGATGCCGTGCAGAATCTTCGAAAAGCCGTCCGCGGCGGCCGCCGACTCGACGGAGTCGCAGCTCAGCCACCCTGCCAGGAGAAGCCCGGGCAGTCGTCCCGTCGCGTTCTTCGGTCTCGTGACGATCGTCCTGAGGCGGTAACCCTGGGACGTGATGACCGACCCGAGCGACACGTCGACGCCGGGGATCTTCTCCATCGGGACAGCCGAAGGAATCAGCGATACATGGAAGACCTCGCTCGCGCGATTGACCTCGAGCACGACCGCCCGGCCCGCGCGAACGGCGGCGAGCGCCCGATCGGGGGCGAGCGGCTGGTCGAGGGGCATCGATCCGATCTTGAGAACGCGATCGCCGACCTTGAGTCCGCCCGTTTCGGCGGATGATCCGGCCCGAATCCCGGCGATCGGTGACCCAGGGGGTGAGCCGGACGGCGGTTTCAGCACGATGCCAAGATCGCCATGTCGCGCAAGCGGGTCGAGGCCGGCCGTCTGTGAGGTGATTGCCCACGCGAAGAGCGCCGGAAGGCCCAGGCGGGAGAACGGCTTCACTTGATGTACTTTGCCCGCACGGCGAGGGCCCGTTCGAGCGTCTGGATGCTTCCCGGGATCCCATGGACTGGGACGATCCGGTCCACGCTCAGATTCAGTTCCCGAATCTTCCGAGCCATCACCACGCCATCTTCACCGGCGACCATCAGCTCGTTCGACACGATGTCGAACAGATCCGGCTCGAAGAGGAGCTTCTCTCCTGGAAAGTACGCCACGAGGATTTCCGCCGCGTGAGGGGTCGGACCGAAGTTGTACAGCTCCACCCGATGTACGCCATCGTCGAGCACCTTCTTGTCCGCGACGGTTTCGATGACCGGCGGCCTCGGTTTTCGGGAGAGAGCGTCGGGGCGGATCGTGTGCCGGCTGGCCGCCGCGCGTTCAATGACCGCTTTCGCGTCCGGAGTCGTCACGACCGGTACACCCTCCGCGATGAAAGTCCTGACGCCCGCGATGTGATCGAAATGAAAATGCGTCGCGACCAGTCGCGAGATCGGGATCCCGGGTGCGGTCGCGCGGATCAGATCGAGACAGGATTCCGCGTACCGGCTGCTTCCCCCCGCCTCGAAGACGACGACACCGTCCTTGAAGACCGCAAAGATGCTGTTGTAGGTCCCCCGGATGAGATAGAGCTCGGGACCGAGCTTCTCGACGCGCGGCTGTGGCGGATCGTCTTCCATCACGACGACGTCTCCGGGAGCGCGAAAACGCTCCTCGGGAAGAGCCACGTCGGGCTCGATGGCGGTCACGTGGAGGTCATCGGTCGGTACCCCCGCGACGCGACTGACGGAATGAAACGGGAGCTTGAGTCGGCCGACCTGTCGGTAGTCGTCAAAGAGGATCTCCGTGACGGTGTCGCCCGCGACGGGGTGATCGCGCAGCGTCTCCGCCTTGCCGAGAAGATGCGTCTCGGCGTCGAAGTAGAGCAGCAGCCGCGTCCCCGCCGAGTCGGCCCAGGAGATGACTCGGTAGCCCTGGAGTCCGTTCGTCCGGCCGTTCCCGAGATCGTGCTCCGCGCCGACCCATTCCAGGGTCTCCGGCCGGTCGAGGGCCGCCCGGAGAAGGCCTTCGGCGAAGCGTTGGAACTTTCGGGCCCGCAGAGTCGGGAGGTCACTCGGAGGGAACGCACGAAAAAAGGGCTTCTCCTCGTGAAAGGCGATCGTCTCGAATCCTCGCTCTTCGCCGACGACATCGGTCACCGTGGCGTAGTCCTCCGAGGTGTTGATCTCGCGGAGGGACTCGAGCCACCGATTTCGTCCGTAGTCCATGAAGCTCAGGAGCTGATAGCGCTCGAGGGCGGGGAGGACCGTTCCTGCGGGGATCTTGGCCGGGAACGGTCTCAGGCCTTGTCCCGTATCGACCCGATCTCTCGCGATCGTGCGCCGGACGGACTCGAGCGACTGCAACGCGTCGAGGCCGCCCATCGCTCTCACGCCCGCGTCGAGCACCTCACGCGCCTTCGCATACGAGCGCAGACCGGCCGTGATGGGTGAGGCTCCCGCCGCGGAGAAGGCCGCGAGAGCCAGGACCAGCCATATCGGCGGAAGGGTCGATGCCATGAACCCGAATGTAGGGACGTGTTGCCGATGACGCCAATGCATTGTTAGCATTCCAGCGATGCCGTTTCGTTATGAGTCCCTCCGGGCAGGCGATCGACGGGCGAAACGGCGTGAGCGGCCATGAAGCTCGAGATCCGGCATCTTCAGCTGGTCCAGGCGATCGCTCAGGAAGGCAGCGTGACCGAGGCGGGGAACCGCCTGCACCTCACCCAGCCGGCGCTCAGCCGTCAGTTGCGGGACGCCGAGAGGAGACTCGGCGTCGCGCTCTTCCTGAGGCTGAAAAAGGGGATGGTCCTCACGCCGGCCGGGGAGGAGTTGCTCGATTCCGCGCGGAAGATCCTGGAGCAGCTGCAGAGCGCGGAAGAGCGAGCGGGGAACGCCAGGGCTGGGGCCGTCGGGCTCTTGCGGCTCAGTACCGAGTGCCTGACCTGCTATCACTGGCTCCCGTCACGGCTCTCCCTTTTCCGGAGGAAGTGGCCTGGCATCGAGGTCCGGATCGTCGTCGAGGCGACGCCCTGCCCCGCGCAATTCCTGCTCGAGGGGAAGATCGACGTCGCCATCGTCAGCTCGAAGGTCAACAACCGGAAGCTGATCCGGACGCCGCTTTTTAGGGACGAGCTCGTTGCCATCCTGTCGCCGCGACATCCGCTGGCGACGCGTCCGTTCGTCACGGCGCGAGACTTTTCCGACCAGCACCTCTTCGTTTACAACATGCCGCTGGAGAGGAACCGCGTCTTTCGCGAGATCCTCCTTCCGGCGGGCGTTACGCCGCAGCGTGTCACTCAGATGCAGCTGACCGAGGCAATACTGGAGCTCGTCAAGGCCGGGCTGGGTGTGGGTGTCCTCGCCCGCTGGGCGGCGGCTCGGGAGCTGGATTCGAAGTCGGTCGTGGGCGTTCCCATCACGCCGCGCGGGATGCATCGGCAATGGTCGGCGATGAGCATGAAGACCGAGTTCGTCCCCTCGTACCGGTCCGACTTCATCTCGCTGCTGGCGCGACTGCCGTTCTCCTCGAAAGACTGACGAAGCGCGGCGAAAACCGCACGTCAGTAAGCGTTCTTGTGGGTGAAGCCCCACTTGAGCGTGAGCCACAGGATCTTCACGTCGAGAGAGACCGACCAGTTCTCGATGTAATAGAGGTCGTACTCGATGCGCTTGCTGAGGCTCGTGTTGCCGCGCCAGCCGTGAACCTGCGCCCAGCCCGTGATGCCGGCGCGCACGCGGTGGCGGAGCATGTACTGCGGGAACTTGTCCCGGAACGTGCTGACGAATTCCGGGCGCTCCGGGCGGGGTCCCACGAGGGACATCTCGCCCGTGAACACGTTGATGAGCTGCGGCAGCTCGTCGAGCGACGTCCTGCGCAGGAAGGCGCCCACGAACGTGCGGCGCGGGTCGTTCTCCTCGGTCCAGCGCGCGCCGTCGTCCTCGGCGTCCACGCGCATCGAGCGGAACTTGAGCATGCGGAAGAGCCTTCCGTCGAGGCCCATGCGCTCCTGCGCGTAGAAGATCGGGCCGCGGTCCTCGAGCCAGATCGCGAGCGCAATGGCGGGGAACAGCACCGCGATCGCGACGAGGCCCAGCGCCGAAAGCGCGACGTCCATCGTCCGCTTGACGAGCGAGTTCCAGCCCTCCAGCGGCATCTGCGTCAGGTTGATGACGGGCACGCCGTCGAAGTCCTCGATCCCGGCCCGGAACGTCACGTACTGGAAGAGGTCGGGCACGACCTTGAGGTCGACCATCTCGTTGCCGACCTCCTTGAGGATCGTGAGCACCGTCCGGTACGCCTCGACCGGCAGCGCGAGGAACACCGTGTCGACCTCGTGCGCGCGGATGAGCGCCGTGACCTCCGAGGTCGTCCCGAGGATGGTGAGGCCGCGGTAGCCCTCGACGCGCTTGGCCGGGTCGTCGTCCGCGAAGCCGACGGGCTTCAGGCCCGTCGCGGGGTGGTCGAGCAGCTTGTCGGCCAGAGCGCGTCCCGCGTGCCCCGCGCCTACGATGAGGGTCCGCCGCACGCCGGCCCCCGTGGACCACACGGTTTCGAGGTACTTGCGGATGCCGAAGCGCACGAGCGACACGAAGACGACGTCGAGGAAGAGGAACAGGACGAGAAGCTGGCGGCTCGTGTACGTGAACCCGCGCCAGAACGAGAGAAGGCCCACGAGGAGGATCGTCCCGAGCGACGCCGCGACGACGACCGCGAGCGCTTCGTCGATCGTCGAGCGGTCGCGGCGGATCTGGTAGAGGCGGTGGAAATAGAAGACGATCGGCCAGATGGCGACGAGGATCGGGATGAACACGGCGTAGTTCTCGAATGGCTGCGCCCCTTTCGGCGTCGGCCAAACCGACTCGAACCGGATGAGCCAAGCCGCGCCCAGCGCGAGCACCGTCGCGAGTACGTCGGCGGCCACGAGTAGGGCTTGCAGGCGGCGTGTCTGGCGGCGAATCACACGGGCTCCCGACCGCCGATTCTAGCGTCCCGCGAGGCACTTTTGCGCCCGGCCCGCACCGTTTCGAGGGCGGCCCGGAAGCGGTCCCGGAAAGCCTCCCGCGAGAAGCGGGCGGCATTCAGGGGCAGCGCGGCGGGGTCGAGCGCGAGGCCGCGCAGGCGCTCGAGCGCGGCGAGGAGGCCCGCGGCCCCCCGTTCGGCGTACAGAACGCCCGTTTCGCCGTCCCGCACCGTTTCGGTCGCTCCGCCCCGGCCGAGCGCCACGACCGGCGTGCCGCAGGCCTGCGCCTCGACCGGCACGATGCCGAAGTCCTCTTCCCCCGGCATCAGGACGGCCTCGGCAGTGCGGTAGCTCTCGCGCAGCATCTCGTCGTTGGGAGTGTCGAGGAATCTGATCGTCTCACCGGCCTGTTTCACGAGGCGGGAGCGCTCCGGCCCGAACCCCGCGATCGTCAGGGGCAGCCGGCGGGCGTTCGCGGCGTCGATGGCCTCGTCGAGGCGCTTGTACGGTGCGAGAGCCGACACGACGAGAAGGCCGCTCCGGGCCGTCCCCGGGGGTGGCGGCGTGTAGAACTCCGTGTCCACGGGCGGGTAGACCACGGCCGCCTCGCGTCCCCAGAGGCGCGCGATGCGGCCTCTCACATTCTCCGAATTCGCCAGGAAGGCGTCCACCCGGGGCACCGCCGCGCGGTCCCATGCCCTGAGCGGCGCGCGGGCGAGGCGCGCGGCGGCCGTAACCAGAGCCGGCCGACCCCGGAGGTATTCGTCGAACTGGTCGTTCAGATACCGCACCGGCGTGTGGCAGTAGCAGAGATGGAAGGCCTCCGGCGCCCGCTTCGCGTTCTTTGCAACGCAGTGGGAGGACGAGATCACGAGGTCGAAACCCGAGAGGTCCCACGACTCGGCGGCCACGAAGAACAGAGGGAGGAGCTTCCGGTAGTCCGTCCGGGGCGAGGCGAGCTTCTGGAGGAACGTCGTCCGGATCTCCGTGGCCTCGATCTCCGGGTGCTGCGAGCCGGGAAAATGGAAGAGCGTGAAGACCGGCGCCCCCGGAAACATCCGGACCAGCTCCAGGAGCACCTTCTCGCCGCCGCGGGTGCCCGTCAGCCAGTCGTGGACGAGTGCGACTCTCACCCACTCACCCTTCCAAGAACATCTTCATACAACGCCGCGGTGCGCATCGCCGCAGCGTCCCAGGTGAATCGTGCTGCCCGCTCCCGTCCCTTCTTTCTCAGCGAATTCCTCTTCTCTTCATCTCCGAGCAGCGTGTTCAGCGCTTCCGCGATGGACGCTGCATCGTGCGGATCGAAGAGCACCGCGGCGTCGCCCGCCGTTTCGCGGAGCGCGGGGAGGTCCGAGCACGCGACGGGCGTGCCTGCCGCCTGCGCCTCGAGGACCGGGAGTCCGAAGCCCTCCGCGAAAGAGGGCAGGACGAGCGCGCGGGCGCCGGCGACGAGGGCGGGCACATCCCCGTCAGACACGAAGCCGACGGCCTTCGCACTCTCGGGCAGCGTCCGGCCTGCCTCGACGCCCGCGAGGACGAGCGACAGGTCGGGATGCGCCGCTTGCACGCGCGGCCACGCGCGGAGCAGGCCGTCGAGGTTCTTGTGCGGCATGTCGTTTCCGAGGAAGAGAAGATAAGGAGAAGATTCTGTGAAAGGAGGAATGGGTGAAAGCGCCGCGGGCAGCCGCCGCGCGTCGTCATTCCCTTCTCCCCTTTCTAAGAAATCCTCTCTGACTCCGTTTGGAATCACGACGACCTTGCCACCGAGCTCGGGTCCGAAAGCAAGAATCTCTTTCTTCGTCGTCTGAGACACAGCGATGACGCGAGCGGAAAGCCGCAGGGCCCGCCCGATCATCCACCGCGCATACGCCCGTTTCGAGAAGGTCGCGTGCTCGGGCCGGGTGAGATGCATGAGGTCGTGGACCGTGACGACGGTCGCGCGCGGCGGGAAGAGCGGCACGACGTAGTGCGGGGCATGGAAGAGATCCGGGTCGTCCGCGGAGATCGCCCGTCGGACGGCCACGAGCTCCTCGAGGGAATAGTGCGCGGCCGCGCAGACGCGTGCCCTGACGCCGCGGGGAAGGAGCGCCTCCTCGCCGGGAAGAACGAGCGCGTGGAGCTCGAAGCGGTCCAGGCCCGCGAGGCCGCCGAGGAGGCCGCGGATGTAGGACCCGATTCCGAAGTCGCGCGCCTTGCGGGCGTCGAGGAGGACCCGCTTCCTTCGCTCCATCACCCGAGCGCCTCTTCGAAAAGGGCGCGCATCTTTGCGGCCGCGGCAGCCCACGTGAAGCTCCGCGCGCGGCGGGGGCCCTCCGTGGCCGCGTGGCGGCGGAAGTCCGCGTCGTCGTGCGCCCTCGCGAGCGCCGCCGCGATGGAAGGAACGCTCGCGGGGTCGGGCAAGAGGCCGGCGTCGCCCATGACCTCCGGCAGCGACGCCGCCGACGAGCCCACGACCGGCGTGCCCTGCGCCATTGCCTCGAGCGGCGGAAGGCCGAACCCCTCGTAGAGGCTCGGGTACGCGAAGACACGCGCCTCCTTCAGCCAGCGCGCTCGCTCGAGAGGGCCGAGATAACCCGCGAGCGTGAGGCGCGCCGCGTGACGCGAGCGCGCGACGCCTTCCGCGAAGCCTCCCATTCCCCAGCCCTCGCCACCCGCGAGGACGAGATCGGGAAAGTCCGGCCGGCGGTCCCAGATCGACTCCATCGCCGCGACCAGGCGGAGGACGTTCTTGCGCGGCTCGAGCGTGCCCACGTAGAGCACGTACGGCCGTCCCCCGTGCGGCGCCTCACCGCCCGTGGCGGGCGATTCGAGGTCGACCCCGTTGTGCACGACGACGGTCTTGTCGGCCGCATCGGGGAACGCGGCGAGGAGGTCGCGGCGCGTCGCCTCCGACACGGTGGCAATCCGCCGGGCGCGGCGAACCGTCGGGCCGATG
>JBGQDL010000160.1:0-9221 GCA_041495865.1 Thermoanaerobaculia bacterium | reverse complement strand
TGCTCGGGCCACGACGGTACATGGGCGATGAAAAGGGAGTATTTCGGCGAATCGATGAAGGTCGGGAAGAAGCTCTTCGACGGCCTCGCCGCGGCGCACGCGGAGGTGATCGCGTCCGACTGCGCCCTCGCGGGCGTCCAGATCCACCAGGGCATGAGCGTCGAGGTGAAGCACCCGATCGAGGTGCTTCGGGACGCGTACGGCCTCGCATGAGGAAGCTCGTTCTTTCGGACGTCAAGAACCTGCAGGAATACGAGCTGATTCGCGACGCCTGGCGGAAGGACGTCATCGCCGTCAAGGCGAGGCGGCGCGTTCTCCTCGGAGACAAGATGTCGCTCCTCTTCGAGAGCCGCCTCACCGTCCTCCACCAGGTCCAGGAGATGTGTCGGGCCGAACGCCTGGCCAAGCCGGAGGCCGTCCAGAAGGAGATCGACGTCTACAACGAGCTGCTCCCCGACGCCGGCGAGCTGTCGGGCACGCTGCTCGTCGAGATCACCGAGGAGGCCCAGGTCCAGCCCCAGCTCGACCGGCTCATCGGCCTTTCCTCCGGCCGCCACTTCTGGCTCGAGCTGAACGGCCGCAAGGTGTTCGCGCGCTTCCTCGAGGGGCAGGGGCGCGAGGACCGGATCGCGGCCGTCCAGTACCTGCGCTTCCCCGTCGGGACGGATTCGCGAGACCGCGACGCGCTCGCCGCGGGGCCGGCGCCCGTGATCCTGCATGTCGACCACCCGGGCTTCCGGACCAGCGCGGTGCTGTCGCCCGAGACGCGCGCCGAGATCGCAGGCGACCTCCTGGACTAGGATTCTCCCGAGCGCGAATAGAATCCGCCCGTGGTCATCCATCTCCTCCGGCACGCCGAAGCTGAGGACGTCTCGCCCACCGGGCGGGACGCGGATCGCCGGCTGACCGAAGAGGGGAGGAAGCGCATGCGGGCGGTCGCGAGGGCCATCGCGAAGCTCGACCCCGGCTACGACGCCGTGCTCGTCTCTCCCTTCGTGCGCTCCCGGCAGACGGCCGAGCCCGTCGCGGCGGCGTGCGGATTCGAACGGCCGTTCACCGAAACGAAGAGCCTCACGCCCCATGCCGACCCCATCGAAGTCCTGCACGAGCTTGCCAGGCTCGCCCCCATGAGCGCTCTCCTCGTCGGGCACCAGCCGCACTTCGGCCGGCTGTTCGGGCTGCTCCTTTCGGGCCGTTCCGACCTCGAGGTCCCGATGAAGAAGGGCGCCCTGGCGGCGTTCGAGGCGCACTCGGACCCTTCGCTCAGGCCGGCGGAACTGAAGTTCTCGCTCCCTCCGCGCCTGCTGGAAAAGCTTGTGTGACAAGGGTTTGTGCTTCAGCGTACGAGCGCATGGCCGGTTCCTGATAGGATGTAGCGTTCTTGGAGGACCGACTTCCCTATGGGTAAAAGCGTAGCTCTCGGCTGCATCGTCCTCGTCCTGGTCGGCGTTCTCGTCGTCGGCGGCATGGCGGCGGGCGCCTACAACAGGCTGAACGCCGCGGATCAGGGCGTCAGCGCGGGCTGGGCCCAGGTCGAGAACGTCTATCAGCGGCGTGCCGACCTCATCCCGAACCTCGTCGAGACCGTCAAAGGCGCGGCGAGCTTCGAAAAGGACACACTCACTCAGGTCATTCAGGCGCGCGCCTCGGCCTCGCAGGTCAAGCTCGACGCCAATTCCATCAAGGACCCGGCGGCCTTCGAGAAGTTCCAGAAGGCGCAGGACCAGCTCGGCGGCGCGCTCTCACGGCTGCTCGTCACCGTCGAGAAGTACCCCGAGCTGAAGGCCAACCAGAATTACCGGGACCTGCAGACGCAGCTCGAGGGGACCGAGAATCGCATCTCGGTCGAGCGCGGCCGCTTCAACGACGTGACCCAGGCCTACAACACCCTGCGCCGTTCGTTCCCGACGGTCATCGTCGCCAACTTCGCCGGCTTCAAGGACCGCCCGTACTTCAAGGCGGTCGAGGGCTCGGACAAACCGCCGGCCGTGAAATTCTGACGCTCTTCCTCTTCGTTTCCCTCTTTCTCTCCAGCGCCGCGTTCGCCGCCGGCCCTGCCGTCCCGCCGGCCCCCACGCGGTTCGTGACGGACAAGGCCGGCGTGATCGCGCCCGACGTGGCCGCCCGGCTCGAGAGTCGTCTCCTCGACTTCGAGAAGGAGACGTCGAATCAGTTCCTCGTCTACACCGAGAGCACGGTCCCGGATGGAACGACGCTCGAGGAATACGCCGTGGCTTGCGCTCAAGCCTGGCGTGCGGGTCAAGCGCAGAGGAAGAACGGGATGATCCTGTTCGTCTTTCCCGGGTCTCGAAAGGCGCGGCTCGAAGTGGGCTACGGGCTCGAGGGCGCGATGCCCGACGCGCTCGCCCGGCGCGTGCTCGACGAGCAGGTCCTCCCGCGCTTCCGGGCGGGGGACTACAGCGGCGGGATCTCCGCCGGAGCCGCCGCCGCGATTGCCGCCACGCGCGGCGAGTACAGGGGCACCGGGCGGACGCGCGGCGGGCGCGGCGGCTCGGGCCTGCCCGTGCCGCTCCTTCTCGCGATCCTCCTTCTCTTCTTCTTCGGGATCCTCCCGACGATCTTCGGAAAGCGCCGTGGCGGGTACTCCTACATCGGCCGCGGAGGCTGGGGCTCGGGCGGCGGCTTCGGCGGATTCGGCGGCTTCGGCGGCGGCGGGGGAGGCGGTGGCGGGTTCTCGGGCGGTGGCGGCTCCTTCGGCGGCGGCGGCGCGAGCGGGAGCTGGTGACGACATGGCCAGGAGCAGGAAAACGGCCGCGTTCTTCGACGGCCTCGATCGCCCCGCGATCGTCGAGGCGATCAAGCGGGCCGAGGCGAAGAGCTTCGGCGAGATCCGCGTGCATCTCCATCACGGGCCCGTCACCGACGCGCTCGGGGCGGCGAAAGCCACGTTCGACCGGGTCGGCATGGAGAAGACGGTCCACGGCACCGGGTGCCTCCTGTTCCTCGCGCCGGATTCGCGCGCCTTCGCGGTGATCGGGGGCTCGGGGATTCACGAGAAGGTGGGAGACGGCTTCTGGTCCGAGGCACGGGACCTGGCGCAGGCCCGCTTCGCCGAGGCGAAGTTCACGGAGGGTATCGTCGCGGCCGTGGACAAGCTCGGTGACGCGCTCGCGCTGTTTTTCCCGAAGAGGGGGCCGGCGGACACGAACGAGCTGCCGGATGACGTCAGCGAAGACTGACGCCCCGCTTTGACAGGCAGACGGCGGTCTGGTAGCTTTGTCGGCCGTTTTGCTCGGGAAATCGAGGTAAGCCATGTATGCAGTGATCCGGACAGGGGGCAAGCAGGTGCGCGTCGCCGAGGGCGATGTCGTGCGCATCGAGCGCCTCGGGAAAGAGACCCTGGAGAAGGGCGCGGAGGTGTCGCTGACGGAAGTCCTCGCCATTGGCAAGGACGGCGGGCTCGAGCTCGGTTTCCCCCTCGTCCCTGGCGCGGTGGTGACGGGCGTCGTCGTGCGCGAGACGCGCGGGCCGAAGCTCCTCGTCTACAAGAAGAAGCGCCGGAAGGGCTTCCAGCGCACCCACGGACATCGCCAGGATCTCGTCGAGATCCGCATCGCATCCATCGTCGGATAAGCCGGACCCGGGAAAGAGCTTCGAGGGGTATCACTCATGGCACACAAAAAAGGTCAGGGTTCGTCCCGCAACGGGCGCGACAGCAACAGCCAGCGCCTCGGAGTGAAGCGTTTCGCGGGCCAGCTCGTATCGGGCGGCTCGATCCTCGTCCGGCAGCGCGGCACCCCGCTGAAGCCGGGCGCGAATGTCGGCCGCGCCAAGGACGACTCGCTTTTCGCGAAGGTGGACGGGACCGTGAACTTCCACGACAAGGGCCGTCTCGGCCGCTTCGTATCGGTCACGCCGGCGGCTGCCTCGGGAGAGTAAGAGATCTCCAGGCGCGTGAGCGCCTTCGAAAATCCTCCTAAGCATGTTCATCGACGAAGCCGCCATCCACGTCGCCGGCGGCGATGGCGGGAACGGATGTGTCGCCTTCCGGCGCGAGAAGTACGTCCCCCGGGGCGGGCCCTCGGGCGGGGACGGCGGGGACGGCGGCAGCGTGACGTTCGTCGCCGACCGCGGCCTCAACACGCTGTACCCCTTCCGCTTCACGAAGCGCTTCGCGGCGGGCCGCGGCGGCCACGGCAAGGGGAACAACCGCCACGGGAAGAACGGGGCCGCGCTCGAGGTCTCCGTCCCCGTCGGAACCGTCGTGAAGGATCGCGAGAGCGGCGAGATCCTCGGCGACCTCGTCGAGGAGGGGGAGACGCTTCTCGTGGCCGCGGGTGGAAAGGGCGGGAAGGGAAACGCGCGATTTGCGACCTCCACGAACCGCGCGCCGCGGCGCGCGGAGCCCGGGCTCGAGGGCGACCAGAAAGACCTCGCGCTCGAGCTGAAGCTCCTCGCGGACGTGGCCCTCGTGGGCCTGCCGAACGCCGGCAAGTCGACCCTCATCTCGGCCATCTCCGCCGCCCGCCCGAAAATCGCCGACTACCCCTTCACGACGCTCGTTCCGAACCTCGGGGTCGTCTCCTGGGAGCGCTTCCGCACGTTCGTCGCCGCCGACGTCCCCGGACTCATCGAGGGCGCGCACGAGGGGCACGGCCTGGGAATCCGGTTTCTCAAGCACGTCGAAAGGTCGCGCCTCCTCGTCCACCTCGTGGACGCCGCGTCGCTCGACGCCGCGGACCCCGACGCCGACGCCGAGAAGATGATCGCCACGATCGAGCACGAGCTCGCGTCCTTCCAGCCGCAGCTCGCGGCGCGCGAGCGCGTCCTCGTGGCCGCGAAGGAAGACGCGGCGCGCCCCGAGCAGGTCGCGGCCGTCGCGGCGGCGGCTTCGCGCCGCCACCTCGCGTTTTTCGCGATCTCGGCCGCCGCGCGCCGCGGCCTCGACGCGCTCGTCCAGCACCTCGGCACGCGGCTCGATGCGCTCGCGGCACGGGCGGCGGTCCCGTCGCTCACGCCTTACGCCGTCCCCTGACCCATGCGCATCGGCGTCTACGGCGGCTCGTTCGATCCGGTGCACTTCGGGCACCTCGTCCCCGTCGAGGAGGCGCGGCAGAACCTCGCGCTCGACGAGATCCTCTTCGTGCCGGCGTTCCAGCCGCCGCACAAACCGTCCGGCCCGTCCGCTCCCTCTCACCACCGCTTCGCGATGCTCGCTCTGGCGCTCGAGGCGTATCCGGCCTTTCGCCTGAGCGATTTCGAGGTCGCGCGGGGCGGCACGACGTACACGATCGAGACGCTTCGGCACCTGCGCGCGGCGCGCGCGGACGCGGAATTCCTGCTCGTCCTCGGGTCCGACTCCCTCACCCGGATCACGACGTGGCGCTCGTGGCAGGAGCTTCTCGGAGAGTTCCACGTCGCCGTCGTGGACCGGGAAGGGTTTCCGAGGGGTGCGCTCGCGTGCGAGCTGCCCGAGGCGATCTCCAGCCGGTTCGGAGAGACCATCTTCTTCGCCGGCAACGCACCGGTTACAATTTCGTCCACGTGGTTAAGGCGCGCCATCCCCGCGGGCGAGGACCTGAGCGGAAGTCTCCCGGCCAGCGTCGCGGCGTATCTCCGAAGGCACGCGCTGTACCGCCTCCCGTGAGGCATCCGGTCCCCCGGGTCGGGCCGATCGACGACCTCATCGAGGCGACCCTGCAGCGCGCCGGAGCACGGGCCTCGGCCGCGCCCGAGAGGCCCCGCGCCACGGCCGACCCGACGATCGACGAGCGCCTCACGGCGCAGCTCAAAAGAGGCGTCGCCGCCCTGCTCGACAAGAAGGCCGAGAAGCTCGTCGTCCTGAACCTCCAGGGCCTGACGACGATTTCCGACTACTTCGTCCTCGCCACGGCGGGGAGCGACCGGCAGGCGCAGGCCCTCGCCGACGCCGTCGAGATGGCTCTCAAGGCCGAAGGCCGGCGGCCGCTGTCCATCGAGGGCTACCAGGCGGCGACCTGGATCCTCCTCGACTACGGCGACGTCGTGTTCCACGTCTTCCACGACGAGGCGCGCCGCTTCTACGGGCTCGAGAGGCTTTGGGGGGACGCTCCGGACGCCACGGCGGCGTTCCGCTAGGGGCGGCGTGGCGGGACGCACCGCGTCCTCCGCCCTCTTCGCGACGCGCCACCGCGGCCTCAGGGAGCAGCTCCGGCAGCTCGCGCGCGCCGCGGATTCGGCCAACACGGTGCTTCTCCTGGGAGCGCCCGGCACGGGCAAGGACCGGCTCGCGCGCCTCCTCCACGAGCGCTCGGCCCGCGCGCGGGCGCCGTTCGTGCGCGTGGACCTCGCGGCCGTGGCCGACGACCTGTTCGAGAGCGAGCTCTTCGGCTACGAGCGCGGGGCGTTCACGGGCGCCGTCGCGGGCAAGCAGGGCCTTCTCGAGGGAGCGGGTGAGGGCACTCTCTACCTCGACCGGGTCGATGCGCTCTCGCTTCGGGCCCAGGGAAAGCTCCTCCGCGTCGTCGAGGAGCGCCTCGTGAGGCGCGTGGGAGGCACGCGCCTCCTGCCGCTCAAGGCGCGGCTCGTGGCCTCGGCCGGACCGGATCTGCCGCGCCGTGCGCGCGCCGGGACGTTTCGGGAAGATCTCTTCTACCGGCTCGCGGTCGTGACGGTGAGCCTTCCGACCCTCGCCGAGCGCCGCGAGGACCTTCTTCCGGCGGCGCGCGGCCTCGCGAAGGCCAGCGGAGGCCCTGCTGCGTTCACGGCGGCCGCGCGCCGCCTGCTTCTCGGACATGCCTGGCGGGGCAATTTCCGCGAGCTCGAGAACGTGGTCCGTCGGGCGGCGAACGAAGCGGCCGCGGCGGGGGTTCCCGCGATCGACGAGAGGCATTTGAAGCTCGCGGGCCCGTCGGATCCCGAGGCGCTCCTTCACGCCGCGTCGCACGCCTCGTGGACGCTCCGCCAGCTTTCCGATGCCTACATCACCCTCGTTCTGGACGAGGCGGGCGGGAACGTGGCCGAAGCGGCGCGCCGCCTCGGCGTCGCCCGCAAGACCCTTTACGCGCGCCGGGGAGACCGATGAGGATCCGCTTCCTCTTCGTCGGCAAGAGCGACGAGAATGAGTACGCCCGGGGCGTCGAAAGGTACGTGACGCGGATCGGACGCTTCGCCCCGTGCGACGTCACGGTCGTCAGGGAAGAGAAGCCCGGCGAGAAGCCTGACGCCGGACGCGTGCGCGCGAAGGAAGGGGAACGCCTCCTGGCGGCGCTCGCCCCACGCGACCTCCTCGTGCTTGCCGACGAGCGGGGGAGGGAGCGCACGAGCGAGGAATTCACGCGTGACCTCCGCTCCTGGCTCGATGCGTCGCCCTCGGCGGTGGCCTTTGCCGTGGGCGGCGCCTTCGGCCTCGACCCTGTCTTGCGCCCGCGGGCGCGTGATATCCTCTCGCTTTCCCGGATGACCCTGCCCCATCAACTGGCTCGGATGGTCCTCGCGGAGCAGGTATACCGGGCGATCGCGGCGCTCTCCGGCGTCGCGTATGCCAAGTGATCCCGAGGGAGACGACCAGTATGGCACTCAAGTCCGCGGCGGTTCCCGCCAAGCCCCTGAAGAAGGAAGCCGGTGAAAAGGCGAGGAAGCGCCTCGTCGCCAAGCGCGACGAGTTGCTCCATGACCTCGCGAAGAACCGCGAGGTTTCCGAGGAGACGGTCGACGAATCGGCGCAGGACATGGCCGATCGCGCGACGTCCGCCTACACGAAAGAGTTCGCGTACTCGCTGTCCGAAAGCGACCGCAAGATCCTCATCCTCATCGAAGAGGCGCTCTCTCGTCTCGAAACGGGGACCTACGGAACCTGCGTCCACTGCTCGCAGGCCGTCCAGGAGAAGCGCATCGAGGCGGTCCCCTGGGCCCGCCATTGCCTGGACTGCCAGGAGCTGCAGGACAAAGGGTTGTTGTAGGCGCCCCCCTCTCCCCGTCTAGTATCGGGGCGTGAAGCGCCTCGACCCCTTTGCGCCGCTCGCGCCGCTCCTCGCGGCGGCGAAGACGACGCCTCTTCACCCGCTTCTCTTTCTGTCCGGAGACGACGACTGGATCGTGGCAGAGGGTGCGCGGCGCGTGGCGGCGGCGTTCCGCGAGGCCTTCCGCGAGGGCGAAGTCACGGCGTACGAGGCGATGGGTGAAGGCGTGAGGGAAGCCGTGGCCGACGCGGCGACCGTCGCGCTCTTCGCCACGAACCGGCTCGTCGTCCTGGAAGCCACCGAGCTGTTCCACGGCAAAGGCCTCACGGCGGAAGAGGTCGACGCGCTTCTCGACGAGGCGGAGGAGGCGGGCGACGACGAACGCGTTCTGGCGCGCCTCGGGCGCAAGGCGCACGCGCTGGCCGGAGCGGCCGGTGTCGCCGTGGGCGACGCTCCCGAGGACGCGGCGCGCCGGATCGCCGGGCGCGTGAAGCGCGCGGACCGCGCCGGCGCGCTCGCCGCGCTCCTCGCGCGCGCACCGGCGTCCGGGGAAGGGGCCGAGACGGCGCTCGAGACGCTTCTTGATTTCGCCCGGCGCGCGGGCCCGTGCGACAACGTGCTGCTCGTGCATGCCGTGTCGCCCGACGCGCAGCACCGCGCGACGCAGGGTCTGAAGCGCGCCTCCCGCGCCGCGGATTTGTCCGTGCCGGACGAGGCCGCGCGCCGCGAGCGCCTCACGGCGCTCGGCCTCGAGCGGGCGATCGACCGCGGTGTGCTCGTGGAGCCCGAGGTCTTCGATCTGCTTTCGGGCCGGGGCCGGCTTGCCGCGCGCGCGTTCCTGTCGGATCTCGACCGCCTCGTCGACGCCGCGGCGGGGCCCCGCGTGACGGCCGAGGAGGCCGCGCGGCAGATCGCCGACGAAAGCAAGGAATACGGGTCGGACCTCGTCGAGGCCGTCGCCGCGCGCGACCTGCCGCAGGCGTTGCGCCTGCTTGCAAAGCTGCTTTCCGGAACGGCGTTCACGGCGTTCCGGCCCCGCGGGGGAAACGAGAGCGAGCCCGCCGGAAGGAAGGGCCCGCGCGGCGACGCCGCCTTCTTTCCGCTGCTCGGTCTCCTCGCGGCCGAGATCCGGCGGATGCTGGCCCTGCGTGCCGCGCTGGACGAGCGCGGAGCCTCTTCGGCGGCGGGCCGGCGCGCGGACTACCGCGGGTTCGTGGACCGGGTCCTGCCCGCGCTCAAGGCGCCGCGAGAGGGCCTTCCGACCCTGCCGCTCGACGCGCACCCTTACGTCCTCCACAAGGCCTACCTCGCGGCCCTCGG
>JBGQDL010000159.1:0-9232 GCA_041495865.1 Thermoanaerobaculia bacterium | reverse complement strand
CACGAGACCCGTCACGAGCGCGCTTCCGAACGGCGCGGCGACGCGCGCGCCCGGAACCAGGGGACCGACGTCCTCGGGCACCCGGTAGGTCGGCAGCCCGGGAAAGCGGTTGGGAAGGAGAAGCGCGACGCGCGTCAGACGCGCGCCCTCGGCTTCTGATCCGGCGGTTCGTCGGGCGCGTCCTCGTCGGCCGGGTCGCTCCGGCGCGGGACCTCGTCCGCGTCGACGAAGCGCTTCTCGCCGGGCTCCCAGCGCCAGCGTCGCGAGGGATCGAGTCCGAGGTCCGGCGTCACGATGACGAGCGAGCGCTCGATGGTGACGTCGCCGGCGGCCAGCGAGATCGCGCGCTCGACCCAGAGCGGTTTCCGGAATGCGCCGTCCCCGGTGCCGAAGAAGACGGCGACGTGGAACCAGGGGCCGCCGGTTCCCTTCTCGACGAAGGCCTGCGCGAAATCCAGCTTTCCGTCCCCGTCGAGATCCCCGCGGACGAAAAACGGATGGTAGTCCCCGTAGACGTCCTCGAGGTCCCGGCGCTCGTCGGATTCCGCGGCGTCGCCGTCCTCGGCCGCCCGCAGAACGAGCCCCTCCTTCCGGAAGGCCTCGAGAGCCTCTTCGACCGCGAGCCGCTCGGCCTTCGTGCGGCCGGACGCGTCGAGGCCGCGGGCATCGGCGAGAGGCGCGGGAACCGCGGCGCGAGCCGGCTTGCGGACCGGCTTCGTCAGGAGGAGAGCCGCCGCGGCGATCGCGGCGGCCGCGGCCGAGACGAGGAAGACGCGGCGAACGCGAAGGGTCACGGCGTCTTCCCCCTGCGCGCGGGAGCCTCGATGCCGAGCCTCGCGAGCACGGCGAGAAGATCCTCCCACGCCTCCTTCTTCTGGGCCGGCTGCCGAAGGAGGAACGAGGGGTGAAACGTGGGCATCACCGGAATGCCCCGGTAGCTTCCCCACCTTCCGCGAAGGCGCATGATGCCTTCCTCGGTCTCGAGGAGAAACTGCGCGGCGAACTTGCCCAGCGCGACGAGCACCTCGGGCTTCACGAGGTCGATCTGCCTCTCGAGATAGCCGCGGCAGGCGGCGATCTCGTCGGGCTCCGGATTCCGGTTTTCGGGTGGACGGCACTTCAGCACGTTGGCGATGTAGACGGACGAACGCGGCAGGCCCATGCCGTCCTCGATCATCCTCGTGAGCAGCTGCCCCGCGCGGCCTACGAACGGCACGCCCCGCGCGTCCTCGTCGGCGCCGGGCGCCTCCCCGATGAACATGATCCGGGCGTCCGGCGAGCCGTCGGAAAACACTGTTTGCTTGCGGGTCTTGCACAGTCGGCAGGTGACGCAAGAAGAGACTTCTTTTGCTAAAGACTGCAGGTCCAGGGCCAGCGCGCTTCGAGCGGCCTGCGGAGCAGCGGGGTACGGCGCTTTTTCTTCGAAGGTGAATAACGACGAATCCGCCTGCGCCGCCGCTCCGTCTCCTGCTGCGGCGTTGCCCCCTGCCCTATTCACTTTCAAAGAAATCTCTTTCTTCTCTTCGTGCTCTTCGAACGCTACAAGACCGGGAGATGGGGTCAGGTATAGCTCGGCCACCCCGAGGTCGCGGTAGTAGGCGAGGGTTTCCCGGAGCGCGTCGGAGCCGGGGCCGGGCCGCGCGGGGGTCACCCGAGGATCACTCGGTGGGGAGCGGGTCGACGGTCGGGACGTCTTCGAGGGCCGGCTCGGGCGACGCGAGCTGCCAGTGCACGAGGTCGGCGTTGACCTCTTCGAGCGCGATACGCGTGAGCTTCGCGTGCTTGCTCTCGATCTTCGGGCGCGCGCCCTGGACGAGCTGTTCGGCTCGCCGGGAGGCGATGTGGACGAGGCGGAACTTCGACTCGACGTTCGGCGGAAGCTGAGTCATGAAGAGATTGTCCTCCGTGAGATTCAGGGCGCGAAGCTCCTGAGGATCGCTTCGAGGCGCTCGCGCCGGCGGCTTTTTCCCGCCCGCCGCGCCACGAGGATCGAGCGAAGCTCGTCCACCGCGGCCTCCAGATCCTCGTTGATTATCGCATAGTCGAACTCGCCCCACTCTTCCATCTCCTTGCGGGCCGCGGCAAGGCGAAGGAGAACGACGTCAGGGGCGTCCGAGGCCCGCGCCCTCAGGCGCTGCTCGAGGACCTCGCGCGAGGGCGGGAAGACGATCACCTTGACGGCATCGGGCACGTGCGAACGCACTTGGCGCGCCCCCTGCACGTCGATGTCGAGGAGCACGTCGAGGCCCCTTTCGAGGCGCGGCTCGACCTCTGCCCGGGAGGTGCCGTAGAGGTTGCCGTGCACGACCGCCCATTCGAGAAATCCGCCCCGGGTCTCGATCGCGCGGAACGCCGCCTCGTCCACGAAGTGGTATTCGACGCCGTCGCGCTCACCCGCCCGGGGCGGGCGCGTCGTGTGGGAGACGGAGAAGTGGAGCGTGGCGCCGATCCGCGGATCCTCGAGGATCCGGTGGATGAGGGTCGTCTTGCCTGCCCCCGAGGGCGAGGAGACGATGAAGAGGTCGCCCCGGCTCATCGCGCGCCTTTCATTCGACGTTCTGGACCTGTTCCCTGAAGGCCTCGAGATCGGCTTTCAGGTCGAGGACGAGACGCGTGGCGCCCGTCTCCCGGACCTTCGAGCCGGACGTGTTCACCTCGCGGTGGATCTCCTGCGCGAGATGGTCGAGGCGGCGGCCAACCGGCCCCGCCGCCGCGAGAAGGCGCCGCACCTCCACGAGGTGCGTCTTCAGGCGGTCGATCTCCTCCGTGACGTCAGCGCGGTCGGCGAGGAGGGCGACTTCCTGCGCGAGCCGGGCCTCGTCGAGCGCCACGCCCGCGGCCAGCTTCGCGATGCGCTCGCGAAGCGCCAGAGCGATACGCTCTGAGATCCCCGCCCGTGCCGCGTCGAGAAGCGCAACACCTTTTTCGATTCTTCGAAGAATTTCTTCGAAGGTAAGAGAAAGAGCGGCACCTTCCCGAGCCCGGGTCTCGTCGAAGTCTCGCAGCGCCTTATCGACGAGATCGAGGAGAGTTGCCTCGAACGAGGGATCCGCATCGGCCGCGGCCTCGTCCGCGCGGATGACGCCGGGCAATGAGAGGAGGTCTCTCGCGGAGAGATCTGTCGGCAAACCCCTTTTCGAAGAATCTTCTTTCCAGAGCGTCGCGTATCGCGCCGCCGCCTCGATGTCGAGAGAGGCCGTCCGGCCCGCCGGGCGCGTCGTGCGGACGAGGATGTCGACGTGCCCGCGCGACGCGACCGCGGAGACGGCCTTGCGGATCGCCGGTTCCGACGCGGCGTGTTCGTCGCGCAGCTTCACCGCCACGTCGAGAAAACGGTGATTCACGCCCCGCACCACGACAGACGCTTCCGTTCCGTCGGGAAGAGTGGCCGCCGCGCGCCCGAATCCGGTCATGGACTTCATCCGGTGCTCTCCGCCCTCGCCGCGTCGCGCGGCGCCTCGAAAGCCTGAAGGTCGTGCAGGCGACGATACAACCCTCCGGCCGCCAGGAGGTCCGCGTGCCGCCCGCGCTCCACGACACGGCCCGCGTCGAGGACGGCGAGCTGGTCCGCGCGGCGCACGGTGGAAAGCCGATGCGCGATGACGAGGACCGTGCGCCCGGCCATCAGGCGCTCGAGGGCCCCCTGCACGGCCTGCTCGCTCTCGGCGTCGAGCGCCGACGTGGCCTCGTCGAGGACGAGGATCGGCGGGTCCTTGAGGAGCGCGCGCGCGATCGCGAGCCGCTGGCGCTGGCCGCCCGAGAGGCGCGCGCCGCCTTCCCCCACCCGCGTGTCGAGACCGTCGGGAAGGGCGTCGACGAAGGCGAGGGCGTTCGCGGCGGCGAGGGCGTCGCGGACGTCCGTCTCTCTCGCCTCGGGACGGCCGTAGGCGACGTTGCGCCGCACGGTGTCGTCGAAGAGGACGACGTCCTGGGTGACGAGGCCGATGCGGGCGCGGAGCGAGGCGAGCGTCACGTCGCGAACGTCGATTCCATCGAGGGTGACGCGGCCGGCCGTCGGGTCCATGAAGCGCGGGAGAAGCGCGGCGAGCGTGGATTTTCCTGCGCCGGAGGGGCCCACGAGCGCGGTGACCGAGCCGCGGCGCAGCGCGAGGTCCACGCCCTCGAGGACTCTCTCGCCGTCGCCGTACGCGAAGGAGACGCCCTCGAAGAGGATCTCGCGGGCGAAGCCCGCGACCGGTCTGGCATGAGACCGATCGGCGACGTCGTTCGGGGCGTCGAGCACCTCGAAGAGGCGGCGTGCCGACGCAAGGGCGTGCTGAAGCGCGAGGTTCGTGCGCGTCGCGCGCTTGAAGGGCTGGTACATCATCGCGAGCCCCACGCCGTATGAGATGAACGTGCCGAGCGTCATCTTGCCGGCCGTGATGCGCGTCGTCGCATAGCCGAGGAGGAGGAGGAACGCGAGGACGGAGGCCGTCTCGACGAGGGGCGACGAGAACGCCATGACGCGCGCGCCCTTGCGCGCGAGACGAAACGTGCGCTCGTTCACCGCCGAGAAGCGCTCGCTCTCCCACGCCTCGGCCCCGTACGCCTGGACGACGCGGGCGCCCCGGATCGTCTCCGACAGGACGCCCGTGAGGTCCCCCATGCGCTCGCGCGTCGCCCGCGAGAGGGCGCGAAGGCGCCTCGCGATGAGGACGACGGGCACGACGATCGCGGGCGTGATGAGGAGCGCGACGAGCGTGAGCTGCGGCGAGAGCGAGACGACGACGACGAGGAGGACGGCGAGCGTCGCGAGGGACTGGACGAGGTCCGCGAGATCCGTCCCGAAGAGGCTCTGGATGCGGTCGACGTCGCCCGTGACCCGCGCGATGAGGTCGCCGGAGGGGTTCCGCGCAAAGAACGCGCCGGACTGGCCGAGGATCTTCTCGTAGAGGGTCTTCCGGAAGTCCCTCACGAAGGCGAGCCCGACCGCGTTGAACCGGTACTCGGCGACGAAGGCGCAGAGGTTCTTCAGGAGGAATGCCGCGAAGAGGAGGAGCGGCAGGACGAAATCGCGCGATCGCGGCGTGACGCCGAGCGCCGCCTCGAGGGACGCGAGGCCCGCGTCGAGCGCCTTCGCGACCGCCGTCCGCCTCACGACGGACTTCTCGCCGACGACGGACCCGAGGCCGGGCGCGTTGCCGGCCTGCGCGATCACGGCGCTCCTCGCTTCAGGCGTGAGGACCTGATCGAAAAGCGGGCCGAAGAGGTACGTCAGGAGTCCCGTGAAGACGGCGACGCCGAGCATCGCGAGAACGGCGCCGAGCGCCGCGGACCGGTGCGGGCGGAAGAGGGCGAGCAGCCGCCGGAGGTCGCTCACGCGGCGTTCCCCGGAACGGCCGGCCGGAGCGCCGCGAGAACCGCCTCCGCCGTGCGGCCCGGCGCGCCGGGCGGTCCCAGCTCCTCGAGGCCGCGGGCGAGGCGCGCCCGCGTCCGCGCGGCGCGTGCCGGGTCATCCAGGTACGCGGTCGCCTCGGCCGCGATGCGTTCCGGCGTGGCGTCACCTTGAAGGAGCTCCGGCACCGTGCCGGCCCCGGAGCCGTCGTCGCTCACGAGGTTCGCCATGGCCACCCAGGGGACCTTCACGAGCCGGCGCGCGAGCCAGAACGTCAGCGGATGGACGCGGTAGACGACGACCATCGGGACGTTCGCCAGAAGTCCCTCCACGGTCGCGGTTCCGGACGCGACGAGGACGACGTCCGACGCCGCCAGGAGCGCGAGGTGCGGGCCCGTCGCCACGCGCCACGAGTCGAGATCCTCTCCGGCCACCTCGCGCAGGAGGTCCGTCGGAATCGAGTCGGCCTGCACGAGGACGATCTCGAGATCGGAACGGCCCTTTCGGAGGAGGGAAACGGCGTCGCGGAGAGCGGGCAGGTTGCGGCGGATCTCCCCCGCGCGCGATCCCGGCATCAGGACGACGCGGCGCACGCCCTCCGGCGGTCGCGCGGCGGGTCTCGCGAGCTCTAAAGCGGCCTGGTCCACGAGAGGGTGACCCACCCACGTGACGTTCTGCCCGAGCCCGCGCGAGTCCCACCAGCGTTTTTCGAAGCGGAAGAGGACGAGGACCGCGCGCCCGATGGCGGCGATCGTCTTCGCGCGCGAGCTTCGCCAGGCCCATACCTGCGGCGAGACGTAGAAGACGACGGGAACGCCCGCCTGGGCGAGCCTCCGCGAAAGCGGGAGGTTGAAGTCGGGAGAGTCGATGAGAACCGCGGCGTCGGCCCGCTGCCGCGCGGCCTCCGCGACGAGCGAGGAGATGAGGCGCCGCGCGAAGCGCAGCTTCGCCAGCGCCTCGACGAGGCCCACGACGGCGAGGTCCTTCTGATGCGCGAGGAGGCGCATGCCTTCCCGGCGGCAGCCGTCGCCTCCGACGCCGAAGGCGTCCACGAAAGGAACGCGCGCCTTGAGGGCGGCAAGGAGGGCGCTCGCGTGCTGGTCGCCGGAGACCTCCCCCGCCACGACGAGAAGCTTCACCGCGCCACCGCCTCGAACAGGAAACCGAGGGCCACGGCTCCCCCGACGAGCCCGAGGAGGGCCTTCAGGAAGAAGCGGCGCCCGTCTTTCGGGTCGTCCTTCCAGAGAAGGGCGAAGAACGCGGCCAGGAAGGCCGCGAGGAGAACGAGCAGCAGAAAGTGGTCGGAGAGGATCACGCCCGCCTCCCGGACGCCCGCTCGAGGACGTCGAGCACGAGGAGGACCTGCATGATCGCGGCGACGAGAACGTAGGTACGCCCGTATTCGCACGTGGCCGAGGACAGGTTCCAGGGTTCGAGCGAAAGGCCGACGAGCGCGGTCGCGAGGACGAGGACGAGGAACGCGGCCCCGCGGGCGCGGCGGCCGAGCAGGATGTGTCCGAGCCCGGGAACGGCGGCCGACGCGAGCGCGAGGAGGGCGAGCTCCCTGCCCGTGCGCCTCACGAACGGCGGGCGAACGCGGCGGCGAGCTTCTCCCGCGTGGCCCCGAGCTCCTCGGGAATCGTGCGCGTGCCGCCGAGGACGGTCAGGAAGTTCGTGTCCCCGTCCCAGCGGGGGACGACGTGGAGGTGCGCGTGGTCGGCGACGCCCGCCCCCGCGCTTCGGCCGATGTTGAGGCCCTCGTTGAAGCCGTGGGGATGGTAAGCGGCCGCCAGAACCTCCTCGGCGGCCGCGGCGAGGTCGGCGAGCTCGTGCCGTTCGGCCGCCGACATCGCGGAAAGCGAAGGGCGATGCGCGAAGGGCGCCAGCATGAGATGTCCGTTCGTGTACGGATACCGGTTCAGCGCGGCGAACACCAGAACGCCCCGATGGACGATGAGGGCGCTCTCGTCCGAGCGGCTCGCCAGGGCGCAGAAGAGACACCCCACGACGGGTTCCCCGTCACCCGCGAGGTACGCCGCCCGCCACGGCGTGAACAGGGCCTCCATCAGACCGTGCCGGCTCCCGGAACCTGGTCTCCCGCCGCACCGGGTGCGGCGGACGCGGCGGGAGTCGCCTGGTTGATGAGCTCCTTCAACTTCTTGCCCGGCTTGAAGTACGGCACCCGTTTCGGCGGCACCATGACCTTCACGCCGCTGCGCTTCGGATTGCGCGCGATCCGCGCTCCCCTCTGGCGCAGCCGGAAGCTGCCGAACCCCCGGAGCTCGATTTTCTGGCCGGACCTCAGCGAGGCGATGATGCCGTCGAAGACCGAGTCGACGATGACCTCCGCCTGCTTTTTCGTCAGGTCGGTGGCGTGGGCGACTTGCTCGACGAGGTCCGCCTTCGTCGTCGTGCCCTCCGCGCGGCCTACCACAGAAAGAAGACGTTCCATCCGCCCCCCACCGGTGCGCCAGAGAGAAGGCGCCCCGTCAACGTCGAGTCCGAAGGTCCCGTCAAGAGGTCGATGAGCCCCGGCCGCGCGGGGCGCGGGTGCCAGGTGTCCGCGGGCACGGCGAGGTGCGCGAGCCGCGCGGCCCGGTCGACCGCGTCGCGGTAGTCGCCGATCTCGTCCACGAGTCCGAGGGCGAGGGCCTCTTCACCCGTCACGACGCGGCCGTCCGACATGCGCTCGAGGGCTTCCGGCTTGAGCCGGCCCTTGCGGCCCTCCGCCACGGCGGCCTGGAACTGCGCCCGGAGCTTCTGGATCAGGTCCTCGAAGTACTTCCGCTCCTCGTCCGTGAGCGGGCGGGTCGGGTTGCCCGCGTCCTTGAGCGCGCCGGTCTTGAGCGTGACCGTGCGGAGCTTCGCCCACTCGAGAAGGTCCGCGTAGTTCATCCACTGCATGATCACGCCGATCGACCCGGTGATCGTGCCGGGATTCGCCACGATGTGGTCGGAGGCCACGGCGGCGTAGTAGCCACCGGAGGCCGCGACGGACTCCATCGAGACGACGACGGGTTTACCCGTCTCCCTTCGGAAGCGGCGAATCTCGCTGAAGAGCTCCTGCGAGGCGGCCACGCCTCCGCCCGGCGAGTTGATGCGCACGACGACGGCCTTGATGTTCGAGGCATCGTGGAATCTCTTCAGCATGTCGCGGAAGCGGTCCGCCGACAGGATGATTCCCTCGACGTCCACGACACCCACGCGCCCCCCGAGGGCGAGGGGCGGCCCGCCGCCGCGCGGCGCCAGCACGAGAGCCGCCGCGAAGACGAGCAGCACGAGAGACGCGAACGCGAGGGCGGCGACTACCCATGCAACGGTCGAGCGTTTCACGCGCTTTCCTCCCGGACGCTTCTCACCGCCGCTCTCCGGCTACTCGTGCGGATCCGTGCCCGCCGGAACCGCTTTCTCGTGCGTCTCGACCGCGTCCGCCGCCGCGGCGGCCGGCTCCGCCGGAGCGTCCGCTTCCGCCGCGTGCGCCGCGTCGCGGGCGGGCTGCTCCACGTCGCGGGACGAAAGCCCGATGCGCTGCTCCTGCGGCTCGATCCGGAGGATGCGCACGCGCACGGGGCTGCCTTCGGTGTAGTGCGCGGCCGGTTTCTCCCCGCGCGCAAGCGGCGTCTCGGAAACGTGCATGAGGCCCTCGAGCCCCTCGGGCAGGCGCACGAAGACGCCGAACTCGGCCACTTTCGCGACCGTGCCGTCCACGACGTCGCCGGGCTGGTGCTTCGTCGAGAACTCCTCCCACTCGTTGGGCCGGAATTCCTTGATCGAGAGACTGATCCGCCGGTTCTCGACGTCGATGGCCGTGAGCACGGCCTGCACCTCGTCGCCCTTCTTGAGGACCTCGGACGGGTGCTTCACGCGGCGGCCCCACGACATGTCGGAGACGTGGAT
>JBGQDL010000158.1:0-9302 GCA_041495865.1 Thermoanaerobaculia bacterium | reverse complement strand
TGTTCGAGATGAGCACGGGCGTGACGTCGGGAGCGAGACGACCCAGAGCGGCGAGAGCGGAGGGAACGGGCGTGAAAATGTCGCGCCATGCCGGGATCCAGACGTCGTCGCGGAGCCGGGGGATTCCGGCGGCGCGCTCGGCGGCGCGAAAGAAAGCCGTCGCCGTCGTCCGCCCGAGATCGAATTCGTGCTCGAGCGGGCCGAACAGGTGCGGGCGGAGGGCCTCGGGAGGCACACCCGTCGCCGTTTGGATCCGCCGGAGCGTCACGTCGGGATCGAACCGGACGAGGACGTTGCCGAGGTCGACGAGGAGGGCGCGCAGGCGGATGCCTTCTCAGGGACGGGCGAGCTGGCCGGTCAGGAGGTAGGGATCTCCCGTGCGCAGATCCGTCACCGTTGCGTAACAGAGCGCGCGCGCCCCGTTCGCGGAATTGACGAACACGTTGAGTCGCCATGGGCCGCCCTCCGGCGGCGAGGCGGAGGCGAAGTCGGCGCGAAAGATGTCGTTGAGCTGGTGGAGCGAGTAGGGAGGGACCGTCACGAGAACCGTCTTGAAGAGGTTGCCGGCGGCGTCGAGGAGCTGGACGCCGGCCTCGAGCTGGATCGCGGTGGGGTTCATGACGACGGCGTTCGTCCGGTGGCTCGGGTCATTCGGGATTCCCGTGAGGTACAGATCGCCGAGAATCGAGTTGTCGAACGCGACGGAGTTCCTGAGGGGCTGGCCGGGCGAGAACTGGCCGTACGTGCCCGGCAGCGCGCCGGCCACGTTGTAGGTGTTGCTCGTGACGTGAACGGGCGTCCCGGAAGAGCTCGTCACTTCGAGGAGCCCGAAGCTCGAGGCGAAGCCGAACGTGGAGAGCACGATGTCTGGAAGTGTGACGGCGGCTCGGGGACCGAGGTTGCCCGGGATGTGGTGGACGGGGCGTGCCGACCCGTCGCTGTCCGCTTCCCCGTAGAAGAGGTCCACGACCGCGGCGACGGACGGGTCCGGATTGAAGATCGTGACGTCGGTGCGGAAGACACCGGAGGCGCCGACGATGTGCACGGCGGGAAGGAACGAGTCCGTCGACGAGATCGTGTCCGCCGGGGCTGACCCGGGTGCGAGGACGAGGCCGGCGAGCAGGACGGCCACGCGAAGGGACGGGATTCTCATCTGGTCCTCCACCGCGGATTCTGCGGGGCGAGGTCCCGAAAAGAGAAACGCCCCGGCGACGCCGGGGCATTTCGAGACGATTCGAAAGAACCGCTTACTTCGTGGCGGGGGCGGAGGTCGTCGTGGTCGTGGAAGTCGTTGTGGTCGTGGAGGCCGTGGTCGCCGTGCCGGCGCCGGGGGCGGTGCTCGTCGTGGTCGTGGACGTCGTCTTGGAGGTCTCCTCGACGACCTTCGGGGCCTCTACCTTGACTTCGGGCTTCTTCTCCTCGGGCTTGTTGCAGGCCACGAGGGAGGTGGCGAGGGCGACGAGGGCGATGGCGGACGTGAACTTCTTCATTTCTGTTTGCTCCTTGCTGGTTGATCGGTCGGGTGGTGGCGGTCACTATATGAGGAAAACTCGGACTCGAAAGGTATTTTTTTGGGGACACCATCAGCCGAAAAGACGGATGGTTCCGCTTCGAGCTTCACGGGGGAGGATACCGGAATCGTGGGTTCTGTCAAGCCCATGAACGAGTTGAGCCTGCCGGGCGGGCGGAAAGGGCCTGCTAGACTCCTCGACCCGGCCATGTTCGACTCCCTCTCGAATCGTCTCCAGCGCGTCTTCAAGGAACTCCGCGGCGAGGGCCACCTCACCGAGTTTCACGTCGACGAGGCCCTCAAGGAGATCCGGACGGCTCTTCTCGAGGCGGACGTCAACCTCCAGGTCGTCAAGGACTTCACCGCTCGCGTCAGGGAGAAGGCCGTCGGTCAGGAGGTCCTGACCTCGTTCTCCCCGGCCCAGCAGGTCATCAAGATCGTCCGGGACGAGCTTACGCGCGTCCTCGGAGGCGAACAGGCGCCCCTCGCGCTCAAGAAACGCCCCTCCGTGATCCTGCTCGTGGGTCTTCAGGGCTCGGGCAAGACGACCACGGCGGCAAAGCTGGCCCTCTACCTGAAAAGCTCGTTTCGCAAACAGGTGCTGCTCGTGCCCGCGGACGTGCATCGCCCGGCGGCGACCGAGCAGCTCCGGACGCTCGCCAAGGAGAACGGCCTCATGGCGTTCGACCCGAAAGGCGAGCCGGACGCCGTCGCTCGCGCGAAGGCGGCGGTGAAGGACGCGAAGCTCCTGGGCTACGACGTCGCGATCCTGGACACGGCGGGGCGCCTGCACGTCGACGAGGTCCTGATGGACGAGGTGGCCCGGATCAGCGGCGCGACCGAGCCCGACGAGATCCTCTTCGTGGCCGATGCGATGACCGGCCAGGACGCCGTGCGCTCGGCCGAAGCCTTCGCCGCGAAGCTGCCTCTCACCGGCGTCATTCTCACGAAAACGGACGGCGATGCCCGCGGGGGGGCCGCCCTTTCGATCGCGACGGTCCTCGGCAAGCCGCTGAAGTTCGTGGGCACGGGCGAGAAGGTCAAAGAGCTGGAGCTTTTTCACCCCGATCGCGCGGCCTCGTGGCTCCTGGGGCTCGGCGACGTCCTCACCCTCATCGAGAAGGTCTCCGCCGAGACCGACGAGGCCGCGGCCCTCCGCGCCGCCGAGAAGCTGCGCAAGAACACGTTCACCCTCACCGACCTCCGCGAGCAGATGTCGCAGCTCAAGAAGATGGGCCCGCTGAGCGGGCTGCTCGGGCACCTGCCGAAGGTCGGACCTCTCAAGGGGCTCGCGAACCTCGAGATCCCCGAGAATGCGACGAAGACCCTCGAGGCGATGATCGACTCGATGACCCCCGAGGAGCGCGAGGATCCGAAGCTGCTCGACGGCAGCAGAAAGAAGCGCATCGCGAAGGGCTCGGGCACGTCGGTTCCGGAGGTGAACCAGCTCCTCAAGCAATATCTGTCGATGAAGAAGATGATGAAGGGGGCCGCGCGGATGCGCGGTTGACCCTCGTCACTCGGGAAAACGGAAGGAACCGTCATGCTCAAGATCCGTCTGCGCCGCGTCGGCGGCACCAACGCACCCGCCTACCGCATCGTCGTGTCCGACGGGCGTCGCGCCCCCACCGCGAAGATCGTCGAGGAGCTCGGCCACTACGACCCCACGAAGAGCCCATCGCTTCTCGATTTCGACCGCGACAAGGCGAAGGCCTGGATCGCGAAGGGCGCCCGCGCATCCGACACGGTCAGGCGTCTCATGGTCCAGAAGGCCTGAGCGCCCGCGAAAGAGGCGGGGAGATTCCGATGGCGTCCACGCCCGACGACCGCATCGTCATCGGTCGCGTCGTGAGGCCGCACGGCCTTCTCGGTGAGGTCTCCGTCGAGATCCTCTCGGACTTTCCCGAGCGCTTCCGCGAAGGGCTCGCCGTCCGGCTGTCGGGCCCCGACGGGGTCGCGCGTGACGAGAAGGTCGCGACCGTTCGCCCGCACGGAGGCCGGCTCCTCATCCGGTTCGAGGGAGTCGCGGGCCCCGGGGCCGCCGAATCGATTCGGAGCTGCGATGTGTCCGTCTCGCGCGACGAGGTCTCCCCGAGGCCCGACGGCTTCGTCTTTCACTGGGAAGTCGAAGGGTGCGAAGCCCTGGACCGTGGAGGCCAGCCGCTCGGAGTCGTGAAGGAGCTCGCGGACGTGGGCGGGCGCCCCCTTCTCGTCGTCGAAACGCCGCGCGGCGCGCGAGACGTGCCGTTCTCCCGCCCGATCGTGGTCTCGGTCGACGTCGCGAAGAAGCGCATCGTCCTCGATCCGCCGGCGGGCCTGCTGGACTAGGCAACCGATGCGGTTCGACGTCGTCACGCTGTTTCCCGGGTATTTTGCCTCGCCGCTCGGGGAGTCCCTGGTGGGGCGCGCAGTGGAAGCGGGAATCCTCGAGCTCCACCTCGTCGACCTTCGCGAATTCTCGGACGATCCCCACCGCAAGGTGGACGACGAGCCCTTCGGGGGCGGGCCGGGCATTGTCCTGACCGCGCCTCCGGTGTTCGCGGCGGTGGAGGCGCTCCGGAGCGAAACGGGCGCGCCGCCGCCGCACGTCGCCCTCCTTTCGCCCCAGGGACGGCGCTTCGACACGCCGTCCGCGAGGAAGCTCGCGGCTCGAGAGCGAGTCGCGCTCGTCTGCGGCCGCTACGAGGGGATCGATGAGCGCACGCGCTCGGCGGGCCTTTTCGACGAGGAGATCTCGCTCGGCGACTTCGTTCTCTCCGGCGGCGAAGCGGCCGCGCTCGCAATCCTCGAGGCCGTGTCCCGATACCTTCCGGGCGTGGTTCAGGACGCCGCGAGCGTCTCGGAGGACAGCTTCGAGGACGGACTCCTCGACTACCCCCACTACAGCCGGCCGCGCTCGTTCCGCGGGGTCGGGGTGCCCGAGGTGCTCCTCTCCGGGCACCACGAGGAAATCCGGCGGTGGAGGCGAGAGCAGCAGCTTCGCGCGACGCTGAAGAGGCGCCCGGACCTGCTTCGCACCGCTCCTCTCGACGACGAGGAAAGGGCACTCCTGGAGAAGCTTGCGGGGGAGAGGCGTTCCCTCTAGAATCGCGCCTTACGGGTGAACGGTTTTCGGGGTGCCGGTCGAAGTGTCCCTGCCTGATTCCTCCCGTCACCACGAATTTGGAGGTTCCGCGATGACGGACAAGCTGCTGATGGCCGAGATGGCCGCTCTTCGCCCGGACGTGCCCCCGTTCTCTCCCGGCGACACGGTCAAGGTCCACGTGAAAGTGAAGGAGGGCGAGAAGGAACGCATCCAGGTGTTCCAGGGCCTCGTCGTCGCGCGCAAGGGCGGCGGCGCGCGCGAGACGTTCACCGTGCGCAAGATCTCGCAGGGTGTTGGCGTGGAGCGCACCTTCCCGGTGCACTCGCCCGTGCTCGAGAAGATCGAGGTCGAGCGCCACGGCCAGGTACGGCGCGCAAAGCTGTACTACCTGCGGGATCGCCGCGGCAAGGCCGCCCGCATCGCGGAAAAGCGCGACAACTGATCCCGGAGGCGCCGCGCCGGTGCGAGGCCCCGGTGGAAGGAAGCGAGGCACGATGGGATCTGGCGGGAGGCGGAGCGCATGCGACCTCGCGACGGAGCGAGAGCGGGTGGAGAAGCTCTTCGCCATCGAGGAGGAGGCCCGCGGCGAGGGCCATCTCCTGATCGCGGGCGTGGACGAGGTCGGGCGCGGCTGTCTCGCAGGACCCGTCTACGCGGGAGCGGTCGTGTTCGACCGCCGCGTGGCCCTGCCCGGCCTCGACGACTCCAAGGCTCTTCTGCCCGAAGTGCGCCGGGCGCTCGCGTCGCGGATTCGCGAAGCCGCGCGGGGCGCGGAGGTCGGTGCCGCGACGGCGGCGGAGATCGATGCGATCGGCATCGTCGCCGCCACGCTGCTCGCGATGCGCCGCGCTCTGGAGCTCCTGCGCCGCGCGGGCGTCGCTCCCTCGCTCGTCCTCGTCGACGCGGTGCGCGTGCCCGGGATCGAGGTCGCGCAACGGGCCTACATCCGCGGCGACGGTCGCGTTGCCGCAATCGCCGCGGCTTCGATCGTGGCGAAAGTGGCGCGCGACGCCCGAATGGACGTGCTCGAAACTCGCTTTCCCGTCTACGGATTCGGATCACACCGCGGATACGCGACGAGAGGACACCTCTCCGCTCTCCGGCGCCACGGCCCGTGTCCGGAACACCGGCTGACGTTCGACCGCGTCCTCGCGCGGCGCGGCGCGGCGAAGGCGGCGTGACGGAGTCATGGCGAGCAAGCGTGACGCGCTCATCTCTTCGGCCGAGAAATTCCTGGCGAAGGGGAAGGTCGATTCCGCGCTCAAGGACTACCAGAAGGTCCTCGAGGAAACCCCGGGCGACATCAACATCCTGAACAAGGCGGGCGACCTCCTCACGCGGCTGAACCGCAACGAGGAGGCCATCCCCTATTTCACGAAGATCGCCGAACACTTCGCCAAGGACGGCTTCTTCCTGCGCGGCATCGCGATCTACAAGAAGATCAACCGGCTGGATCCTTCGCGTCTCGACGTGTACGAGCGGCTCGCCGAGCTTTACGCCAAGCAGGGTCTCACGACGGAGGCGAAGAGCCAGTACCAGGTCCTCGCGGACTACCACGCGAAGAACGACAACGCCGTGGGCGCCACCGGGATCTACCAGAAGATGATCCAGACGGATCCGGCGAACATCCAGCTGCACGTCAAGCTGGCGGACCTCTACTCGCAGGCGCGTCGGAAGATCGATGCCCTCAAGGAGTACGCGGTCGTCGCCGCGCTTCTCCGGGAGCGCGGCGCCCTCGACGAGTCGATCCAGGTCTACGAGAAAGCCCTGCAAATGGCGCCGGACAACGCCGAGATCCTGCGCGCCTACGTCCCGATGCTTCTCGAGTCCGGCCACACGCGCGAGGCGCGCGTCGTGCTGCGCCGCGGACTCGAGACGACGCCCCGCTCGGTTTCGCTGTTCGTGTTCTCAGCCGAGGCCGCGCTCGCCGAGGGCGACGTGCACGAGGCCCAGGAGTGGTTCTCGAAAGCGCAGTCGATCGAACCCGCGGGTCCCGACGTCCTCGCGCTCGCGCAGAAGGTGCAGAAGGCGGGCGGTACGACGACGCTGTCGTTCGAGGCCACGGCGGATCTCGCCGAGCAGGCGATGCGCCGGGGCGAGGCGAAGAAGGCGCTCGCGATCCTGGCTCCGCTCGCGGCGGCGAACGCGAACCGGGAAGACGTGCTCCAGCGCGTCATCCAGGTCGCGGAGGCGGCTGGCGACCTGGAGTCGACGATTCGCTGGCGCTCGGCCCTCGTCGACGCGCACAAGTCCCAGGGCCGCGTCGCCGACGCCGTGGCCGGCCTGCGTGCGCTGCTGAAACTCGTGCCGGACTCGGCCGAATTCCGCACCCGGCTTTCCCAGTTCGAGCCCCCGGCCCGTCTCGACGTGGACCGCAGCGACTCGCACGGCCGGCCGACGATGCCGGTCGTCCTGCCGCTCGAGACCAGCGGGAAACGCCCGCGCCCCTCTGGCGAGGCGAGCGCGCAGAGGCGCGCTCCGGCCGAGACGGCGACGCCGATTCCTCCGCCGCCCTCCTTCTCTCCGGCGGCTCCGGACTCCGCGGCGGGGGAGGGAGAATTCATTCTCGAGCTCGAGGACGACCAGCTCGTCCACGACCCCGGTTCGACGGGGCCCGTTCCAAGCGCCGTTCGTCGCCTCTCACAGGCCGAGATGGGCGCGTTTCCGCCGCCTGCGGCCGCTCCCGTCGTGCCGCCTCTCGCGCCGCTTCCACCGCTGGAGTCTCTCGAACCGGCGTTGGAGGTGGAGTCGCCGCCTGCTTCGCCGTCGCCCGAAGACGTCAGCCTGGGCTGGCCCGAACCGCCCCGTCCCGCGCCGCGCGATTCCGATCTCGAGGTCGACGCCGCGTTGCCCGCGGAGCACTTTCAGGGGCCGATGGAGCCGGCCGCGCTCCCCCGGGAAGTCGAACCGGCCGGGTTCTCGGGCGAGCCCCTTTCAGCGGCCGAGGCGGCCCCAGCCGCGCCCGGGCCGGAGGCGCCCGCCGGGGAAGCGATGGCCCCCGGAGCGATCGAATCCGCCCTTTCGGAAGCGGAGGTTTTCCGGAAGTACGGCCTCTACGAAAAGGCCGTCGACCACCTCAGGGGTATCTTGAAGGGGTTTCCGGACACCCTCCCGCTGCGCGAGAAGCTCTTCGAGCTCGCCCTCGAGGGCGGGCGGAAGAAAGTCGCGCTCGCCGAGGCCGAACGGCTCAAGAGCCTCTACCGGGCTGAAGGCCGCAACGATCGTGTCACGGCGATCGACGCGCTCCTCATCGAACGCACGGGAGCCGAAGCGGCGGCGACGGCCGACTCCGCGCCCTCCCATCCGGCGCTTTCTGGAGAGATGCCTTCGCGCGCGCGGCCCGCGACCCCGCAGCCGCCTGCGGGCGCTTCGGAGACTCTCGCGATGGCCGGCGGGGCGGCCGAGTCGCAGGCGGAGCCTCCGGCGGATGAGCTTCTCGAGATCGATTTCTGCCTCGAGCAAGGCATGGTCGTCGACGCATCCGAGAGGCTGCAGGCCCTCGAGAGGCAGTTCCCCCGCCACCCTCAGCTGATGAGGCGGCGCGCACGCCTGGACGGAGGCGCAAGCGAAGACGCGCGGCCGGCTCTACGCGACATCCTCTCGGAGGACTTCGAGTCCGTTCTCGACGCGGAGCTCGGACGGGCCCTTTCCGACGAAATGGTGCGCGGCACCGAGAGCGCTCCTCTGGCGGCGCCCGTGCAGGGGCCGCCCTCGCCGGCTCTGGACGAGTCGGCGCTCTTCTCGGACGAGCAGGAGTTCTTCAACTTCGCGGGTGAGCTCCAGACGGAGCTGAAGCAGGAGGCCGCGGCGTCGGACATGCCCGAGGTGAGCGGCGGCGACGTCCCTCTCGAGGAGATCTTCCGGGAATTCAAGAAGGGCGTCGAACAGCAGCTTTCACCCGAGGACTTCGAGACGCACTACAACCTCGGCATCGCGTACAAGGAGATGTCCCTCACGGACGAAGCCATCAGTGAGTTCCAGAGAGCCGCGAAGAGCCCGCAGTACGCGGTGGAGTCCTGCTCGATGCTCGGCCTATGCTTCCTCGAGAAGGGCCTCCCTCAGCTCGCGATCAAGTGGTACCGCAAGGGTCTCGAGGCCCCCAACATCCGCGAGGAGGACCGCCTCGGCCTGCAGTACGACCTGGCGAACCTCTATGCCAACCTGGGCGACCGCGAGAGCGCGTACCGGACGTTCCTGGAGATTTACGGCTCGAACGCTTCCTTCCGCGACGTCGGCGAGCGGTTGAAGGAGCTCGCGCCCGCGTGAGACGCGGCCTTTCCTCCTGAGATCCGCCGTGTCCGGCGCTGCCGCCCCGCTCCTTTCGGTCCGCGCCCTCACGATCGCGGTGCCGGGTCCGTCGGGAGAGGAGGTCCCGGCGGTAGACGGCACCTCCTTCGACGTCGAAGCGGGCGAGATCGTCGCCCTCGTCGGCGAGTCGGGGTGCGGGAAGACCCTGACCTCGCTCGCGATCGTCGACCTCGTGCCTTTGCCCGTGCGCGTGGTCTCGGGAGACGTGCTTTTCGCGGGCCGCGACGTGCGGGCGCTCGGCGCGCGCGAGAAGGAACGCCTGCGCGGAGGGAGCATCGGGCTCGTCTTCCAGGAGCCGGCGGCGGCGCTCGATCCCGTCAGAACGATCGGCCGGGAGCTGATGGCGGTCCTCGAACGTCATCGCGGGATGTCGCGGAAGGCGGCGGAGGCCGGGGCCCG
>JBGQDL010000157.1:0-9373 GCA_041495865.1 Thermoanaerobaculia bacterium | reverse complement strand
TGGAACGGCGCGGCGGTGATTGCAGCCGTGGCGCTCCTCGTCGTCTTCCGCGGGTTCGACCGACCGGGCGGGAGAAAGGCCCTTACGACTCCGTAGAGGGTTTCGCCGTCTCTTGTTCCAACCGGCGGCGAGGTGCTGATTTCGGGTCGCGCACAGCCGCTGAAATCCGGTCGGTGAGGTCGAGCAGCCGGGACATCCACTTCTCGCTGACGACGGGAAACGTGGCAAGGCACCAGCCTTGCGGAGAGAGAAGCAGGTGAAACGTCTCGAAGAAGCCTGGGTGTGGGGCTTCGACGAGGAAACCGTGCAGCCGTGAACGACGTGCGTCCGCGACCGCCCGGCGTCGAGAACGCAGGCCGAAATCACCTGCTTCGGGGGGAACGGGGTCGCACAGAGGGCGGAGAGAGTCTCGTTGAGGGTCGGGTCGTCGGTCGCCGTCCGGATGAAGCCGGACCGTTCCAGGAGGGCGAACGCTGCGCGCTGGTTCCTGGGGCGGATTCCGAACCAGTAGACGTTCAGGGCGAGGATGAGCGCAATCGCGAGGGCGCACACCGCCCAGGTCCACGTCGTCCGCTTCGCGGGGTCTGCCAGCGCGATGAAGGTAGTCGCCGAAGCGCACGCGATGAACGCGGTCGCGATGAGGGGAATGGCGAGTTCCCTCTTGAGCACGTCGCCCCTTTCACTGCGAACCGATGGGGAGGGCGCACGACATTAACCCCTCCCCCCGGCCTTCCGCCACTCCCACTCGGAGAGGCGCTCGCGCGCGCCGAGGCCGATGGCGCGGTGGAGGTCGACGAGGAGCTGCGAGGCCTCGGCGTCGCGGAAGGGCGGCGGCCCGAGGCGCGTGAGGACCGCCTCGGGGTGATCCGGAGGCGCGTAGGACGAGCGGAGCGCGGAGACGGGCTCGCCCGGACGGTAGAAGAGCTCGGGCCTCTCGAGGACGTGCCTGGGCAGAGGCTCGGGCGGCTCCGCCGGACTGCGGGGCGCGGGGACATCTCCCGTGCGGGGTGAGGGCCGGTGATCGGGGCGGGTGCGCGCGCGCTTCAGCCCCGCGAGCAGCTCTTCCCGCTGGACGCCGCGCAGGAGAAACACGAGGAACGGATCGTCGAGGAGGCGGTCGCCGAGCAGAACGGCGAGCGCGCCGGCGTGTACGCACGGCCCCGGGCCGTCGGTGCACGAGCACCGGGAGACGACGTCGGCCGCGTCCGCCGGCAGGAGCGTGCGGCCGGTGCCCGCGAAGGCGCCCTCGACGTCGTCCGGCAAGCGGCCCGCGAGGAGATCGGCCGCAAACCGCGCCCGGGCCGCCATCGCCTTGAGGACCCGGCGCCGCGCCGGGGACGCGAGCGGCAGCAGGGAGAGGGACGCCTCCTCCACTTGCCCGGTCGCCGCCCGCACGTCCGCGCGCGCGCCGGCGCCGCCGATCTCGATCGAGGTCACCGCGCCCGAGAGGGCGGCCGCGCGCCCTTCCGCGAGGGCGTCCTCCCAGCCGAGCGAGGCGAGACGCGCGAGGAAGCGATACGCCCAGCCGCTCTCGGGCGGCGTCGCACGGGGGAGAAGAGCCTTCTTGCGGCGCGGCATCAGCGGCCTCCGTCCGTCTCGACGGCGCTCGTGTCGAGCGCGACGAGCTCGGTCAGCTGTTCGTCCGAAAGCGTCGCGATCCACTGCTCGCCGGCGCCGACGATCGAGCGGGCCAGCGCCTTCTTCTCCTCGATCATCCGGTCGATGCGCTCCTCGAGCGTTCCCTTGCAGACGAATTTGTGCACCTGGACGTGCTGGGTCTGTCCGATGCGGAAGGCTCGATCCGTGGCCTGCTCCTCGACCGCGGGGTTCCACCAGCGGTCCACGTGGAAGACGTGAGAAGCGCGCGTCAGGTTGAGGCCGGTGCCGCCGGCGCGCAGGGAGAGCACGAAGAACGGCGGCGGATCCTCGTCCTCCTGAAACCGCCGCACCATCTCGGTTCGCGTGTGCCGCGGGACTGCGCCGTGCAGGAAGAGCACCTCGCAGCCGAATCGCTCCTTCAGCTCGGCGACGAGGAGGTGGCCCATCTCGGCGAACTGCGTGAAGAGCAGGGCCGGACTCCTCTCGGCGAGCGTCTCCTCGCACATCTCGATGAGACGGGCGATCTTGGCCGAGCGCCCGTCGCGCCGACCGTCTCCGAGGAAGAGCGCCGGGTGATCGCAGATCTGCTTGAGGCGCAGAAGGAGAAGGAGGATCTTCGCCTTGCGGCTGCGGCGGTTCGCTCGCCCGATGCCCGAGAGCAGCGAACGGGTCGTCGCGCGATAGAGCGCCGCCTGCTCGCGCGTGAGACCGACGAGCTCCTTCGTCTCGATCTTCTCGGGAAGATCGGGGACGACGCCAGGGTCGGTCTTGGCCCGGCGCAGCAGGAACGGGCCGGTGACGTGCCTGAGGCGCGCGGCCGCGGCCGGGTCGCTGTGCCGCTCGATGGGGAGGGCGAAGTTGCGCCGGAAGGCCTCGTCCGTGCCGAGGAGGCCGGGATTGAGGAAATCGAAGATGGACTTCAGCTCCGCGAGGCGGTTCTCGACGGGCGTGCCGGTGAGGGCCGCGCGCCGGTGCGCGCGGAGCGTCCGCGCGGCGCGCGACTGCGCGGCCGCCGGGTTCTTGACGTTCTGCGCCTCGTCGAGCGCCAGGTACTCCCACGTGACATCCGACAGGAGTGCGCGATCCCGGTGCGCGAGGGCGTACGTCGTGACGAGAAGGTCCACGTCCTTGAGCAGGCGCTGGAACGCCTCGCCGCTCGCGCGCCCCGCCCCGTGGTGCACGACGACGCGCAGCTGCGGGGCGAAGCGAGCCGCCTCGCGCACCCAGTTCTCCGCCACGGACGTCGGGCAGACGAGGAGCGACGGGCCGATGCGCTCTCCCGCCTCGCGCGCGACGAGCAGCGTCGCGAGGAACTGGATCGTCTTGCCGAGACCCATGTCGTCCGCGAGACAGGCGCCGAGGCCGCGCGAGAGCAGGAAGCGCAGCCACCCGACGCCGCGCGTCTGGTAGGGGCGCAGCGTGCCCGTCAGGCCGCGCGGCGGGGTGAAGCCCGCGATCTCCTTCCGCGCGGCCTCCGGATCGAGAAGGCGCCCGACCCAGCCCTCGCCTCCCACGGCGTCGACGGGCACGTCGTCGCGCTCGCCGTCGAGGCCGCCCGCGAGACGCAGCAGCTCGCCGAGCGTCGTGCGGCCGCCGGGCCGGCGGTCGAGAAGGCGCCGCGCCTTCTCGAGGTTCTCCTTGTCGAGGAGGACCCACTCTCCCCGGATCTCGACGAGGGGAATCTGGCGGGCGGCCAGCTCCTCGAACTCGTGCGGGGTCAGGAGCGCGTCGCCCACGGCCACGCGCCAGTCGAAGTCGACGAGGGCGTCGAGGCCGAAGCGCACGACGGGCGCGTCCGCCCCGCTCACCGGCGAGCGGCCCACGAGCTTGAGGGCGACGCGCGCGAGGCTTCCGCCGCCGGGCAGCCGGACGGCGATGCCGGCCTCTCCGAGAAGCGGGGCCTCGTCGGACAGGAAGCGCCACGCCTCGTCGGGCGAAAGCGAGACGCCGGAGGGGTGCCGCTCCTCGAGGCTCCGGGCGACCGGGCGGGAGAGCGCCGCGGCGGTCCCGAGACGCGCGAGGAGCGCGTCCTGCGGGTTCGTGAACAGGCGCCCGCGGCGCCGGACCGAGGCTTCCGTCGTGGCCCAGATCTCCTCGGCGGGAAGGGAGACGTCCGGACCATCCCCGGACTCGAGGACGTATGCGAGCGAGAACGGTCCGCCCGTCTCCGAGGGCGGCACGACGCGGATCCCGAGGCGCAGCAGGCTCTCGGGAAGCGGGTCCAGAAGCGGGAGGCTCCACTCGGCCAGGCGCGCCAGGACGCCAGGGTCGAGCGCGCGGGCCGGAGGAGAGGCGAGCGCGGCGATGACCTCGGCCTCGGGAGTGTCGCCCGCGCGGCGCCGCTCGACCGGAAGGACGTCTTTCAGGACGTCGCGCGCCGCCGCGTCGACGGCCTCGTCCAGGAACGCCAGGAGCAGGCCGCGCGCGGCCGGGAGCGCGCCGTCGGGCCCCGGGCGCGCGCCCGGCGGCAGGAGCGCGCGCGAGACCGGCGGCATCGCCTCCGCGAGGCGTCTGAACCGTTCCCTCTCGTGCGGGTCGTCGAGGACCGGCCGCCACCGCGGCTGAGCCCCGTCGCTGCCGGGTGCGACGCGACGCCGGAGGAGGAGGTCGAAGACCCAGCGCGCCACCTCGGCCCAGTAGTCGAGATCGTCGCCCGCCGATACGGAGAGCGGACGCGCGCGGAGCGCGGCCGGAAGCGCGAGGAGCGTCTCGAGAGCGTCCGCAACGGGGAGCACGAGGGCCGGGACCTCGTACGTCCGGAGCACGGCGGAGAACGGCGCCGCGTAGTCGGCGGGCTCCCGGAGAGCCGGCGCGGACGGAACGGGACGCCCGTGGACGGCCGGAACGGCGAGAGTGAGCGTCGCGGTCCCGGCGCGGGCGGAGACGAAGGACGAAAGGCCTTCGGCGCTCAGCGCGGCCATCAGCTCCTGGGATTCGAGGGAGCGCGGATGACGGTCACGCCCGTCGCGCGGCGCGAAGAGCCCCTCCGTCCACAGCGTGAATCCGGACGGATGCGGGGCGCCGTGCAGGACGATCAAGCCCTCCATTGTCGGTTATCCTCGGCCTCCGGTGAAAGTCCCGAAGTCGCATGAGCTCTTTCGCAGGATGTCGAGCGCGGAGGTGGCGTCCATCGTCGCTTCGGCGTGCGAGGACGACGAGCTGCCCGAGAAGATCGCCGGCGGCGTCCTGACGTACCAGCAGATTCCCCTCGGCCGCTTCGCGAAGCTGCCCGAGGAGACGCGGCTGGCCTACGTGAGGCGCACGCTGCGCGACAGGCGCGCGTCCGACCTCGGCCTGTACGTTCTTTCTGCGGCCCTGACACGAAGGCAGCCGGCGCTCATCGCCGCTTTTCTCGAGGCGCTGAAGCTCCCCCACGAGGGACCCAGCCTGACGACGGAGGCTGCGATCCCGGCCCCGGCCGCGAGGCCGCTGCGCCGCGCGGTCGACGCCCTTCTGCGCGTCCACGAAGCGCGCGACGTCGCGCTGTACCTCCACGCATTCGCCGCGCAGCCCGACGTGGACTGGCCCGTCCTCGGGGATCTCCTCGAATCCGACGCGCGGCTCGCGTTCACGGACCGGTCGGCGGAATAGCGGCGGCCTCCGCCGTCAGCTCGCGCCAGCGCAGGTCGGGCGACGGCGTCTCGGTGAAGCCGGGCGGGCGGTAGGGCGCGAACACCGGGTAGGTCTCGACGAGGAGCGTCCGGGCCGGCAGCGCCGCCTCGACCTCGCGGTAGTCGAAGGGACGGCGGCGGAACTCCACGACCGAGGTCGGCGTGCCCCAGGCCAGTGTACGTGTCACGTTCCCGTCGTCCGAGACCACCGCCACGACCGGACCCGAGGCGGCGAGCACGCGCGCACGTTCGCCCATCGCGGTCTGGACCTCCCCGACGTACACGCGAGACTGACGCCCCGGATCCGAGAGGCGCCGAAAATAGGTGGTGAGCGACGCAATCACGATCGCGGCGAGAACCGCCCCCGCGACGAGCCGGGCGCGCGGCGTACGGGCCAGCTCGAGGGTCCCGACCGCCGCGTAAAACGTGAGAACGGGGACGAGAAGGAGCACGCGGGTCAGGCTCGGGCCGAACGGCCCCAGAAAAATGACCGTCAGGCCGTGCGTCGCGACGAGGAAGAGCGCGGTCAGATCCCCGCTCCGCCGAAGCGTGATCACGAGACCGAACGTCGCGAGGAGACCTGCCGCGAGGGGAACGGGGTCGACTCCCGAGCCCGTCATCGAGGCGCTGAAGGCATCCAGAACGTGGGCGTCGCCCCAGACGAACCTGTAACGGTCCGGGTAATGGAGCGGAAGCGCGAGCGTTGCGAGAACGTTCAGCAGCTTTCCCTGGGCCGTGCCGATGACGGAGTAGCCCCCGCGCACCAGGAACTCGACGGGGTGCGCCGCGAAGAAGACGAGATTCGGGATCGACGCCAACGTCATGCCGCCGGCCGCCGCGAGCGCCGCCCGGCGCCAGGCGCGGCGCTGGTCGCGGTCCCTTGCGAAGACGATCGCGAACGCGACCCCGAGGGCCATCGGCAGAAGGCGTGCCGCGGTGTAGCCGTAGAGCGACAGGCCGGCGACGGCCCCTGCCGAGAAGAACGGGCCCCTGCGATCGAGACGGCCCTGCGCTCGCTGCAGGAGCAGCGCGACGAGCGCGACGAAGAACGGCGCGGTGATCGCGCGCAGGCCTGAGCGCCCGTAATGGAAGAGCCAGGGGGAGCCCGCGGCGAGAAGGAAGGGGACCCACCATGGTGCCGCCGGCTGGCGTTCGAGGAAAAACCGCACCGTCAGCCAGGCCGTCGCGGCGGCGGCGAGCGCCGAGGGGAGCGCGAGGGCGAGGACCGTCGGGCCAAGGAGCTTCGCCGAGGCGCCGAGGACATAGAGCCAGAGCGTCTCGGCCGAATTTCCGACGACGAACGTCAGCACCTCGAGGCGGCGCTCCGCGACGAGGATGAGGCCGCGCAGCAGCTCCTCGGCCTGGTCATTCACGAGGCCGTCGGGCACGCTGCGGTATTTGGTGAGGAGGAGCGCGGCGTATGCGAGCGTCGCAGCGAGGAGCGCGAGCCGGTCCCGGCGGACGGGGGCGGACGCGAGGCTTGCCTTCACGGACCGGTCGGCGGCGTGACCGCCGGGGCGAGGACGCGGAACCGCGTGTCGCCGCCCGCCTCGGCCCAGCCCTCGGGGCGCCATGCGGCGAGTCGCTGGTTGGCTTCCACGAAGAGCGTGCGCACGGAGGGTGCCGGCTCGGCCTCCCGCGGGTCGAACGCCCGCTGGTAGAACTCGACGACCGTCACGGGTGACCCGTGCGCGAGGTAGCGCACGACGTTCGCGCTCTCCGTCACGATGCAAAGAACCGGCCCGTTCGCGGAGGCGGCGCGCGCCCGCTCGCCCATCGCCGTCTGGGCGGACGCGACGTATTCCCGGGACGCTCGCGACGGGTCCGACTGGCAGGAGAAGTACCGCACGAGCGCGTGTGCGCCGACGAGCACGAGTCCGGCGAGGACGGCCGTGCGCGCCCGGGCGCTCCGCATGAGTGCGCCCGCACCGAATGACGCGAAGATGACGTACACGGGCACGAGCACGAGGAGGCGCGTCAAGCTGGGGCCCGTTGGGCCGAGCAGCGCGACGGCGAGGGCGAGCGTGTAGGCCAGGAAGAGCGTCGTCACGTCGCGCCGCCGCGCGAGCCGCCAGACGAGCCCGCCGGCGAAGAGGATCCCCGCCGCGAGCGGAACGGGAACGAGCCCCGAGCCCGTCAAGCCGGCGCTCACGCCGTCGAAGACGTGAAAATCTCCCCAGATGAAACCGTAACGGTGCGGCATGTCGAGCGGGAGAAGCGCGGTCGCGACGACGTTCGCGAACCACCCGCCGCCCGAGCCGATGGCGACGTAGGACCCGCGCGCCAGGAACTCGCTCGGGTGTGTCGCGAAGAACAGGATGTTCGGGAGGGACGCCGCGGCGAAGCCGAGGCCGGCGGCGGCGCCGGCGCGGAGCCACGCGCGGCGGCGGTCGCGGTCGGCACGCCAGGCGGTCGCGAGCGCGAGCGCGAGCGCGGCGGGGAGAAGGCGGCAGGCCGTGTATCCGTAGAGCGACGCGCCGACGGCCGCACCGACCCACAGGAACGGGCCTGGGCGAGCGGGCTCGCGCGCCGCGCGCGCGAGGAGGAGGGCCGCGAGCGCGAGAAAGAGAGGGGCCGAGATCGCGCGAAGGCCCGAGCGCCCGTAGTGGAAAAGCCACGGGGAACCCGCCGCGAGGAGGAACGGCGCGAGCCACGGCGTCTCGGGGTCGACGGCGCTCGCGACGAGCGTCACGAGGACGGCCGTCGCCGCCGCCGCGAGCGCGGACGGCAGGGCGAGAGCGAAAACCGACGGGCCGAGCAGCTTCGCCGAAAGCCCCACGACGTAAAGCCAGAGCGTTTCGGCGGAGTTCCCGAGGACGAACGTGAGCACCTCGGCTCGCCGTTCCTCGACGAGGATGAGACCGCGCAGCGCCTCCTCGGCCGCGTCGTTCACGAGGCCGTCCGGCACGGTGCGGTACCGGTAGAGGAGGAGCGCCGCGTATGCGAGCGCCGCGGCGAGGAGCGCGAGATGCGGGGAGCGCCGAAGCAGCGGTGTTCCGCCTCTGGACACGCCAGTCGCAGGCAGCTCTTCGAATGCGCTCTTCATCTCTTTCCTGGGGCGCCTGACGATACTGCGCTCGGCCGTGAGCGCAAGTTCGGGCGCATGTTCATGCTCTCGTCCTCCCGTCGCCGATCCCCTATGTTTGCGGGGAGGCCGAAAATGGCGAGACACACTCACATGTTCGCGGCGCTTCTGAGCGCGGCGGCGGCGCTTTCGGGCTGCCAGACGGTGCTCATCGAGAGCCACAGCGACCCTTCGCTCGGAAAGCCCGCCGTCGGAAGAATCCTGGTCGTCGCCTCGTTGCCCGGGGAGGCACGCCGCGCCGCGGAGGAGGAGCTCGTCCAGCGCCTGGCGGGGCACGATGCCACGCCCTCGTACCGGTTTCTGTCGCCCGAGGAATCAACCCGCAGCAGCGACATACGGCGCCGGGCCGCCGACGAGGGGTTTGACTCGCTCATCGAGATGAAATCGATTGGATCGTCCTTCCGGACAAGGACGGGTTCAGGGGGATACGTGGAGACCGGCTTCGGCTTCTCGGGCTATGTCCCGGGGTCCTTGATCGAGGACATCGAGTTCGGCGTGACGTTCATCTCGTTGAAGGACGACAGGGAGCTGTTCACCTGCGTCGTCCGGCGGAGCGACCCTTGGACGCTCTCGGCCACGGTCCAAGGAGTTGCCAGGAGGGCGGTGAAACGGATGAAGGCAGAGGGGCTCGTCGACTAGACGAGAGCCGCGAGCCGCTCGGGTGGAGACGCGGCCGCCGCGAGCACGATCTCTCCCTTCACGCCGGGCCGTTCGGCGAGGAGCCGGGCAATTTCCGAGGCGCGGCCGCGCAGGACCTCCTCGTGCAGTTTCGTCAGCTCGCGCCCGAGGACGACCGGGGGGTCTCCCCACGCCCGCGCGAGCGCCGCGAGGGATTCCACGATGCGGAAAGGCGATTCGAAGAGCACCGTCGTCCCGGGGCGCACGGCGTGCGCGGCGTACCAGCGGTCGCGCTCGCCCCGGCGCGGCGGCGGGAAGCCGAGGAACGTGAACGGGACGGCCGGAAAGCCCGAAATCGAGAGGATCGCCAGGACCGCCGACGGTCCCGGAATCGCCTCCACGCGGTGGCCGGCCGCGGCGGCGGCCGCGACGATCCGCTCGCCGGGATCGGAGACGAGCG
>JBGQDL010000156.1:0-9388 GCA_041495865.1 Thermoanaerobaculia bacterium | reverse complement strand
CGCTGAAGCTCGCGGGCGCGGGAGGCGACGGCGCGCAGACGGCGGCCATGCTTCTCACGCGAGCGGCGATCCACGAGGGCTATGACGCGACGCACATCCCGAGCTACGGGCCCGAGTCGCGCGGCGGCACGTCGTACGCCGACGTGCACGTGAGCGCCGACGAGGTGCTCTCGCCGGCCTCGCCGCATCCGAGAATCCTCGTGGCGTTCAACGCCCCGAGCCTCGCGAAGTTCGCGCCCGACGTGCCGCCCGGCGGCACGATCCTCTATGACAGCTCCGTCGTGAAGGACCTGCCCCCCTTCGCCGCCGGCGTACGCGCCTTCGGCGTGCCCTTCACCCAGATCGCGGTCGACCTCGGCAAGGCGATGGTGAAGAATATCGTCGCGCTCGGGGCGCTCCAGGCCGCGACGGAGCTTTTCCCCGAGGAGACGTTCCGTACCGCCATCCGCCTCGCCCTGAAGGACAAATGCGCGCTCATTCCATTGAACGAGGAGGCCTTTTCCTGGGGCATGCGCGCCGCCCTGCCGCCCGCGAACTGAGCAGCCAAGGAGAGACCATGAATCAGGACCTGATCCCGGTTTCGCTGACGCCCGCCGAGTACCGCATGCTCATGGGCCTGCGCGACGTGCCCGAGTCGTCGCTGAAGACGCGCGTGAAAGCGCTCATCGAGGCTCTCCTCTCGATGGCCAAGGAGCCGCGCTGCCCCGAGCAGCAGTCCGACGGCGTGCCCTGCGCGAGCGTTCACGCGAACTGCGACCAGTGCGTCGAGGTCACGCGCATGCTCGACGGCCTCGAGGCCATGGAGCTGCAGGTCCGCGGCTTCCCGGGATGAAGGGAGCCGGCGCGGCAACGACCGCCGGGCCGGCGGCGATCTTTCTCGCGGCGCGCGCCGAAGGGCGAACGGCCCTCCTCGAGCACGAAGTTTACGCGGTGCTTGCCGACGCGGGATTCGACGTCCCGCGACACGTCTTCTGGAACGGCACGCCGGGGCTGGTGCCGACGGAGATTGAAGATTTCTTAGAAGGGTTGAGAGGGGACGACGTCGTCCTCAAGATCGTCTCGCCGGATCTCGCCCACAAGTCCGACGTCGGCGGATTCTCATTTTCAAAGAAATCTCCTGCGTCGGTCATCGCTGCGGCGAGGACGATGTGGGAAGACGTCTCCCGCCGAGCGCCCGCAGCCCAGCGCCTCGGGATCCTCCTCGTCGAGAAGCTCGTTCCCGCCCCCGGCACGCCCGCGGCCGAGGCGCTTCTCTCCTTCAAGCACGATCCCGCGTTCGGCCCCGTCCTCGTCTTCGGCCTCGGGGGCCTCCTGACGGAGTGGTACGGGGCGCTGGCGCAGGGCGCGTCGAACGCCTCGACGGTAATCCTGCGTCCGGGAGAGGTGAAGCAGGGCCTCCAGGCCGGAGTGAGCAAGTCTCCGGCGCTGAAGATCTTCTTTGAAAGGAACAGGGGGCAGGCGAAGGCACCGCTCGTCCTCGACGAGGTGGCGGTTCGCCTCGAAAACCTTTCTAGGGATCTTTCTCTCTATTCTCCCGACAATTCCCTCGGAAATCCGACGCTCGAGGAGCTCGAGGTCAACCCTCTTCTTCTTTGCTCGGATGGCCGATGGGTGGTCGCCGACGGGAAAGCTCAGCTCTCGTCCCGCCGCGTCGCGCCTTCGTCGAGGCCTCTCCGAAAGATCGGGAACCTCCTCGCGCCCAAGAGTGCCGCCGTCATCGGCGCCTCCGCGCACGCGATGAACCCGGGCCGGATCATCCTGCGGAACCTCAAGCAGTCGGAGGGCATCGCCTACGGGCACCTTTTCGCCGTCCACGCGAAGGAGAAGGCGATCGACGGCGTGCCGTGCGTTCCTTCCGTGGAGGCTCTTCCCGAGACGGTGGACCTCGCGGTCGTCTCCGTGCCGGCGCCCGCCGCCACGGAGGTCGTGGAGGCCCTCGCCGGCGGCCGGGCCGAGTCGGTGATCCTCATTCCGGGCGGCTTCGGCGAGGCGGGCCGCGCCGACCTCGAGGCGCGTCTCCGCGCGACTCTGGCCGCCGCGCACGCGAGGCCGGACGGCGGACCCGTGCTCGTGGGCGGTAACTGCCTCGGGATCGTCTCGAAGCGGCAGTACAACACCTTCTTCCTCCCCCAGTACAAGCTGCCGTTCCACGACGCGCCAGGCGACAGCCTCGTGGCCGTCAGCCAGAGCGGCGCCTACCTCGTCTCGCTCACGAGCAACCTCGACGGCATCGTGTTCCCACGGGCTTCGATCTCGTACGGCAACCAGATGGACCTCACCGCGGCGGACTTCCTCGAGTACTTCGCGGACGACGCCACGATCCGCCTTCTCGTCTTCTACGTCGAGGGTTTCGCGCCGGGGGATGGAGAGCGCTTCGTGCGCGTGGCGCGCCGCGTCACGAAGGAAGGCCGGCACGTGATCCTCTTCAAGGCTGGCCAGACCCCGCTCGGCGCCGCGGCGACGCGCAGCCACACGGCTTCCCTCGCGGGCGACTATGCGGTCGCGAAAGCGCTCCTCGAGGGCGCGGGCGTCCTCGTCGCGCGGTCGCTGGACATGTTCGAGGACTACACGAAGGTCTACACGATGCTGGGCGACCGGCTGCCCGCGGGCGGACGCCTCGCGGTGCTCTCGAACGCGGGGTTCGAATGCGCGGCCGTCCTCGACAAGCTCTACGGTCTGACGCCGGCGGCGCTCGCGGAGGCGACGCTCGCCCGCCTGCGCGCGTGCCTTCCGGTCATCGCCCACGCGGCGAACCCCATCGACGCGACGCCCATGGCGGACACGCCCGCGTTCGTGGAAGCGGCCGCGGCGCTTCTCGACGACGCGGGGGTGGACGCGCTTCTCGTGTCTCCGATTCCGGTCACGCCGTCGCTCGACATCCTCGCGCCGGATCCCTTCGGGGCCCACTCCGAGAACCTTTTCTCGAAGGGTTCGCTCGCGCAGGAGCTGCTGCGGCTGTTCCGCGCGACCAGAAAGCCGCTCGTCGTGAACGTCGACTCCGGGCGCCTGTACGACGACTTCGTCGCCGTCCTCCAGAGGGGCGGAATCCCCGTCTACCGGAAGATCGACCGAGCCTCGCGGGCGCTCTCGGCGCTCTGCGCCTGAGCGCGTCCGTCAGGAGTTGTTCGGGTTGTCTTCGCTTCTGAGGTAGTAGTACAGGCGCTTTTGCGGATCCTGCGGGAAGACGTTCACGCGCAGGACGCGATACGTCACGTCTCCCTCGCCCTCGAAGGCGAAGCGCGTGTCCACCTCGGCGGCGCCTTCCGGCAGGAGGAGATTGCCCCAGCGCTCGCCGGTCTTGCCGTAGCGCGCCTTCGGGTCGAACGAGGCAACGTCGCTCAGGCCGACTGTCCGTTCGGGGTCGGAAGGTTCGCCGGCGCGAGGACGGCGGGCACGAGCTCGGCGCTCTTCTTGTCCAGGCCCTCCTGCCGCGCGTGCTTGTGGGCGCGGGCGGCGCGGATGAAGTCCTTGAAGAGCGGGTGCGGCAGGGTGGGCTTGCTCTTGAACTCGGGGTGGAACTGGCAGCCGAGGAACCACGGGTGATCGGACAGCTCGATCATCTCCACGAACTTGCGGTCGGGCGACATGCCGCAGAACGTCATCCCCGCGTCGCGCAGCGCCGGCAGGTACTCCTGGTTCACCTCGTAGCGGTGGCGGTGGCGCTCCCAGATCGTGGGCTCGCCGTAGGCGCGCCGCGCGAGCGTGCCCTCGGCGAGGTCGCAGGGGTACTTGCCGAGCCGCATCGTGCCGCCGAGCGCATCCACCCCGATGAGGTCGCGCAGCATGTAGATGACCTTGTGCGGGGCGTTCGGCTCGAACTCCGTGGAATTTGCGCCGGCGATGCCGCAGACGTTGCGCGCGTACTCGATGACGGCGCACTGCAAGCCGAGGCAGATTCCGAAGAAGGGGACCTTCGTCTCGCGGGCGAACCGGATCGCCTTCAGCTTGCCCTCGATGCCGCGCCGGCCGAAGCCGGGGCCGACGAGGACCGCGTCCGCGCGGGCGAGCGCCTCGGGAAAGCCGACGGACTCCAGCTCCTCGGAGTCCACGAAGGAGATCTTCACCTTCACGTTGTTCGCGATGCCGCCGTGGTGGAGCGCCTCGTTCAGGGACTTGTAGCTGTCCCCGAGCTGCACGTACTTGCCGACGAACGCGATCGTGACCTCTCCCTGCGGGTTCTTGACGCGGTTCACGATGGATTCCCACTTCCCGAGATCCCGTTCGTAGTGGGGGAGGGAGAGGTAGTCGAGGAGGATCTCGTCGAGGCCCTCGCGCGCGAACGCGAGCGGCACCTCGTAGATCGACGGCACGTCGCGCGCCGTGATGACCGCGCGCTCGTCCACGTTGCAGAAGAGCGCGATCTTCTTCTTCATCTCCTCGGGGATCGAGCGGTCCGCCCGGCAGAGGAGGATGTCGGGCTGGATCCCGATGGAGAGGAGCTCCTTGACGGAGTGCTGCGTGGGCTTCGTCTTCAGCTCGTTGGACGCCGCGATGTGGGGCACGAGCGTCAGGTGCACGTTGATCGCGTTGCCGCGGCCCACGTCCTGGCGGAACTGGCGGATCGCTTCGAGGAACGGCAGCGATTCGATGTCGCCCACCGTGCCGCCGATCTCCACGAGGACGACGTCGTTGTCGCCGGCGACGCGGCGGATGCAGTCCTTGATCTCGTCCGTGATGTGCGGGATGACCTGGACGGTCTTGCCGAGAAAGTCGCCGTGGCGCTCCTTCTCGATGACCGACAGGTAGACCTTCCCCGTCGTGACGCTGTTCGCCTTGCCGGTGATGGCGGAGGTGAAGCGCTCGTAGTGCCCGAGGTCGAGGTCGGTCTCGGCCCCGTCGTCGGTCACGTAGACCTCGCCGTGCTGGAACGGCGACATCGTCCCCGGGTCCACGTTGAGATAAGGATCGAATTTTTGCAGCGTGACCCGGAACCCCCGCGCTTCCAGGAGCGCGCCCATGGACGCCGCGGCGATGCCCTTGCCGAGGCCGGAAACCACGCCGCCGGTGATGAAAATATATTTGGTTCCCACGTTACACCTCCGCGTCGGCTGAAAGGCTTGTGGCCCGGTTCACGTCAGGCCGCTTTTCTTAGAAGGTGAAGAGAGCAGGGCGGCGGCGGTCTCTTCTCTTCTAAGCAAATCTTCTACTCTTTCGGCATCCTCGATCGTGTCCACGCCGATCGAGTCGCTCGCCGCGTCCAGCACCGCCATCGCCATCCCCGCCGCGAGCGCCCGGAGCTGCTCGAGGCCCTCGGCGCGCTCGAGGGGATGCGGCGGGAGGGACGTCCACCTCGCGAGCGCCTCCTTGCGGTAGCCGTACAGGCCGAGATGCTTGAGCGTCGGCAGCGACGGCTCGGGCCGCCGGCGGTAGGGGAGAGGCGATCGCGAGAAATACAGCGCGCGCCCGTCGTCTCCGCGCACGACCTTCACGTTGTTCGGGTTCGCGATCTCGGTCGGGTCTTCGATGGCGAGCGCGATCGTCGCCAGCGGGAACTCGGGATGGTCGAGGAGGAATCCCGCCACGCGGTCGATGTTCTCGGGGTCCATCAGCGGCTCGTCGCCCTGCACGTTCAGCACGACCTTCACGTCGAGGTCTTTCACGGCCGCGAAGACCCGGTCCGTGCCGGACGGCAACGCCGGATCGGTGAAGACCGCGCGACCGCCCACCGCTTCCACCGCTCGCGCGATCCTCTCGTCGTCGGTCGCGACGAGGACGAGCGAGACCCGCCCGGCCTGGAGGGCCCGCTCGAGGACCCGGACGACCATGGGGATTCCGGCGATCGGGTGGAGGGGTTTGCCGGGAAAACGCTCCGCGGCGAAGCGGGACGGGATGACGGCGATCGAGGGAAAAGGGGAGTTGGCCGCCAGCCGGTGCACGTTCGATATTAGCATCGGCATACGTGGACGCGTCAACGATCGGCGGGCGGGCTCGAGCGCATCGCCTTTTCGCGCTCGCCGCGGCGCTCCTCACCCTCGCGGGCGTCGTCCTGGCCACGAGGGCTCGCCTTGCCGACCCCCTCTCCGGAGCATGGTGGATCGGTTTTGCCGCGGCGGCACGCCGCGGAGAGCCCGCGGCCGTGGCCTTCGCGACGCGCTTCCGGCTGTCGGGGCCGGCGCCCCGCGCGCGTCTCGGGCTGCGCGCCGTGGGCTCGGGCACCGTCCTCGTGGACGGCGTGGCGATTGGAGAAGGCGCGGGTGCGGGCGACCTCGCGGCAGAGCTCGCGGCGGGGGATCACGAGATTCTCGTCGTCCTCCGGCACCCCGAAGGAATCTCGTCGCTGAGGTTGCGCCTCGAGACCCCGGAAAAGGTCGTCGTCACCGGCCCGGGGTGGCGGGTCGATGACGACTTGAAGAGGATGGAAAGGAAGGGATTCGGGGGAGCGCGCTATCCGGCCACGTTGTGGGCGCGGCCGCCGGTGTCTTCGCTGGATTCCTCTTCGTCAACGAGTTCGTGGAGGGGGAGGGCCGTCGCGTCGAGCGCGCCCTCCAGCTCGCGGATGCCTTCGCGGGCCGCGACGGAGTAGGAGTTCGACTCGTCGTACCCCGACGCCGCGACGACCTTCTCGTACGTGAGGAGGGCCTTCGTCGGCTCCTTCAGGGCGTAATGGTACGTGTGGGCGACGGTCATGCGCGCCTGCAGGTCGTAGGGATTCAGGCGGAGGATCTTCGCCAGAAAGACGAGGGAGTCGTTGTAGCGCTCCTCCTCGAGCGCAACCTCCGCGCGGTGCCGGTAGAGGGCGATCTCTTCCTCGAGCGTGAAGTCCTCGCGGGAGGTGGCGCTGAAGGGCGACCGAAAGGACCGGAACAGCTTTTCGATCATTCGCTCTCCTGACCGTTCCCAGGTTGTGGGAGTTGATCTGTGACCCACGATATGTTGGGGAGAGCTTAGAGCTAGCAATCTCGGAAATCAAGAGACGATCCAGAAAAAAGAAGGAATTTCTTTGATAGTACCTTACTAATTTCGGTTATGGCATGCACAGCAAGCGAATGGCGCTGCGAACGTTAGGCAGTACTAGCCCCTGGCCTACTTTCATTCGAAGAGATGTAAATTATTTATTATTAATTACTTACGCCGATTCGCGGCGTATTCCGCGGCGAGAAGGAAGCCTTCGCGGGAGGCTGTCTCGGGGAAGAGCGATGCGATCTCGCGCGCCCTTTCCGCATGGGTCTCGACGATCTCGTGGGCGCGCTCCCGGGCGCCGAGCCGTTGGACGATCTCGAGGATCTGTTCGGGCCGGACGGACGTGAATCCCTGCTCGGCCACGACCGTTTCCACGAGCTTGCGCTCGGCGCGGGTCGCATGCGGCAGGCAGAGGATCAAGGGCAGGGTGAGCTTGCCTTCCCGGAGGTCGGACAGGACCGGCTTGCCGAGATCGGCTTCGTTGGCTGTGTAGTCCAGCAAGTCGTCCTGGAGCTGGAACGCGATGCCGAGCGACATTCCGTAGTCCCAGAGGCGTTCGCCCCAGATTTCGGCGCTCTCGCCGAACGCCTCGGTCACGAGAAACGACGGAATCTTGCACGAGCCCGCGAAGAGCAGCGCGGTCTTGCGGCGCACGATGTCGAGATAGCCCTCGAGCGTGAGGTCGAGGAGCCCGCGCCGCTCGGCGCCGATGATCTCGCCCTCGGTCATCCGGAGCGTCACGTCCGAAAGGAGGCGCAGGACACGCAGGTCGCCCTCTTCCAGCGCGATCTCCATGGATTTCATGTAGAGGAAGTCGCCGAACAGGACGGTCAATTCGTTTCCCCACTGGCGGTTCACGCTCGGCCGGCCGCGGCGCAGCTCCGCGTCGTCGATGATGTCGTCGTGGACCAGCGTGGCGGTGTGGATGAACTCGATCATCGCGGCGTAGCTCACGTCGCGGTCGCCTTCGTAGCCGAGGAGATGCGAACCGAGGAGCAGGAGCGCGGGCCGGATCCGCTTGCCCCCGCCTTCGACCAGGTAGTCGCCGATGAGGGAGATCGTCGGGATCCCCGAGCGCGTCCGCTCCTGGAGGCGGGTCTCCACGAGCTTCAGCTTGCCTTCGATCGGCGCGAGCGCCGACAGCAGACGCCTCCCGTTCTCCCGCTCTTCGGCGGGCAACGTGGCGACGAGGAGCCGGTCTTTCAACGAGGTCTGGCTCATTTCGGCGGGGTGCATCTTACCGCCTCGTCCTGCGCGGCGGACCGGCCCGGGGGATGCGAGCCGATCCCCCGGGAAGTTCTCCTCGAGCCGGGTTTCAGCCACGGAAATTAGTGAACTGAAGGGGAATGCCGAAGTCCGCGCCGCGCAGGAGGGCGATGGCGGCCTGCAGATCGTCCTTCTTCTTGCCTGAGACGCGCAGCTGCTCGCCCTGGATCGCGACCTGCACCTTCAGCTTGCTGTCCTTGACGGCCTTCACGATCTCCCTCGCCTTTTCGGAGGGAATGCCCTGGCGGATCGTCACGACCTGGCGCACGGTGCCCTTGGATGCGGCCTCGATCGTGCCGTAGTCGAAAGCCTTCAGGGACACGCCCCGCTTCGCGAGCTTCGTCTGGAGCAGATCCGTCACCGCCTTCAGGCCGAACTCGTCGTTCGCCGTGAGCGTGAGCTCCTTGTCCGTCTGCTCGATTCCGGCCGCGGTGCCCTTCAGGTCGAAGCGCTGCCCGACTTCTTTCCGGGCCTGCGAGACCGCGTTCGCGACCTCGGGGAGGTTGACTTCGGAAACGACGTCGAACGTGGGTTCGGCCATGGCTCACTCCGAAAGGGTCTTCGTGCCTTCCGGCGGCACGAGGGCGAAGTCCGAATCCGGGTGCTTCGGCCCGGACATCTTCTGGGTGAAGGTGAAGGCCGTGCGGTTGCCCGCGCCGTCCACGAGGATGAGTCTCTTCACGTCGCCCGAAGCCGCCGCGAGGAGCGTGACCGATTTCGGGTCGCCGCCGGCGCGCGGCGTCAGCGTGAGTTCGGTGAGGCCGGTGTCGGTCGCGGCCGAGCGCGCGGCGAAACGGGCGAGGAGCGCTTCGGGCGACTCCAGGAACACGAGCGGCAGACGTGCGCGCTCCTCGGGTCTCAGAGCGCGCACGACGAGCTGGCGGTCGGCCGCGACGAACTGGCGGGCGGCCTTGCCGTCGAACGTAAAGACCTTTCCCTCCGGCCCGTCGTAGTCGAAGCGCACGCGGTCGGGCGCCTGCAGGATGAGGCGCCCGGTCTCCGGCGCGGTCTCGGCGAAGCCGGCGGGCGCGTACGTCTGGACGAACGTGCAGCTGATGGAAGGAGAGGAGGAATAGGCTTTTCGGACGCTCGCGAGAACCGCTCGCGCGTCGAGCGCCGCCGACGGAGTCGGCGTCGCAGGCCGTGCCTCAAGAGCGAAGAGAACAACAACATATAGGAAGAGGAAGACGAGGGATGCTCCCCGGATGTCCGGAGTCAAGGG
>JBGQDL010000155.1:0-9427 GCA_041495865.1 Thermoanaerobaculia bacterium | reverse complement strand
GTTCGTCATGGTGTGGTTCGCGGCCGGCAGCATCTGGAACGTGCGGAAGGGAAAATCCACCCTCCGCTGGATGCAGGGAGGGCTTCATCTCCTCTGCGAGCGGACGACGGTCCGCTGGCTCGGGACGACGGCGGTCGAGCTGGTTCTCTCGAAGCCGAAGCCTCCCTTCGAGGAGACGGCGCTCGTGATCTTCCTCGAGCCGCGGGACGTCCCGTGGCTCTGGGGGTTTTCGCGAAGCCGGGGGCGCCGGGACGCGCTCATCCTCCGGGCGCGGCTTCGGCGCGCGCCACACGCCGATCTGGAGGCGCTGGACCGTTCGAGCTTCGCGGGTCGCGATGCCCTGCGCCGTATGGCTTCCGAGCGCTGGTCCGTCCGCGAGAGCGCGGCCGAAGGCGGGCGGCCGGTCTTCTACAAGGTGGAGGGCACGCTTCCCCTGGCCGACGATCTCCTAGAGCTCGCCCGCGCCGCGGGCGTGACGGTCCGGCGCCTTTCGCTGCGCCGGGCCGAGCCCCACCTGCAGCTCCACCTCGACCTGCCCGCCGCGTCCGCGTCCGCCGCGGAGTTCTTCGCGGCGGTGCGGACGATTGGCGAGCGCGCGCTCCGAAGCTAGGCGCGCACCGTTGCCGGCTTCGGAGCCGCCGGAGTCGCGCTGTACTTCTGGTAGGCCTTCAGGCCGTCCCATCCGATGAAGAGGGCGGCGATGATCAGAAGCGCCGCCAGGACGATCATGGCCCAGGCGCCGGCCACCGGCAGCCCGCTCATGTTGGGGTTCGAAGCGATCGTCACGTAGAGGTTGCGTGCCGTGACGGCCGTGGCGAAGAGCGTCGTGACGTACATGAACAGCATCGGGTAGAGGGCGTAGCTCGGGTTGCGTTTCTCCGACTTCAGCCAGACCGTCACGACGAGGAGGCTCAGCGCGGCCATGAGCTGGTTCGACGCGCCGAACATCTGCCATAGGTAGACCCACGTGCCCGTCAGGACGAGCGCGAGGGTCAGCAGCATGGAGATGATGCTCGAGACGTGCATGTTGCGCACCAGCGGAATCGCCTCGCCCGCCCACTCCGTGAGAGTGACGCGCATGACGCGGAAGACGAGCTGCGTCACCGTCAGGACGATGACGACGAAGGCGCCGAACCCGAGGGCCGTGCCGAAGACCTCCGGGATCGCCTTGAAGGTGCCGGCATAGATCAACTTGCCGACGCCCGCCGCGAACCGGCCGCCGCCGCCCCCGACGCCCGCGATCGAGACCGCGACGAGCGAGAGAAGGGCGAGCGTGTACTCGCCGAACATCGAGCCGCCGCCGACGGGGAGGCCGTCGGTCTCGTACTCGAGCTGCCGGGCCGTCCCGACCGAGCCGACGAGCGCGTGCCAGCCGGAGATCGCGCCGCACGCGATCGTCACGAAGAGCATCGGCCAGAGCGGTTGCCACGCCGTGAAAGGCTTGGAGGGGGCCGTGAAGCCGAGGTCCTTCACCGCCGTCAGCGCGAACGTGCCGATGGCGTTTCCGGCCGCGTCCAGGGTGCCGGTGAGAGGGGCGACGAGCGCGCCGATGGCCGAGAGGACGATCGTGATGAGCATGACCCAGAAGCCGATGTAGTTGACCGGCTGGGCGAAGCGCCAGATCGGCATGTTGGCGCCGCAGTAGGAGAAGGCGAAGAGGAAGACCATCCAGAGGAGGTAGTTCGGAAGCGTCCGGATCTGTTTCGTGGCGGCGTCGTACGCCGGAGTGGTCGGGCGTTTGCCGTCCGCGCCCGGAGCCGGGATGCGGGGGTCGGCGTTCGTGGGGTCCTCGAGGGAGAGGATCGGCTGCTTGTTATTCAGGTTGTCGACGGACGCGTTCAGCGAGGCGACGGCGGCGGCGACCGGCCCGCGCACCATCGCTCCCTTCGCGTCCTTCGTCTGGCCCCACGGCCCGAGCGCCATGGCGCCGAGCGTCACGGCCACGACGATGGCGGTCACGAGGATCAGGTTCATCTTCCAGCGGTACATCATCTGGCCCGCGAGCAGGCCCATGAGCGCCAGCATCACGATGCCGAACGGCACGTCGGGGCGGGCGGAGAGGATGGCCGCGAGGATTCCGACGAAGGCTCCCGCGAGGAGCATCAGGTAGAAGAAGATGAAGATGAACAGGATCGTGCGCGTGCGCGGCGCGATGAGCTTGTGGGAGATGGCGCTCAGGCTGTTTCCGTCGTTGCGGACCGACACCATGATCGCCGAGTAATCGCTCACCCACCCGATGAAGGTCACGCCGATCACGAGCCACAGGAGAGACGGGAACCAGCCCCACAGGTTGGCCGCCGTGATGGGGCCGACGATGGGTCCCGCCGCCGCGATCGACTTGAAGTGATAGCCGTAAAGGACGTTCTTGCTCGTGGGCATGAAGTCCACGCCGTCCATGTACATCGTGGCGGGCGTCGCCTTTTTCTTGTCGGACTGGATGACGTTCCGGTCGATCCGCCGCGCGTAAAAGTTGTAGGCGGTGTAGATGACGATCACCGCAATGACGACGATCCACAGGGTATTCATCAAGGAGCTCCTTTCGCGGGGCGGCGTCTCGCTGTTTCAGCTCTGCGGTTCATGGGCGGTGTAAGCCGCCGGTTATCTGCGGCAGCATGGCTCGTCGCCACCAACGCGCCGCCGCACCGATCCCGTCGGACAAGAAATGCAATGGGCATCCGCCGTTAAGATACGACCGGCCCGCCCGGGAGTGCGCGATGCAGATGCATCATCGCGGCATCGGCGCGCGGCGCGGGGTCTCACCCGGGCGCTCGCAGCCTACAATCGGGCATGGTGGGTCCTGAAGCCGAGGCGCCCGCGCCGGGGCGTTCGGAGCAGCTTCTCCAGATCGTCATCGACTCCATTCCGCAGCGCGTTTTCTGGAAGGACCGGAACTGTGTCTATCTCGGCTGCAACCGGTCCTTCGCGCGCGACGCGGGCGTGGACGCCCCCGCGCTCGTCGTCGGGCGGAGCGATTTCGAGCTGGCCTGGAAGGCCACCGCCCATCTCTACGTCGCGGACGACCGACTCGTGATGGAGTCGAACACGCCGAAGATCGACATCGAGGAGCCGATGACCTTCACGGACGGGCGGACGATCTGGCTCCGGACGAACAAGGTTCCGCTCCGAGACGAAAGCGGCAGCGTCTTCGGCGTGCTCGGCACCTACGAAGACATCACCGAGCAGAGACAGGCCGCGATCGACCTCCACGAGAGCGAAGAGAAATTCCGGGTCACGTTCGAGCAGGCCGCAGTCGGCATCGCCCATGTCGGAACCGACGGCCGCTTCCTCAGGGTCAATCAATGGCTCTGCGAGAAGCTGAGCTACACGCGCGAGGAGCTGCTCGAGCGGACGTTCCAGGAGATCACACATCCCGCGGACCTCGAGGCCGACATGGAGAACGTCCGCCGGATGCTGGCGGGAGAGATCCCGGCGTACTCGATGGAAAAGCGCTACATCAGGAAGGACGGAACGGCGGCCTGGATCGCGCTGACCGTGTCCCTCGCCCGCAATGCCGAAGGCCGGCCGAAGTACTTCATCAGCGTGATCGAGGACATCGAGTCGCGGCGGCGAGCCGAGGAGCACGAGGCCCGGCTGAGGAATCAACTCGAGCAGGCCCAGAAGATGGAGTCCGTGGGGCAGCTCGCGGGCGGGATCGCCCACGATTTCAACAATCTCCTCACGGCCATCCTGGGTTTCTGCGAGCTCATCCTGGCGGACGAGAAGACGTCTCATCGTAGCGAGCTCGAGGAGATCAAGCACGCCGGCGAGCGCGCCGCCGCGTTGACGCGTCAGCTCCTCGCCTTCAGCCGCAAACAGGTGTTTCAGCTCGAGCTGCTCGACCTGAACGCCGTCGTCGTGAACATGGAAACGATGCTTCGCCGGCTGATCGGCGAGGACGTGCGGCTCACGAGCACGCTCTCGACGGAGATCGGCCGCGTGAAAGCCGACCGCTCGCAGATCGAGCAGGTTCTCCTGAACCTCGCGGTCAACGCCCGCGACGCCATGCCCGGCGGAGGCGTGCTCCGGATCGAGACCTCGAGCGTGGACGTAGACGTGGCTCTCGCGGCGACGCAGGCCCCGTGCTCGCCCGGCGGGTTCGTCGTGCTCACCGTTTCCGACACCGGCTGCGGCATGGAGTTGGAGACGCAACGCCGGGTGTTCGAGCCGTTCTTCACGACGAAGCCTAAGGGGAAGGGGACGGGTCTCGGCCTGGCCACGGTCTACGGCATCGTGAAGCAGAGCGGCGGCTTCGTTTCGTTCTCGAGCGAGCCCCAAAAGGGGACGAGCTTCCGGGTCCACCTGCCCTGTTCCTGCGAGCCCGCCGCGATTGAAGCGCGATCCCGGGCCCACCCGGCGGTGCCGCCGAGAGGAACCGAGACGATCCTCATGGTCGAGGACGACGACGGAGTCCTCGGGCTCGGATGCCGCGTGCTGGAACTGCTCGGGTATACGGTCCTGTGCGCGTCGTCGGGACGTCAGGCCCTCGATCTCGCGCGCGATCACAAGGGGAAGATCGACCTCGTCCTGACCGACGTCGTGATGCCGGAGATGAGCGGACGCGAGGTCGAGCGGCTTCTGGCGGAGGCCGGCCACGCCGCGCGCGTCCTCTTCATGTCGGGTTACACCGACGACGCCATCCTAAAGCACGGTGTCCTGGAAATCGGAGTCGCCTTTCTCCAGAAGCCGTTCACGCCCGACGCTCTCGGGCGAAAAGTCCGGGAAGTGCTGGACGCTCCGGGATAGGGCAGAGGAGAGGCTTCTTGATAAGATTTGCCGCTCCATGAGCGACAAGAAGAACTGGGGCTCGACGGTGCTCGGGTGGTTTGTCGTCCAGGAGAGCGGTACGCCGGATGGAGCGCCTCCGCCGGACGAGGCGCCCCCGCCCGCGGCTCCCGAGCCCCCCGCCTTCGTGAAAGAGCCTCCGCCCTCGCCGGGAGGGCGGGTGGACTTCCCGAAAGTATATGAGGCCGCGGGCCTGAACGCCGAGGAGCAGGGCCGCGTGGCGAAGGCGGCCGAGCTTCTCGCGGCTCTTCCGGCAGGGACCGAGCCGGCGATCAAGAGGCAGATCGTCGAGGCCTCCTTGAAGGCGTTCGGGGTGCCGATCGAGAAGATCATCGAGGGGGCCGTGCAGGAGATCCAGGCGCTGGAGGCCTACATCCGCGCGGGAGCCCTCGACACGCAGGGCGTGCACGAGGAGTCCGGCAAGCGCATCCGGCAGTTCGAGGAGGAGATCTCACGCATCAAGTCGGTCATGGAGAGCCGCACCCAGGAGCAGCTCGCCGTGGCGGCCTCGTGCAACGAACGAAAGCTCGGCATTCAAAAAGTTCTCGAGTTCTTCGGCCAGGAGACGGTGGCGCGCGTCGTCCGCGACTCGCCGAAGCTCGTCGAGCCGAAGGGTTCGTGAAAGGAAAGGACAACACATGGCGGACATCGGTCTCTTCCATCGTCTTGGAAACATCTGGCGGGGGTTCCTGTCGATCTGGATCTCGAACGTCGAGAAAGAGCACCCCGAGATCGCGTACGAGAACGCGATCAACTCGATGGTGGAGAAGTACGCGAAGCTGAAGTCGGCCACGGCGGCCATCATCCGGCGCCGCGAGGACATCGACGAGCGCCTGAAGAAGGCCGCGAAGGAGCTCGCGCAGACCGAGCTCGAGCTGAACGCCGCCGTCGAGACGAACCAGGACGACCTCGCCGTCGTCCTCATCCAGCGGAAGAACGCTCTCGCCACGGACACGACCGAGCTGACGGGCGATCTCGGGACGGCGAGCAAGGACGCCGACGCGGCCAAGGTGTCGCTCCTCAGCGTGCAGGGCGAGATCCGGAAGCTCAAGGCCGAGCGCGACGTCATGCTCGCGCGGATGCAGTCGGCCCAGGCGCGCCTCAGGATCCAGGAGCAGCTCGACGGCTTCTCGGTGGACGCCGACGTCAAGGCGCTCGACAACGTGCGCGAGCACATCAAGAACACGATCGCCGAGGCGAACCTCGGGCAGGAGCTCGCGGGGACCTCGCTCGACGCGCGCCTCGCGGCCCTGAAGACACAGGCGGGTGACGTGCAGGCGAAGCAACAGCTCGCCGAGCTGAAGGCCAAGAAGGCCGCTCAGCAGGCAGCCCAACCGCAGAAAACGATGTAAGGAACGGCAACATGAAGCTCACAGCGTTCGCGAAGTTCTTCATCACGGTCGTCATCCTCGGCGTCATCGGCTACGCCCTGTGGCATTACAAGAGCCTGGATATCCGCAAGTGGGCGGGCGCCGACAAAGGCGCGGCCGGCGCGGCCGCGAAGTCCGGAAGCGGCGTCTCGTCCGACGACTTCAATGCGCTCCGGAGCGCTCCGCCCGACCCCGAGCGCGGCAAGGGCGCGGCGGGCGTGGCGGGCGCGGCGCTCGCCGGATCCGGAAGGCTCAACCGGCCGCTCGTCGTGGCGATCAACACGTGGGCCGGCCACGCGCCGGGCATCGTGGCCGCGAGCGGCATGGAGAGCGGCTCGGCCTCGCGCTACAAGCAGACGTACGGCCTCGACGTGAAGTTCGTCCTCCTCGAGGACCCGGCCGCGAAGCTCGCGGCCTTCCGCAAGGGTGACGTCGACATCATGTGGAACACCGTGGACAACTGGGCCCGAGAGGCCTCGATCCTCGCCGAGCAGAACCAGAAGGCGAAGTCCGTCGTGATGCAGGACTGGTCGCGCGGGGGCGACGGCATCGTGTCGCTTTCGACGATCAAGTCCATCGAGGAGCTGAAGGGCCACAAGATCTCGTGCACGCAGTTCACGCCCTCGCACTTCCTGCTGCTCTACCTCCTCGCGCAGTCGGGCCTCTCCTCCGACGACCGCGCGGCCCTGGAGAAGAACATCATCTTCACGCAGGACGCGCCCGCGGCCGCGGCCATGTTCAAGGCGAAGCAGGTGGACGCGGCGGTGACGTGGGAGCCCGATCTCTCCGCGGCGGTGACGGCGCGCGGCGACGAGGCGCACGTCCTCGTCTCCACGACGGCGGCCACGAACATCATCGCGGACACGCTCTGCGCGAAGCAAGAGCTCATCGACCGCGCTCCCGATACGCTGCGCGACTTCATCCATGGCTGGTTCGACGGCATCGAGATGATCAAGTCCGACCCGAACGCGGCGTACGCCGTCGTCGCGAAGGCGCTCAAGCTCGACACGGACACGGTGTCCGGGATGCTCTCCGGCCTGAAGCTCACGCCGTATGCCGACAACGCGCAGTTCTACGGCCTCGCGGGCGGCAAGGCCCACTACGAGACGCTCTTCGACACCGCCTTCGTCATCTGGCGGAAGAAAGGGCTCGTGACGAGGCCGGTCGAGGCGAAGGACTGGGCCGACACGCGGTTCCTGTCGGCGCTCGCGGCGAACTACCCGCAGCAGAAGGTGGAGGAGCAGAAGATCGCCGCCAAGGCGCCCTCGTCGAAAGATCGCGCCATCATCAACAAGCAGATCCAGATCCACTTCACGCCGGGCTCGGACGAGATCATGCCGGGCTCCAACTTCGTCCTCGACGCCCTCGGCGAGACGATGACGTCCTTCGGGAACACGTACCTGCGCGTGGAGGGGAACACGGACGCCACGGGCAGCCCGACCTCGAACATGACGCTCTCCGAGCGGCGCGCGCTGGCCGTGAAGAACTACGTCCTGAAGAACTTCCCGAACATCCAGCCGCAGCGTTTCCAGACGATCGGGCGCGGCTCGTCGCAGCCCGTGGCCCCGAACACGACGGAGGCGGGCCGGCAGCTCAACCGGCGCACGGATATCAAGGTCGTGCTCGCGAGTGAGTGAGAAAAAGGGGCGGAGGAGCGAGCTTTTCGCGCTCCGCGCCCCGCTGCCGCGCCCGACGGCGCTCGTTCTCGGGCTCGTTGCGCCGGCGCTCGTCCTCGGGGCCTGGTGCGTGGCCTCCTACGGAGGCCTCGCGCCGCCCGACTTCCTGCCGTCGCCGTCCGAGGTCGTGCGCGGCACGCTGCAGCTCTTCCTGCAGTACGACCTCGGCGAGGCCGTCCTCGTCTCCACGCGCCGCATCCTCCTCGCGTTTTTCCTGGCGTCGGCGCTCGCCCTGCCGCTCGGCGTCCTGATGGGCGCCTTCGAGCCCGTGAACCGGTTCTTCGAGCCCGTCGTGGCGCCGCTCCGGTACATGCCCATCTCGGCGTTCATCCCGCTCCTCATCCTCTGGTTCGGGATCTACGAAAAGCAGAAGATCGCGTTCCTCTTCCTCGGGGTCTTCGTGTATCTCCTGCCGGTCGTCGTGACGGCCATCCGCGCCGTGCCCGACGAGCTCGTGCAGACGGCGCTCACGCTGGGCGCCTCGCGCGCGCAGGTCGTGCGAACCGTGCTGCTTCCGTCCGCTCTCCCCGAGATCTTCGACTCCTTCCGCGTGATGAACGCCATCTCCTGGACGTACGTCATCCTCGCCGAGGCCGTGAACCCCGAGCACGGCCTGGGCTACATGGTGGAGCTGGCGCGCACGCATCAGAAAGCCTCGTGGTCTTTCGCGGGCCTCCTCGTCATCGGCGGCATCGGCCTCCTGACGGACTTCATCATCCGCACCGTTTCGCGGATCCTCTTCCGGTGGCGGGAGGTCGAGGCGTGAAGGAGGAGGACGCGCCGAAGGCCGTGCCGCAGGCAGGGGAGCCGGGCACCGTCGCCGTCGACGTCGGCACCGCGGGCGAAAAGAAAGCCAGCTATCGCGCCGACCTGAAGGGCGCGCCGCCGAAGCTGCGCGTGAAGGATCTTTCGGTCACGTACATCAATCGCGATGGCGACGGCACCGAGGCCGTGCGCGACGTCTCCTTCGACGTGGAGGACAAGCCCGGCGTGGGCGAAGTCGTCGTGTTTCTCGGGCCCTCGGGGTGCGGCAAGTCCACGATCCTGAAGGCGGTCGCGGGCCTTCTCCCGCCCACTAAAGGGGAGATCCTCGTGGACGGCAGCGCCGTGGAGGGCGTCGGGAAGGACCGCGGCATGGTCTTCCAGGCCTACACGTCGTTCGGATGGCTGACCGTGCGCGACAACGTGGAGTACGGCCTGAAGCTGCAGGGCGTGCCGGCCGAAGAGCGCCGCGAAAGGTCGGCGAAATATCTCAAGTCCGTGGGCCTCTCGGATTTCGCCGACCGGTATCCGAAGGACCTCTCGGGCGGCATGAAACAGCGCGTCGCCATCGCGCGCACGCTCATCAACCGGCCGCGCGTCATCCTGATGGACGAGCCCTTCGGAGCCCTCGACCCGCAGACGCGCTGGGGGATGCAGGGCCTCCTCCTCGATGTCTCGCGCACGGAGGACCCGACGATCCTCTTCGTGACGCACGACGTCTCGGAGGCCGTCTACCTCGCGGACACCGTGTACATCCTGTCCTCGCGCCCCGCGCGGCTCCTCCACCGCGTGGACGTGCCGTACTTCCCGGTGAGGAACATCGAGCTGAAGTCGGCG
>JBGQDL010000154.1:0-9566 GCA_041495865.1 Thermoanaerobaculia bacterium | reverse complement strand
GGCCCGCGTCGAGCTCGCGAGGACGATCGGTCTGGCGGTCACGGAGGCCGGAAACGCTCCGTTCGCCGCCGATCCCTTTCCACCCTTGCCCGGCGCCGGTGCCCTTTCCGCCCTCGCGCCGGCGCCCTTCATCGACCTCGCTCTCCAGAAACGATGGGACCGTCAGGCCGCGGCGAAGCTCAGGGAATCGGGCGGGGTCCTCGCCGTGGGAGCGCTCACGCTCCTCCGGCCGCGCCTCGACTTCTCGGGGCGCGTCTCGGCGAACACGATCGCCGAGACGAGCCTCAGCAAGACAGTCGATGGATGGGTCGCGCCGGGCTGGCAGGCCGGCCTCCAGTTCGAGAAGCCGGTGGGCAACAACGCGGCGAAGGGCCGCATCCTGCAGGCCGAGGCGGACCTCGCGCAACGCACGATCAACGCATCGGATCTGGACCGCAACATCAAGGCGAACGTCGTGTCGCTGGTGGCGTCCGTGAAGACGGCGGGCGAGCAGGTCGCCCGGCTCGACGAGGCCGTCCGGCTCTACGGCCAGACGATCGACGCCGAGACCGAGCGGTATCGTGGAGGGCAGTCGAGCCTGCTCGACACGATCGTCACGCAGGACCTTCAGACGAACGCCCTCATCACCTGGGCGGGCGCGCGCCAGCAGCTCGCTTCTTTCCTGGCGAGGCTGCGCTTCGAGACGGGCACTCTCGTGGAATCGCGCGGAGATCTGAACTTCGTGCGGCCTGTAGACCTCGTGACGGTCCCGCCGACCGCGAAGTGAGGGCCACGCCGGTGTCATGCCACCATCGCACGTTCCGCGCGGGCGGGCTTCTTCTCGCCGCCGCCCTCGCGCCCTGCGCGAGCGGCGCGGGCGAGGGGGGCGCCCGTTCGGCCGCTCCACGCGACCTGCCTGCCCCCGAGATCCGGGTCGGGAAGATCACCCTGAAGGACGCGATCCGCCTCACGCTCGAGAACGCGCCCGACGTGCTGCAGGGGCGCCTGGAGGTCCTGCGGCGGCGCGGTCTCCTGCAGGAGACGTCCGGGCGTTTCGATTCGACGATCGCCGTGACGCCTTCCTACGAGCACACGCTGAGCTTCCTGACGGAGAGCGCGCTCCAGCCCGAGATTTCGAAGCGCGATTTCCTGCGCGACTCCTCCACGAACCTCAACCAGCTCGCGACCGACATCAACCGCAACCTCGCGGACCCGAATGGCAAGGCGAACCTCGACTGCAAGGGGCACCAGTACTTCATCAACGGGTCGCCGATCTGCTCGGACGTGATCAAGCCGACCGACTACCAGTCCTTTCAGCTCCTCGAGGCGGCCCAGAAGCTCCCGGTCGATCCCAACTCCCCCACGGCAAAGCTGTCGGCCTTGCTGAACAAGCAGGTGTCGGACCGGCTTCGGAACGTCGTCGCGCTCAGCCGGCGCGTGTTCATTCCCGCGCTCGACGCGCAGCTCGCGGCGCTCGGCGCCCTGCCGAAGGGCAACGAAAACGACGTCTTCGCCCTGGACCTGAGGTACGAGATCCCGACACGCTCGGGTCTCCTTCTCTTTCCCGTCCTCTACGGGCAGGGCACGCAAACGAACTTCACGAACAAGGCCGCGAGTCCGGTCGGAGGTGGCGCGGGAATCCAGACGCTGTACCGCGTCCAGGCCGGGCTGGCGGTCGACATACCGCTCCTCAAGGGCGGCGGGGCCACGTCGGTCAGCGCCGAAGAGCGCTCGGCCCGGTTCAACTACGGGGCGGCCCAGCAGTCCCTCGCGCAGACGGCGTCCGCAAACGTACTCAATACCGTGATCCGCTACTGGACGCTCGCGAGCGCGATGGAGCAGCTCGGCCTCCTGCAGCAGTCGGCGGCGAATCAAAACCGCATCGGCGAGCTGAGCGAGGCGCTCGTCCTGGGAGACGAGCTGCCGCGCTCGGAGCTGAACCGGGTCCGCGCGCGTACCGCCGACGTCGAGGCTTCGGTGGTGAGGGCGCGCCAGAACGTCGAGAGCGCGCGCATCGAGCTCGCCCGCGCCATCGGCCTCACCGTGACGGATCTCGACTCGGCTCCGGTCGCGTCCGATCCGCTTCCGCCCGCCGACGAGCTCGACCGTGCGGCGACGGTCGCCCCCCAGGAGCTGATCGAAGGCGCGGCCGCGGCGCGTGCCGACGTGAAAGCCGCGCGGGGGCGCGTCGCGGCCGCCGAAGCCCTTCTCGCGGGCGCACGTGTCGATCTGAGCCCCACGCTCAACCTCTCCCTGCAGGTCGGCTACGCCGCCATCTGGGAGGACAGTCGGTTCAACATCAAAGCGGCGATCAGCCCGACGGGCCTCGGCAGCGCGATCGGCGGGACGTGGGTCGGACCCAGCGTGCAGCTCGGCCTGACGCTCGGGATCCCGGTCGGAAATCACGCCGCCCGAGGACGCGTCGTTCAGTTCGAGGCCCTCCGCGGGCAGTCCCTCGTCACGGAACGCGATGCGGCTCGCTCGGCGCGGCTCGGAGTCGTGGAGACCGTCGGGTCCGCGCGCGCGGCGGCACGCGAGCTGTCCGCCCGCGCCGCGGCTTCGCGATACGGCCTCGAGCTCGCGCGCGACGCGGTCGAGCAGTATCGGACCGGTGAGATGAGCGCGTCCGACGCCGTCGCGACGGATCAGAGGGTGACGCAATCCCTGCTCGACGGCCTCGGCGCGCGTCTCGCGCTCGCGACGCTCGCGGCGCGCATCCGTTACGAAGCCGGCGTCCTTCTGCCGTATTCGATTTCCGGGGGAGAGGTTTCGTTCGCGGAGGCGACGCCGCTGTTCCCGGCCGGGAGGTGAGGTGAGATGGAGCCGCCGGTAGGCCTTTTTCGAAAGTCGGCGCTCGAGAAGCTCTCCTCGCCCGAGCAGCTCGACGTGACGATGCAGGTGACGTCGCCGATGGGCTGGATCGCCCTCTCGGGCGTGGCGATCCTCCTCGTTTTCGCGACGGTCTGGAGCATCGTGGGCAGCATCGGCATCAAGGTGGACGGCCAGGGAATCCTCATTCGCGGAGCCACCGTGTACGAGGTGACCGCGGGAGCGTCGGGGCGTCTGACGGAGATCCTCGTGAAGCCCGGGGACACGGTGTCGGTCGGCCAGGCCGTGGCCCGCATGGCGCAGCCCGAGCTCGAGCTGAAGATCGAGAATACGAAGGCGCAGCTCGCCCAGGTGGAGGGCCAGCAGCGCGAGAGCGGCTCCTCGGGAGGCGCGGTCAACCTCGGCTACCAGGCCCAGCTGCGCGAGCTGCGTGAAAAGGTCAAGGTCCAGCAGCGCCTCGTCGCCAAGGGCCTCCTGACGAACAGCACGCTCATGCGGACGAAAGAGCAGCTCCTCTCCACCGAGCAGGCCATCGCGCAGAACAGGATGTCGCTTTCGGGAGGCGAGCTCCGGGTCGACGATCTCAAACGCCAGCTCAAGGAGATGCAGGAGAGGCTGGCCTCGAGCACCGACGTGAAGACTCCCTATGCGGGCCGGGTCCTCGAGGTCGTGAGCGGGAGCGGCACGCTCGTCCCGATGGGGAGCCGGCTCCTCACGCTCGAGCCTACGGACGCGCCGCTCGAGGCCGTGCTCTTCGTGCCGACGGGCGAGGGCAAGAAGGTGCGCCCCGGAATGGACGTGAGGATCTCTCCCTCCACCGTGAAGGCCGAAGAATACGGATTTCTCGTGGCGAAGGTGAAGTCGGTGGGCGAATTCCCCGTCACGCCCGAGGGTCTGCGCAAGATCCTCCGCAACGACAAGCTCGCCGAGGAGCTCACCGGCAGGGCCACGTCGATCGAGATCGTGGCGAGCCTCGTGCCCGTCTCGGACACGCCGAGCGGCTACCGCTGGTCGTCGTCCAAGGGCCCTCCGACACCCGTCTACAGCGGCACCCAGAGCAAGGGCTCGATCGTCGTGGAGAAGAAAAGACCCATCTCGTACGTGCTGCCGTCCATCAAGAAGACGCTGGGCGCGGGCTGAGCCCCGGCATGGACGCGACGCCGACGGGCGAAGCGGAAGAGGCCGCCAAGCCCAAGCCGAAACCCCCGATCCACCGCGAGCGGTGCCCGACGATCCTCCAGATGGAGGCCGTCGAGTGCGGCGCCGCGGCGCTTTCGATCATCCTCGCCTACTACGGCAAGATCGTGCCGCTCGAGGAGCTGCGCGTCGAGTGCGGCGTTTCGCGCGACGGGAGCAAGGCGAGCAACGTGATGAAGGCCGCGCGCAAGTACGGCCTCCTGGCGAAAGGGTTCAAGCACGAGCTCGAGGACCTTTACCCGCTGAAATTCCCCTGCATCCTGTTCTGGAACTTCAATCACTTTCTCGTCCTCGAGGGCTTCGGGCGCGGCGACAAGGTTTTCCTGAGCGATCCGGCGCAGGGACCGCGCGTCATCACGATGGAGGAGCTCGACGGCTCTTTTTCAGGGGTCGTCCTCACCTTCGAGATCGGTCCGGACTTCCGGAAGGGCGGCGAGCGTCCGAGCCTGGTCGGGGCCCTCAGGCGGCGGCTCAAGGGCTCGGAGACGGCGCTCCTCTTCGTTTTCCTTTGCGGGGTCGCGCTCGTCTTGCCCGGTCTCGTCGTGCCCACGTTCTCCCGAATTTTCATCGACGAGTACCTCATCTCGAACCACACGGCGCTCCTTCAGCCGCTCCTCCTCGGCATGGCCGCGACCGCCGTCGTCCGCATGGTCCTGGTGTGGCTCCAGCAGTACTTCCTGCTGCGCCTCGAGACGAAGCTCGCGATCACGACCGCGAGTGATTTCTTCAACCACATTCTCCGGCTCCCCGTGGCGTACTTCTCGCAGCGGTTCGCCGGTGAGATCGGCTCGCGCGTCCTCATCAACGACAAGGTCGCGAACATCGTTTCGGGCAGGCTCGCGACGACGGGCCTCGACTGCATCCTGATCGTCTTCTACGCCGTCCTCATGTTCCTGTACTCCGTGCCGCTGACGCTGCTCGTCATCGCGATCGCGCTCCTGAACATCGTGGCGGTGCGCGTCGTTTCGCGCCGGCGCATCGACGGGTGCCGCAAGCTCATGCTCGACGCGGGAAAGCTCATGGGCACGGCCATGAACGGTCTGCGCATGATCGAGACCCTGAAAGCGACGGGCTCGGAGTCGGAGTTCTTCGGCCGCTGGGCCGGCTACCAGGCGAAAGCCCTGCGCGGCCAGCAGTCCCTCGGGCTCATGGGCGAGCTCGTGTCCTGCGTCCCGCCTCTCGTCAACACGCTCTCGACGATGGTCGTGCTCCTCGTGGGCGGCCTCAAGGTCATGCACGGCGACCTCACGGTGGGGATGCTCGTGGCCTACCAGTCGCTCGTCGGGAGCTTCACGCGCCCGCTCAACTCCTTCGTTCAGTTCGGGTCGACCCTCCAGGAGCTCGAGGCGGACATGAACCGCCTCGACGACGTCATGCGCTATCCGCAGGATCGCCAGTACGCACGCGAGGCGCCGGCCCAAGAGGCGGCGACGGAGCGGCGCGCCGTCAAGCTCGCGGGCGAAGTCGAGCTCCGAAACGTGACCTTCGGATACAGCCCTCTCGAGGCGCCGCTCATCGAGAACTTCTCGCTCCTCATCAAGCCCGGCCAGCGCTTTGCGCTCGTGGGGGCGAGCGGCAGCGGGAAGTCCACGGTCGCGAAGCTCGTGTCGGGTCTCTACGAGCCGTGGGAGGGCGAGATCCTCTTCGACGGGACGGCGCGGGAGAAGCTGCCTCGCAGCCTCCTGTCGAACTCGATCGGCCTCGTCGACCAGGACATCTTCCTCTTCGGCGGCACGATTCGCGACAACGTGGCGATGTGGGATTCCACGATCCCGCTGACGAACATCACGCAGGCCTGCCGCGACGCGGAGATCCATAGCGTCATCGAGACGCGCGAGGGCACGTACGGCGCGCCCGTGTCCGAGGGAGGCTCCAACTTCAGCGGCGGCCAGCGGCAAAGGCTCGAGATCGCGCGCGCTCTCTCGGGCGGTCCGACCGTCCTCATCCTCGACGAAGCAACCAGCGCGCTCGACCCGAGCACGGAGGCCTGCATCGACGACAGCCTGAGGCGGCGCGGTTGCACCTGCATCATCATCGCCCACCGCCTGAGCACGATCCGCGACGCGGACGAGATCATCGTTCTCGAGCGGGGGAAGATCGTCCAGCGCGGCACGCACGAAGAGATGAAGGATGACGCCGCGAAGCCCTATGCAAGGCTGATCGGCGGTCACTGAGCGATGAGCGACGCGAGGAGCCCGGGCGTCGACGCCACCGTCATCTCGGCGCCGTCCGGGTCCGGCGCGTTCCGGCTGCGCATCATGGAGGCGCGGGACGGGACTCTCGTCGGGCGCGAATTCCAGCCCGATCCCTCCTGCCTCCTGGGCCGCGCGACCGAGTGCGACGTCGTCATCCCGGATCCAAGCGTCTCGCGGCGGCACGCCCGTCTCGAGGCCACGGCCCTCGGCGTCCGGGTGACGGACCAGAAGAGCGCGAACGGGACGTGGTTCGGCGACCGGCGGGTCGAGACGGCGCTCCTCGATCACATGGATCGCTTCCGGCTCGGGAACGTCGTCCTCGAGCTCGTGAAGGACGACGAGGGCAGCGCGGAGGATCTCGACGCGGCGCGGACGACGGCGATCCCGGTCAGGGAAATCGTGGAGAGCCTCCAGCTCCGCCTGACGACGACGCTCGAGCAGGAAGGCGAGGCGGTCGTGGTGAGCGGCAACAAGCCGTTCTTCCTTTCCGACCCCGCCTCCTCGTGGCTCGTCGAGGACGGCCGGATCGACGTCTTCACCGTCGCGATGAAGGACGGCGATCCCTCCGGGGCGCGCACGCACTTCGTGTCGGTGGAACCGGGCCACGCCCTCTTCGGAATGGACTTCGACGCGTACGGGATGGGCGCCGGACTGCTCGCCACGGGCAAGACGGGCACGCGCCTGAGGAGGATTCCGGTCGCCCGGCTCCGCGCGCTCGCGGCCGAGGCGGCCCTGGCCCCGCGCATCGCGGGCCTCGTGGACGAGTGGATCGTCGCCCTCTCCGAGTCACTCGTGCGCGGTCTTCCCGCGGTTTCGCCCGACTTCGACCTCGAGCCGGGCCAGGAGACGATCCTCGGGCCCCAGAAACGCGCGCGCGCCGGGAAGGGCGTGGTCTGGACGCCGCTTCCCGCGGACGCTCTCTTCATCGGCCTCGCCGAGGTGCCGGCGGCCCCCCTTTTCCCGGTCACGCGCGAGGGTTGGATCGAATCGAACGAGGAGCCCCTCATCCTGGCCCCGGTCGAGACGCGGCAGGCGGCGTCGGGCGAGGACCTGTGGAACGGGCTCGAGCTCTTCCACCGGGTCCTGTGCGAGTGCGAGTTCTTGAACAAGCGACTCGCCACGGTGGACGAGTTCAACCGCCTGAAGAGCAAGGCCGAGCACGCGGCGGCCGCCCAGCAGGCGGCCTACGAGGAGATCGGCGGCGTTCTCGCGCATCCCGAGAAGAAAGCGGCCGACGTCTTCGAGGCCGGCGACGTCGAGCCCGTCTACCAGGCGTGCCGGTTCGTCTGCGCGGCGCTCGGGATGGAGGCGAAGAAGCCGGCGGACGCGCGCACCGAGCGTTCCTTCGAAGACAACCTTCAGGCCGTCGCCATCGCGTCACGCTTCCGCACGCGCCTCGTGGCGCTGCGCGGCGACTGGTGGAAGGAGGACCAGGGGCCCTTTCTGGCGAAGACCGAGGACGGGAAGCAGGCGGTGGCCCTCGTCCCGCGCGGGACCTCGGCGTACGACTGGGTGGACACGAAGACCGGAAAGCGGGCCCCCGTGGACGCGGCGCTCGCGCGGACGCTCAACCCCTTCGCCTACGTCTTCTACCGCCGCTTTCCGGACGGAATCCTCACGGCGAAGGACATCGTCGTTTTCGGCGCCCGGGGCCTGAAGCGCGACATCCTGATGATCATCGCCATGGGTCTCACGATGGGAGTCCTCGGCTCGATGGCGCCTTATTTCACGGGCCAGCTGTTCGACACGGCGATCCCGCAGGCCGAGAAGAACCTCCTCCTGCAGTTCACGATCGCGCTCTTCGTCTCGGCGATCTCGTCCATGGCGTTCAAGGTCACGCAGTCGATCGCGGTCCTCAGGTTCCAGGGAAGGATGGACTACTCGATCCAGGCGGCGCTGTGGGACCGGCTGCTCGACCTTCCGTCCACGTTCTTCAAGCAGTACACGTCGGGCGACCTGGCGGACCGCGCGGGCGGCGTCGACGCGATCCGCGCCCTCCTCTCGGGGGCGGGGATCGGAGCCATCCTCGGGACGCTGAGCTCGATCTTCTACCTGGGCCTCATGCTGAGCTACAGCACGTCGCTCGCGCTCCTCGCGATCGCGCTCACGCTCGTCTTCCTCGGTTTCACGACGGGCGCGAACATGCTGCAGCTCCGTTTCCAGAGGCAGCAGATCGGGATGCGCGGCGCCATCACGGGCCTCGTCGTGCAGCTCATCACGGGGGTCGGAAAGCTCCGCTCATGCGGCGCCGAGCCGCATGGTTTCCGGGTGTGGGCCCGCGCCTTCGCCGACCAGCGGCGCGTCGCCTTCCGCGCGGGACAGGTCCAGAACGCGGTGGGCGTCTTCAACGCGGCCTATCCCATCCTGTCTTCCATCGCGATCTTCGCGATGCTCGTGAAGGTGCAGCAGGCGGCGGGGACGAGCGGCGCCGCCGGCGGCCTCTCCACCGGCGCGTTCATCGCCTTCAGCGCGGCGTTCGGCGCGTTCGCCTCGGCCATGCAGTCCCTCAGCGAGGCGTCCCTCTCCCTCCTCGTCCTCGTGCCGATCTGGGAGCGTCTCGCGCCCATCCTCACGACGCCTCCCGAGATCGACGCCACGAAGGCGTCGCCGGGGCAGCTTCGCGGCGAGATCGAAATCTCGCATCTCTGGTTCCGCTACAGCGAGGACACTCCGTACATCCTCAAGGACCTCAGTCTCAAGATCCAGCCGGGCCAGTTCTTCGCGTTCGTGGGCGGATCGGGCTCGGGAAAGTCCACCCTCATGCGCCTCATGCTCGGCTTCGAGAAGCCGGAGAAGGGGACGATCTACTACGACGGCCAGGATCTCGCGTCGCTCGACCTGCGCCTCGTGCGCCAGCAGCTCGGCGTCGTCCTGCAGGACAGCCGCATGCTGCCCGCCGACGTCTACCGCAACATCGTGGGGACGTCGTCCCGTTCCGTGGACGAGGCATGGGTGGCGGCCGAGAAGGCGGGACTCGCGGACGACATCCGCGAGATGCCGATGGGGATGCACACGTACGTCAGCGAAGGGGGCGGCGGCCTCTCGGGCGGGCAGAAGCAGCGCCTCATGATCGCCCGCGCCGTCGTGAGCAGTCCGAAGGTCCTTTTTCTCGACGAGGCGACGAGCGCGCTCGACAATCGCACGCAGGCGATCGTGACCGAGAGCATGAACAAGATGCATGCGACCAGGATCGTGATCGCCCACCGCCTGAGCACGATCGCGAACGCCGACGTCATCTGCTTTCTCGAGAACGGCACCATCCGCGAGAGCGGCTCCCAAGAGGAGCTCATGCAGAAGAAGGGCCTCTTCTTCGAGCTCGCGCGGCGGCAGATGGCGTGAGCGCCGCGGCATCTCTCCCCGACAGGC
>JBGQDL010000153.1:0-9577 GCA_041495865.1 Thermoanaerobaculia bacterium | reverse complement strand
GTCTCCTTCGCGCGATACATGGCGGTGTCGACGTTCGCGACGAGCATCTCGGCGTCCTTGCCGTCGCCTGGATAGAGGCCGATTCCGATGGACGCCTCGATGAACAGCTCCCGTTTCTGGATCACGAACGGTTCCGACAGGGCCTGCAGGATCTTGCGTGCCATCCGGGCGGCGTCCGGCGCGCGCTCGATGCCGTTCAGCAGAAGGAGGAACTCGTCCCCGCCCACGCGCGCCACGGTGTCGTCGGACCGGATGCAGCGGCGAAGGCGGTCGGCGGCTTTCACGAGAAGCTCGTCGCCCGCCGAGTGGCCGAGCGTGTCGTTGATCTTCTTGAAATGGTCGAGGTCGAGGAACAGGACCGCGAGCGACTGGCGCCGGCGCTGCGCGTGCAGGATGGCGAACGAAAGGCGGTCGTTGAAGAGGATCCGGTTTGGCAGGTCGGTGAGCGCGTCGTGATTCGCCTGATGCCAGCGCTGCTGCTCGGCGTGTTTGCGGTCGGTGATGTCGATGAGGCTTCCTTCCATCACGGCTTCGCCTCTGCCCTCGGGTTCCAGGAGGCTCTCGTTCGCGAGCACCCACACTTTCACGCCGTCCCGGCGTTTCAGGCACAGCTCGAAATTGACGAGAACCCTCTGGTGCGAGAGGCGGGCCAGGAACGATTCCCGGTCGGAGGGCTCGGCATAGAGATCGAGCGCGGAGACCATGAGGACGTCCTCGCGCGACGGGTAGCCGAGAATCCGGGCGAAGGCCGAGTTGCAGTCGAGAATCCTGCCGTCGAGCGTCGTCCGGTAGAGGCCGGCGAGGTTCCGCTCGAAGAGCTGGCGGTAACGGCGCTCGGAGGAGCGGAGGGCCTCGTCCCGGCGGTGCAGGAGGCGCGCGATCAGGACCGACGCCCCCACGGAGAGGGCTCCCAGGAGGCCCGTCACCGACAGGATCGCGGCGATCAGGCGGCGCCGCACCCAGCGGGTCGCCTGGCCGATGGCCTCCGAAAAACCGTCCTCGAGGACGGTGGCGCGCCCGTTGAGGCCGTCGGTCTCGCCCGCGAAGCCGACGTGAACTTCCGGTGGGAGGGGTCTCGAGGCGTCGTGAATCCGCGTCCCCAGCTCGATCATCTCGTCGACGAGAAGGTCGCCGCGCTCCCAGATCTCGATCGCGCCCGAGAAGGCCGCGATGTTCCGGTAACGCAGGAAGAGATCGGACATCTCCTCCGAGCTGGAGATGCTGTTGCGGCCTTCGAGGAAGCCCTCCCGGGCTTTGTGCCTGTCCGGCTGGGGCTGCTGAAGGGCGAGCCGGGCCTTTCGGTCGCCGAGCGTCACGCCGAGACGACCCTGAAAGCGCCGGTAGTCGGCTTCGTCTCCGCTGTCGAGGTAGCGGGAGAGCGCGAGCGAGGCGTCCTTCTGGGCCTTGGACCAGTGGGACTCGGCGCTCACGAACGCCTGGAGGCTGGCCAGCAGGGTCAGTCCGGAGGCGCCGACGGCCATGAGGGTACCGATCGCGATCAGGAAGAGCACCACGAGGACCGCGATCCAACGTGCGACGGGGAGGGGAGACTCCGAGACGGGAGTGGCCCCCGAGCGACTCCGGGACGCGCTCGAGACCTCCGAGTTCGGCACGCGGGATTATAGGGGTCCTCTCGCCGCGGGCGCTTCGCCGACGTTGAGGCCCATCGTGCCGAGAAGTCGGTTCTCGTACCGCGCCCCGCCGAGACCCGCCTCGCGCATGAGCGCCTCGACGCCCCGCTGGGCGGGATAGCGCTCGAGCGACTCGGGGATGTAGAGGTAAGTCTCGGGATCCCCGTGGAAGAGCCAGCCCACGAGCGGCATCATCGTGCGGAGGAAAGCCTGATAGAGAGCGCCCGCGACGGGATTGTCGGGCTTGCCGAAATCGAGGACGACGACACGTCCTTCGGGCGCCAGGACGCGGCACATTTCGCGCAGGGCAGCGAGCGGGTCGGCGATGTTCCTGAGGCCGTAGCCCACGGTCACGACGTCGAAGGCCGCGTCCCGAAACGGAAGGCGGAGGGCATCGCCCTGCGCAAATGCGCTCCGGCTTCGCGTCACCGCCCGGCGCCGGGCCGCGACGCCGAGCATCGGCAGCGTGAAATCGAGACCCGTGACCCTCGAGCCGGGCCGTGCGTTCGCCTCGGCGAGGAACGAGAGGTCGCCGGTGCCGCAGCACAGGTCGAGGATTCGGGCCGGCGCCGTCCGGCCCGCGAGGGCGAGGCGGACGGTGTCTTTCTTCCAGCGCCTGTGGAGCCCGAAGCTCATGACGTCGTTCACCACGTCGTAGCGCGCCGCGAGGCGCGAGAACATGGCTCGCACTTTCGGGGCGCGCAGGTCGTCGTACGAGAGATACTTGTTCGCCACGGAGCGATTGTAGGTGGAGCGGTTTCTCTTCGACGGACCGGCGCGTTCGCGCCGAACGCTCGTCCTCGCGCACGGAGCGGGAGCGCCGATGGACTCCGCTTTCATGAACCGGATCGCTCGAGGCGTCGCGTCCGCCGGCTTCCGCGTCGCGCGGTTCGAGTTCCCGTACATGCGTGCCCGCCGCGAGGAGGGAAAGAAACGGCCGCCGGACCGCGAAGCCGTCCTCCGCCGGAGCTGGCACGAGGCGATCCGCGCGCTGACCGACGCCGAGGGGCCGGGAGCGCTCGTCATCGGAGGGAAATCGATGGGGGGACGGATCGCGAGCCTCGTCTCGGACGAGGCGGGAGTCGCGGGCCTGGTCTGCCTCGGATATCCGTTTCATCCCCCCGGAAAGCGGGACGTGCTCCGCGTCGCTCACCTCGCGGGCCTCAGGACCCCGGCTCTCATCGTGCAGGGGACGCGAGACCCGTTCGGCGGCAGAGACGAGGTCTCGCGCTATTCCCTTTCGAAGACTCTTCGCGTCGTCTTCCTCGAGGACGGCGACCACTCTTTCAAGCCGCGCGTCTCGTCGGGCCGAACGGAGCCGCAGAATCTCGCCGAGGCCGTGGCGCAAGTCGCGGCGTTCCTCGGGGAGCGCGCTTCGGGCTAGGGTCGCCGAACGATCGTCCCGGCCTTCATCACGAAGAGAACGCGCTCCGTGGCGCGGATGTCCTCGAGCGGGTTCCCGGCCACGGCGACGACGTCGGCCTCGAATCCCGGCGCGAGGACGCCGATCGACTTGTCGAGCCCGAGAAGCTCGGCGGCGGCGCTCGTCGCCGAGCGCAGCGCCGCCGCGGGCGGCATCCCCAGCTCGACCATGAGGGCGAACTCCTCCGGGTTCCTCCCGTGGGGGCTCACGGCCGAGTCCGTGCCGAAGGCGATCTTCACGCCTGTCTTCAAGGCCGCGCGGAAAGCCTCGCTGCGCCTCTCGCCGGCTGCCTTCGCCTTGGCCTCGACGTTCGGAGGGAGCGCGGACTTCGCGTGGCGACCCGCGACGTACTCGAGCGCCAGGAGCGTCGGGACGAAGAACGTGCCCTTTGCCTTCATCATCCGGAAGGTCTCCTCGTCGAGGAACGAGCCGTGCTCGATCGAGTCGATGCCGGCCCGCACGGCCGTCCTCGCGCCCTCGATTCCGTGCGCGTGCGCGGCCGTCTTCTTGCGCAGGCGGTGAGCCTCGTCGACGAGCGCGTCCATTTCCGCCTGCGTGACCTGCGGCGTGTCGACCTCGTCCTGGACGGACAGCACGCCGCCCGTCGCCATGACCTTGATGACGTCGGCTCCGTACTTGACCGCGAAGCGCACGGCGTCGCGGAAGGCGTCGGGCCCGGACGCGATCCCGTTCGCGATCCCCGCCTCCTTCCCGAAGAGCATGTAGGGGTAGCCGTCCGCGTCCGCGTGTCCGCCGCGGGCACCGAGAGCGTGAGTCGCGACGAGCATGCGGGGGCCGGGCACCGCGCCCGCGGCGATCCCGTTCCTGAGGCCCACGTCCACGAACTCGTCCGAGCCGAGGTCGCGGACCGTCGTGAAGCCCGCGCGGAGCGTCTTCCGCGCGAATTCCGTCGCGCGAATCGCCTTTTCGGCGGTCGTGCGCTGCAGGTCCAGGACCGTGCCCCGGAAGTAGTCGGCGCCCATCTCGAACGACAGATGCACATGGCAGTCGATGAAGCCGGGAAGGAGCGTCGCGTCTCCGAGGTCCACGACCGTCGCGCCCGCGGGGACGGGGATACCCCGGCCGACCGCCTTGATCTTCGAGCCCTCGACGACGATCACGGCGTCCTGGGTGACGGCGTCGCCGCGGGCGTCGAAGAGGCGCTTCGCCTTCAGGACCGTGACGGGATCGGGCGGCGCACCGGCGGCGGCGAGCGGGCTGGCGAGCAGGGCGAGGGCCGCGACAACGCGGGCCGCGGATAGACGAGACATGCACACCTCCTCGGGGTCAGGCGCGGGATGTTACGCGGGTCTCGCCAATCCTCATGACCCACGTCCGGCCGTCGGAAAACCCCGCGCGGTTGGCTGCGGCGCGGAACCTCTGCGGAGGTTCGAATGGGGGCTCGTCGGTGAGGACGATCGTGCCCCAGTGCATCGCCACGAGCGCCGCGGCACGCACGTCGCGGCCGAGGCAAACGGCCTGTTCGGGGTCGCAGTGCACGGGCCGCATGATCGAGGCGGGCTCGTAGGCGCCGATCGGTACGAGCGCCAGGTCGAAGGGCCCGTGCCGCGCGCCCGTCTCCGCGAAGACCGGGCCGTAGCCCGTGTCTCCGGCGAAGAAGACGCGGAGGGACGGCGAGACGATCGACCACGAGCACCAGAGCGTCGCGTTGCGGTCGAAGGGCGTGCGGCCCGAGAAGTGGATCGCCGGGAGAGCGGTGAAAGAAGATTCTCGCAAAAGGGTGCCCTCGCCCCATCCGAGCTCCCGGACATCCGTGTATCCCCACGACGCGAAGAACGGACCGAGGCCCGAAGGCACGATGGCTGCCGCAGCCCCTCTTACCTTCGAAGAAATCTCTCTTACGGACCTCGCATCGAGATGGTCGTAGTGATTGTGAGAGACCACGACCGCATCGATCTTCGGAAGTTCGTCGAGAGGCAACCCGGGAGGGACGTAGCGCTTCGGGCCGAAGCCGGCGACGGGGCTCGCGTAGTCGGACAGGAAGGGGTCCGTGAGAATCGTCAGGCCGCCGGTCCGGATCAGGAACGACGCGTGCCCGAGCCAGGTCAGGCTGTCGGGGCCCGCGGCCGCGAGGCCCGCGATGGCCTCGGCGCGGGGCAGAACGTGGCCCGGCGGAACGGGCGGCGGGCGACGGTTGCGCGCGCGCCTGAGAAAGAACGGCACGAATTCGGCGAGTCCGGCGGTCTGGGGACGGCTTCCCTCGGGATTGCGGAACCGCACGCCGGGAGAGGATAGCGCCCCGCGGTAGCATCCGCGCGTGCCGTTCGCGTCGGCCCTCGCCCTGCTCGCGGCTGTGCTGCCGGCGGTCTCCGCGCCCGCGTTCGACGAGGCCGCCGCGAGTCGATTCGCGGGTCTCGCGCTCGGGTGCGTGGGTCGCGAGTACCCGAACAAAATCGCGCACACGCTGGAAAGCGATGCCGATGCAAAGCCCCCGCGACTTCTGACGCCCGTTTTCTTCGGATGCTACGACTGGCACTCCTCCGTGCACGCGCATTGGCTCCTCGCGCGGCTCGCACGGCGTTTCCCGAACGCGCCGTTCGCGCCGCCTGCCCGGGCCGCGCTTCGCGCGTCGTTTACACCCGAGAAGGTGGCGGGGGAGGTCGCCTACCTCGAAGGAGCGGGCCGCGCCACGTTCGAGCGTCCGTACGGCCTCGCCTGGCTGCTGCGCCTCGCGGCGGAGCTGCGAGGGTGGGACGACCCGGAAGCGCATGCCTGGGCCGCGACGCTCGAGCCGCTCGAGCGCGCTGCCGCCCGCCGCCTCAAGGACTGGCTCGGGAAGCTCGCGTATCCCGTACGCGAGGGTGAACATGCCCAGACGGCCTTCGCGTTCGGCCTTGCCCTCGACTGGGCGCGCGTGGCGCAGGACGCCGAGATGGACCGCATCCTTCGCGCGAAGACGCGCAACCTCTACGCGAAGGACCGCGCGTGCCCGCTGGGTTATGAGCCGTCGGGGCAGGACTTCCTCTCGCCCTGCCTCGCCGAAGCCGACCTGATGCGCCGCCTCCTCGACCCACCCGCGTTCGCGGGCTGGCTCCTGAAGTTCCTGCCCGCCCTTCCTCTCGACGGGTCCGGTCGCTGGCTCGAGCCCGCAATCGTGACGGACCCGTCGGACGGCAAACTCGCGCACCTCGACGGCCTCAACCTGTCGCGCGCGTGGATGTTGGAAGGCATCGCGGTCTCGCTACCGCCCCGCGACCCGCGGATTCCAGCTCTTCGCTCCGCCGCGGCGGCGCATCGGGCGTCGGGCCTCGCGTCCGTCACGGGCGCGCACTACGAGGGCGGTCACTGGCTCGGCACGTTCGCCGTCTATCTCGTGACGGGAGCGGGCTTTTCCGGGCTCGGCGAGGGAACGCCGTGACGACCGTGCAGGTCGGTTCTGCAGCGCTTTCGGACCTGATTCGTCGCAGAATCCGCCCGAAAGGAGACATCACATGCCGGCACGCAGCGCCAGCGCCGTCTGGCAAGGAGACCTGAAGTCGGGGAAGGGCACGATGCGTCTCGGGAGCGGGGCTTTCGAGGGCCAGTTCTCGTTCGCGTCGCGCTTCGAGGAAGGCACGGGCACGAATCCCGAGGAGCTGGCGGGCGCGGCCCACGCGGGCTGCTTCTCGATGGCTTTTTCGAACGAGCTCGCCAAGGCGGGTTTCGTCCCGACGCGGGTGGCGACGACGGCGAAGGTCCACCTCGAGAAGGGCGACGCGGGCTTCTCGATTTCGCGCATCGACCTCGACACCGAGGCGCAGGTGCCCAGGATCGAACCCGGGAAGTTCCAGGAGATCGCGGCGGCGGCCAAGAAGGGCTGCCCGATCTCGAAGCTCTTCGCGGGGGCGCAGATCAACCTCAACGCGAAGCTCGTCTGACGGGAAAGAGAAGAGTCCGGGAAGATGAAGACGGCGCTTCGCGCCGTGCTTAGAAAGTGAAACAAAACGCCGCGTCCTTGCGTAACCGGCCGCGACACGCTCCAGGAAAGGAGACACAAAAGATGAAACTGCGTCGCAACATTCTTCCTTTCGCAGCAGCTCTTTCTCTCGTCGGTCTTTCTCTCGGCTCTCTCCCGGTGCGCGCGGAAGACAAGCCGAAAGCGGCGGCGAAGCCCGCCGCGTCGGCCGGTGCGCCCAGCCAGGAAGAGATGATGAAGGCCTGGATGGCGGTCGCGACGCCCGGTGAGGCCCACAAGAAGCTGGAGCCCGTGGTCGGCTCGTTCACCGTCGCCACCAAGATGTGGATGGATCCGTCGAAGCCCCCGGAAGCGACGTCCGGCACGTCGGAGAACAAGTGGGCGCTCGGCGGCCGCTTCGTGGAGCAGCGGGTGGAAGGCACGGCGATGGGCCAGCCGTTCTCGGGCGTCGGCTACACCGGCTACGACAACTACAAGAAGAAATACGTCGGGACGTGGATGGACAGCATGGGAACGATGATCATGACGTCGACCGGGACGGCGGACGCCTCCGGAAAGAAGGTCACGTTCTGGTCCACGATGGACGACGTCATGACGAAGAAGACCGTGAAGGTCAAGAGCATGGTGACGATCGTCGACAACGATCACCATACGTACGAGATGTGGAGTCCCGCGCCCGACGGCAAGATGTTCAAGTCGCTGGAGGTCCAGTACACGCGGAAGAAGTAGTCAGAGCCCCTTCAGCGCATCGAGCGCCCTCGTCAGCGACTGGCGGCGCCTGAAGAAGTCGGTCCACGGGTCGGGCTTCTTCAGGCGCTCGGCGAGGTTCCCGATCGTGAAGTCTTCGGCCCGGATCGACGGCACGACCTCGTTCCAACGAAGGGGCGTCGAGACGGGCGCATGCGCGCGCCGCCGCACGGAATAGGGTGAAACGACGGTCTGCCCGAAGGCGTTTCGGAAGGAGTCGAGAAAGACGCGGCCCTTGCGCGCCGCGATTCGCATTTCCATCGTGAGCTCCTTCGGCCAGGCAGCGGCGAGCCTCGTGCCGAGCTCCTTCGCGAACCACGTGACCTCGTCCGTCGTCGGCCCGCGCTTGATCGGGACGAAGACGTGGAGGCCCTTGCCACCCGACGTCTTGACGAACGACGAGAGTTCGAGCGCGTCGAGCGCCTGCTTCACCTTCAGGGCGGCGCCCACGGCGTCCGCGATCTGCCCGGAATCCGGGTCGAGGTCGAAGCAGACCCAGTCGGGCCGGTCGAGATCCTCGGCCCGGCTGCCCCAGACGTGGACGGCGATGCAGCCGAGGTTCGCGAGGGCGAGCTGCGTCTCCAGCTTGCCGCCCACGACCGTGTTCGTCACCTTGCGGTCCCTCCCGTGCCTCACGGGTACGGTCGGCGTGTCCTTCGGCATCGAGACCGGCTTCTCCTTCTGGTAGAAGGCCTCGCCGAGAAGGCCGTCCGGGCAGCGCTCGAGCGAGAGGGGCCGATCCGCGACGTACGGCTTCAGCTTCGAGAACACCCCTGCGTAGAACGCGATGAGGTCGGTCTTCGTGTAGCCCTCCTCGGGCCAGAAGACCTTGTTGGGATTCGAGATGGGGACGGGAAATGAAGATGAAGATTTCTTAGAAAGGAGTTTGGCTTCGGATGCGCGCGTCGAGGTCCGGCCACGCGCCGCCGGCGCCGGGTCCCTCTTCCTATTCGCAGAAATCTCCTCGTGCTCTTCGGACGCGGCATTTTCGGCGACGCTCCTGTTCGAGTGCCAGACGGCGGGGATCTTCTTCCGGGCCCGTTGGAGCTTCTTCGGGTCGAGGAGCAGCTTCTCGACCTCGCCGGCCGGATCGCCCGCCGAGGCCTTCTCGGCATCGCCGCCCTCGTCGATCGCGATCTCCGTCAGGAGGCGGTTCGACAAAACCGAGCGCGGCCGCGTCTCGGCGACGTCCTCGTCCGAAGCGAAGTCGTCGCGATGCTTGATGAGGAGCCACGAGGGCCGCTTCGAGGAGCCCCAGCCCCTTGTGCGCACCAGGACCCACGACCCCTTGAGCTTCTCGCCCGCGAGCGTGAACTTCAGGTCGCCCTTCGCGAGGGACGCGTCCACGTCCGGAGACTCCGGCTCCCACGTGCCGCGGTCCCACACCATGACCGTTCCGCCGCCGTACTCGCCTGCCGGGATGATGCCCTCGAACGCGGCGTACTCGACGGGGTGATCCTCGACGTGCGAGGCCATCCGCTTCACGGCGGGGTCGAGGCAGGGCCCTTTCGGCACCGCCCAGGAGAGGAGGACGCCGTTCCACTCGAGCCGGAAGTCATAGTGGAGAGCCGTCGCGCGGTGCTTCTGCACGACGAAGGCGAGGACGCGACGACCGCGCTTCGGAGCCTTCGCGCCGGCGGGCTCCTTCGTGACGTCGAACCGGCGCTTTCGGCGGTACTCCTCGAGCGGCATTCCTCCAACGATACGGGGCCGCTCGTCCGGATGCTAGGTACGGTCTCTAGAAGTAATACGCCTGCATCTGGATCGTGAACTCGTTCGTGGCCGGGGTGTTCTTGTTCTGCGGCAGGAGCCTGGTGAACGCCCCGGTGAACTTGAGGTTGTGTCCGTAGATGAAGTACG
>JBGQDL010000152.1:0-9935 GCA_041495865.1 Thermoanaerobaculia bacterium | reverse complement strand
GGTCCACCAGGCAGAGCCACCGCTGCGGCGCGCCGGGTTCGCCCTTGTCCACGCGGACCCAGGGCGGGAGCACCTGCGGCACCTTGACGCGCGCGAAGAGCTCGCCCTCGCGCTCCGGGTGGCGCAGCGCGACGCCGAGCGACAGGGACAGGTTCGAGAGAAACGGAAACGGATGCCCCGGGTCGACGGCGAGGGGCGTGAGGATCGGCAGGACGTTGCGCCTGAAGTGCGTGCTCGCCGCCTCGCGCTGCACATCGGAAAGGTCGCCCCAGGTGAGGATCGAGATGCCGGCTTGGGCGAGCTTCGGCAGGAGGTCGTTCACGAGGCACGAGGTCTGCCGCGCTTCCATCTCCTGGACCGCCGCCCTGACGCGCGCGAGGGCTTCGGCGGGCGGAAGGCCGTCGTCCGTGGGCTCCACGATTTCCGAGGAGAGCTGGTCGAGGAGGCCCGACACGCGGATCATGAAGAACTCGTCGAGGTTCGTCTCGCTGATCGCGAGGAACTTCAGGCGCTCGAGGAGCGGCCAGCTCTCGTCGTAGGCCTCCTCGATCACACGCCCGTTGAAGGCCAGCCAGGAGAGCTCGCGGTTCAGCAGGGGAAGGGCGGGCAGGGACGCGGTCGCCGGCACGGACCCGGCCACAGCGGGCTCGTCATGCACGAGGCTCAGCGGGCGTCTTTTCCTGGGTCTTTGCTCGTCGCGGCGGAACATGGCGGGTTCGGGGGGAGGAGAGGATACCGCGACCCGGGAACGGCGAGGTGGAATGCCCTGGTGCTTGCTCCGTTATCACTCTGATTCAAAATGACTTATGCGATTTTATCGGCGCGGCTGGTGCTCGGGACGCAGGAGGTCGAGAGCCGTCTTGACCGGCGCGAACGTCTCTTTCGGCACCTCTACGAAGACCGTCTCCCAGAGCGCCATGGCCCCATTCCAGAGGCCCGGCCTCTCGAGGGCCAGGAGCGCCCGCCCCTCAGAGGTCTTCTTCGCGACGAAGACGGCGCGTTCGTCCACGAACCGGGGGAGGTGGAAGGGCCGGCCGGAGGCATCGCGGAGGGAGCACGCGAGGTCTACCGGGTTGAAGTGCGTCGCCGCAGCCCAGATCGCCGCCTGCGCGGGATCCGCGAGATTCACCTGTGCCGATTCGACGATCTGGCGCGACTCACCGTCGGGCCCCTCCACCCAGAACGGGCCGCCGCCGGGCTCACCCTCGTTTCGCACGACGCCCGCGACGCGGAGAGGTCGGTCCCGTGGGCTCGTACGCTCGATCCGCACGAGAAGGCCGCTGAGGAGCCGCTTCCAGAGGATCGTCTGCGCGCGGCGGTCGTCGGGCACGACGTTGTCGATGTTTTTCACGAGGACGATGTCGCCGCCCGAACGGGCGAGATTCTCGAGGAGAGCGCCGTGGCCGCCCGGCCGGAAGAGCAGCCGGCCTTCCGCGTCCCGAAAGAGGCGGCCTTTCTCGTCGATCGCCACCGTGTCGGTGGAGGGCGCCTGCTCGGAGAACCGGACCTCGAAAAGCGCGCGCGTCTCCCGTTCGAGGCGGGGTCGCGCCTTCTCGAGGACCGCCGCGAACGCGGCACGGTGCTCCGGCGAGACGGTGACATGGACTCGGCAGACCCCCGCCGCGTCCCGAACCGTCGCGGCGGCCTCGACGAGGTGCTCCTCGAACGGCGTCCGGGCGAATCCGGCGTAGCGGTGAAAGGGGAGGAGGCCCTTCGGAAAGGCCGCGAGCGCTTCGACGTCCGGGGGAGACGCCTTCGCACGGCCGGCGAGCGCCCGGCGGGCGGCGGGAAACGCGAAGGACGGCGCGTTCTCGTGGAAGCGGCGCACGTCCGGATGATCGGGATCGCCGGATCTCAGGAACTCGAACATGCGGCTCGCCGCTCCGGAAGCGGGCACGAACTTGGAGAGCCGGCCCGCGCTGGCCGCCTCGCCCGCTAGGGCGAGCAGCTCGGCGTGCTCGCGCTCGTGGATGCGCACGACGCCGTTCGACGTGGTGCACGGACGCACGAGCCGGATCGCGGGCGGCGGGTCGCGCAGGAGAGCCGCCTGCCGCCTCACTTCCTCCACCGTCAGGCCGTGCGCCTCGATTCGGGCGCGGTCTTCGGAAGAGAGACTGATCGTTTCCAAGGCGTTCCGGTCAGGTCCTCACGGCTGCGGCCTTCCAGGCCGCGTAGTACGTCTCGACCTCGTCCTCGAAGCCGCCGTGCGCGGGCTGCCAGCCGAGGCGCGCGACGGCCTTCCGTGAATCCACATGCTGGTCGAGCGCGAGGGCGTCCGCGAAGCCGCCCATCTTCTTGCGCGCGTCCTCGAGCGGGATCCAGTGGATCTCGCCCTTGAAGCTCGCGGCGCGGGCGGCGGCGGTCGCCAGCCGGCGCACGGGCGCGCGCGAGCGGTCCGTCACGTTGAAGATCTCGCCTGAAAGCCCGCTCGAAGCGGCCCTCGCGTAGGCGTTGGCGCAGTCGTCCGCGTGGACGGTCGCCCACCGGTTGTGGCCGTCCCCCACGACCTCGAGAGCTCCCTTGGCCGCCCCGGCGAACCACATCGCGGTGAGGCTTCCGCCATAGCCGTACACGCAGCCCGGGCGCATGACGAGGCTCCTGACTCCCGCCGCGGAGAGGACGCGCTTCTCGGTCTCGGCGCGCGGGAGGCTCATCGGGAGCGGCGCGATGGGTGTCGTCTCGTCGGCGACGCGGTCGCCCGTCGAGCCGTAGAGCCAGACGCCGCTGGTGTAAAGCAGCGTCTTCGGGGAGGCGCCGCGGCCCGCGAGCGCGAGGAGCGCGTCGACGGCGGCGCGGTCCACCGCCCACATGTCCGCGGCGGCGTCGGAGGCCGCGTGAACGAGGACGGACGCGTCCTCGGCGCCCTTCCAAGAGCCTGGATCCTGCAGCAAACCCACGACGGGCCGGATCTCGTGACGGTCCAGGCGATTCGCGCCCGCTTCCGAGCGTGTGAGGCCCGAGACGTGATGTCCCGCGCGCCGGAAAGCGAGCGCGACGTGAAATCCGACGTGGCCGGTGGCTCCCGTGACGAAGATTCTCATGAGGCGATTATCCTCCGGATCAGGGGAGGCGGATGGACGGCGGGAACGAGAACGATTCGCCCGAGGCGCTCGCCCGTGTCGCGGCGGGGCTGGGGATCCCCGCGGCGCGGCGGCACATCTTCCTCTGCTGCGACCAGACGAAGCCGAGGTGCTCGGAGAGGGACCGCGCGAACGCGGCCTGGGACTTCCTGAAGAGCCGCCTCAAGGATCTCGGCCTCTCGACGAGCGGCCGCGTGCAGCGGAACAAGGCGAACTGCCTGCGCATCTGCGCCGGCGGTCCGACGGCGGTCGTCTATCCCGAGGGCGTCTGGTATCGCGCGTGCGACCCGCCGGTCCTCGAACGGATCATCCAGGAGCATCTCGTGGGCGGACGACCCGTCGAGGAGTACGTGATCGTGACACGCGCGCTTTCGGGCGACGACACAGATGTTTGACGCGGTGCTTCCAAGGAGGGCGCCTGCCTCACATCGTATCGGCGGTTGGCTCTTCGGCCTTGAAGCCGACGGGGCCCGCGACCTCACCGTGGGGGACATCGTAATTCGGCCCATGCAGGACGCCGAGCGGGCCACCGTCCTGCGACATGCCTCGTCATTCTGGGTGCAGGGGCATGATGTCTGGAAGAACCTGCTGACCCGTTTCCCGTTCGTCTACGAAATGCCCACCAAGGGGGATACGGCCATCGGTGGCGAGTCGCCGTTTGCCGTTGCACTCTCTCTTCTCACCCCTGCTGAGATCCGTACGCCGTGGCAATGGAGCAGAGGCGAAACCAGCAGCGGAGAGTGCTTCTCCTCGGAGATTGCCGCCTTCCTGTTTCGGCTCATCAATGGGCGCTTTCAACCAACTGGTCTTGAGCACGTTGTGTCGCGCGCAGCGGATATCTGCATGGCGCTCGAACTGCTCTTCAACGAAAGCTCTACCAGCGAGATCAGCTTCCGGCTCCAGATGTCCCTCGGTTGGCTTCTCGGCGGCGATCCTATCGAACGGCAGGCCACGGCCCAGGCAATCAAGGACGCCTACGAGGTTCGGAGCAAGCGCGTTCATGGCTCTGAGCCGGAAACGCTGAAACCGAAACAGATCCATGGCGTGATCGCCTCCGACCTTCTGTTGCGCAGGGCCATCCTGGCCAAGCTCATTTCCGGACTCGACGAAGGGGCCTGGAAAGAGATGTTCGTTCAGGCGCGATTCGGAAGGCTACCCCCCGACTTCGACCGCGCAGGGTGGCTTACTACCTGACACCCGAGTCCAACTGCTTCTCGACTCGAGCGAGCTCGCAGCAGCGAGCCTCAAGCCACGGGCGGAAACCGAAGAGCCGTAGAATTACGAACGTCATGAGGCGAGTTACTGCTCGAAAGCCGCCCACCTCTCCGGTCGAGTCCGCTCTCGATCGCGCTCGCCGCGGCGAGCGCGTGATCGTGCGCCGCGGAAAGAAGCCGGTCGCCGCGGTCGTCTCGATCGCGGATTTGAAGCTCCTCGAGGAGCTGGAGGACCGCTACGACGTGAGCGTCTCTGTCGCTCGACTCGCCAACCCCAAAGAGAAGCGCATCCCCTACGCCGAGGTCCGTAAGCGCGCCGGATTGTGACGGCGTGGCGTACCGGCTCGAATTCGTCTCGTCAGCTCAGCGCGAATTTCTCCGGCTTCCATTTCCTGTCCGAAAACGGCTCGATCCTCATCTGAGCGGTCTCGAGCAGGATCCCAGGCCGCACGGCGTGAAGGCGATGGCCGGTCGCAAAGGGCTCTTCCGGATCCGCGTGGGCGATTACCGGGTCCTTTACGAGATCGACGATGCGGCTCACGTCGTCACGGTGACGCGCGTCAGACTACGAGGCTCGGCATATCGCGGTCTTTGATCGACTTTTGTTCTCCGGGCACCTCGCCCGCGAAGCCCCGTCGCCGGCCCCCCTCGATTTACTTCGCGGCGACGAACTTCAGCGCCGTGCCGTTCATGCAGTAGCGCAGGCCCGTCGGCTTCGGCCCGTCGTCGAAGACGTGGCCCAGGTGGGCGTCGCAGCGGCGGCACATCACCTCGGTGCGCACGGAGAAGAGGCTGCGATCCTCCGCCGTTTTCACGGCGTTCGGCGCGAGGGGTTGCCAGAAGCTGGGCCAGCCCGTGCCGGAGTCGAACTTCGCCTCCGAGCTGAAGAGGGGCAGATCGCAGCACACGCACCGGTACGTCCCCTTCGCATGGTTGTCCCAGTTCGGGCCCGTGAAGGCGCGCTCGGTGCCTTTCTTCCGCGTGACATGGTACTGCTCGGGCGTAAGGAGCTTTTTCCATTCGGCGTCGGTCTTGACGATGTGATCGGGGAGGCGGTCGGCCGTGGCGTCGGCGGCGTTCGGCATCGCGGGTCCTTTCGGAGGGGCGCTCTTGTCGGAGCCGGCGGAACCGATCGCGACAAGGGCGCCGGCGCCCGCCAGGAGGGGAAGGGTCAGGGTGAGGAAGTCGCGTCGTCTCATGGACACGTTACGAAATGCGTTCGGGGGCCGGATTATTCCCTCGGACCTCCCGGGCGGCTGCACGGAGATCCTCGAGCGCCATCCGGACGCGGTCCGCGTGCGTCCGGAAGCTCAGGATGCACATCCGGAGGGCGAAGACCTCGCCCAGGAGCGTACCCGTGAGCAGCACCCTTCCCCGGGCGTTCACGCGTGCCAGCAGCTCCCGGTTCACGCGGTTCGCCTCCTCGGCGGACGCGCCCTCAGGCGTGAGGCGAAACGCGAAGAGCGAAAGCTCGGGCTCGGCGGCGATCGTCATGTCCGGGATCGCGCGCACCGCGTCGACGGCCTCGCGCGCGAGGTCGAGCTTCTCGTCGAGCGCCGCCCGGAACGCGCCGAGGCCGCACAGTTTGACCGCGAGCCAGGTTCCGAGTCCCCGGAAGTTGCGCGAGAGCTCAGGCGAGATCTCGCAGAAATCCACCGAGTCCGGGTCGTCCTGCATGCCGGGCATGTAGTGCGCCGAAACGCTGTGCGACCTGCGGAGCGCCCCCGGGTCCTTCACGAGGAGGCTGCCCGTGCCGTACGGCATGAAGAGAGCCTTGTGCGGGTCGAGGACGATCGAGTCGGCGCGCTCGAGGCCTTTGAGAGCCGCGCGGCCGCGAGAGGTCAGCGCGAAGAAGCCCCCGTAGGCCGCGTCCGTATGCAGCCAGAGGCCTTCCCGCTCCGCGAAGTCGGCGAGAGCGTCGAGATCGTCGATGGCGCCCGTGTTCGTCGTGCCCGCGCTCGCGGCGACGAGGAACGGTCTGAATCCGGCCATGCGATCGGCGGCGACGCGTTCGGCGAGCGCGTCGAGCCGGACGCGGAAATCGAGGTCGGAAGGAATCTCGCGCACGTTCGCGGCGGGGAAGCCCGCGAGGAGGGCGGCCTTGCGGATGCAGTGGTGGCCCTGGTCGGAAACGTAGAGCGTGCCCGTGAGGAAGTTCTCGGGCAGCTTCTCGTGCCGCGCCGCGACGAGCGCGGAGAAGTTCGCGAGAGATCCGCCGGACGTCAGGAAGCCTCCGGCGCTTTCCGGGTAGCCCACGGCGCGCGCGAACCAGCGGATCACGTTCGTCTCGAGCTGGACGAGCGCGGGCGCCGGCGCGAAGACGCCCACGTAGCGGTTCACGGCCGAGGAGATGAGATCCGCGGCGGCGGCGTAGGGCTGCCCGCCTCCGGGGATGTACGCGAGAAACCCCGGTCCGGCGTTGTTGAAGCTCGCGGGGATCGCCTTTTCGAACAGGAGGTCGAAAAGCGGCCCCGCCGGCGTTCCGTCCTCGGGGGGCTCCGCCTCGATCAGCGCGCGCGCGAGCGCCGCGGCTCCGGCGGACCCGTCGGCGGGCTGGTCGGGGAGCGAGCCGAGGTGCGCGACGACGCGCCGGACGGCTTCGTCGAGGAGATTCCGCAGCTCCTCTTCGGAGGGCTCGAGAGGAAGCCCCCCGCTCATGCCCCGAGGCCCTGGCGCAGGGCGTCGGCGAGATCCGCGGCCACGGCCTCGACGAGGCCGGCATCGGCGCCCTCCACCATCACGCGGGCGAGCGCCTCGGTGCCCGAATAGCGCAGGAGGAGACGGCCGTTGCCCGAGAGGCGCTGCTCGGCGACCTTTCGCCGCGCTGCGAAGCCTGGAATCGCGTCGAACGGCATCTTCTCCCTGACCCTCACGTTCTTGAGGACTTGCGGCGTGTGTACGAAGCGCGGCTGCGCCGAGAGCGGCCGGCCGGAGGCCGCGACGAGCGCTGCGATGTGAAGGCCGGTGAGCGTGCCGTCGCCCGTCGTCGTCAGGTCCGCGCGGATGAGATGGCCGGACGGCTCGCCCCCGAGAAGCGCGCCCGACTTCTCCATCTCCTCCACGACGTACCGGTCACCGACAGGCGCGCGGATCAGAAGGACGCCCCTTTCCCTCAGGGCCCGCTCCAGTCCCCAGTTGGACATGACTGTCCCCACGACGGCTTCGGGTTTCCTGCCTTCGCGCTCCAGCTCGAGCGTCCAGAGATAGAGAACGTCGTCACCGTCGAGAGGCGTTCCCGTGTCGTCGGCGACGATGATCCGGTCCGCGTCGCCGTCGAGCGCGATCCCGAGCGACGCCCCGGTCTCGACCACGGCACGTGCCATTCCCTCGGGATGCAGGGCGCCGCAGCTCTCGTTGATGTTCCGGCCGTTCGGCGCGACGTTTCGAGCGAGAACCTCGGCGCCCGCGGCCCCGAACGCGGCAGGTGCGACCTCGTAGGCCGCGCCGTGAGCCGCGTCGATCACGACCTTCAGGCCGTCGAGCCGGTGAGGGATGCTCCGAACGAGATGCGCGACGTAGTCCGCTCCGAGAAGGAGATCGCGGTGGACTTGGGCGGGCGGCGAGGCAGCCGATGTCGCGATACGGCGTTCGATGTCGATCTCGACCGCGTCGGGCAACTTGCGGCCTTCGCCCGAGAAGATCTTGATTCCGTTGTCCTTCCAGGGATTGTGCGAGGCCGAGACGACGACGCCCGCGTCCGCGTCCGTGAGAGCCACGAGGTAGGCTACGGCGGGCGTGGGCACGATGCCCGCGAAGCGCGTTCGGCCGCCCGAGGCCGCGATGCCGCCCGCGAGGGCACGCACGATCTCCGGCGACGACGCGCGCGTGTCGCAGCCGACCGCGATCGAGATGGGCGGCCCCATTTCGGCGTCCACGAGCGCGGCGACGAGCGCGGCGCCGACCCGGGAGACCGTTTCGTCGTCGAGGGGCGGCGCCCCCGCCTCGCCGCGGATGCCGTCCGTGCCAAAGAGAGCCCGCATGAGCCTTCGATGTTACGTGACTCGCGAGAGAGCGTCGCCGTTCGCCCGCGCGAGCGTCGCGAGGAACCGGATCGTCGGGGCGACGTCGTGGACACGCACGAGGACGGGCCGCAGCGGCGCGAGGCGCGCGGCGAAGGCGACGGCGGCGAGGGACTCGGGAAGGCGGTCGTTCACGGGCGCTCGGGCGACCGTCCCGAGGAACGCCTTGCGCGACGCCCCGACGACGAGCGGAACGCCGGGCAGCGCGAGGCGGTCGAGCGCGCCGAGAAGCGCGAAGTTCTGTTCCGCGGTCTTGCCGAATCCGAAGCCGGGGTCGAGGAGAATTCTTTGTTCGGAGATTTCGGCAGAGATCGCTCGCTCACGGGCGGCGCGAAGGTCCGCCGCCACCTCGATGACCACATCGGTGAAGGAAGATTCTTCGAAAGTGGTCCGCGGGGTTCCGCGGCAGTGATTCAGGACGACGGCGGCGCGCGCCGTGGCGATCGTCGAGAGAAGCTCATCGGAAGCGCTGAGGCCCGTCACGACGTTCACGATGTCGGCGCCCGCGTCGAACGCCGCGCGGGCGACCTCGGCGCGCCGCGTGTCGACCGAGATCGGAACCGACGGCCTGAGCCCACGGAGACGCGAGATGACGGGCAGCACTCTCTCCAATTCACCTTCCAAGGAAATCTCCGTTGCCCCCGCGCCGTAGCTAGCCCCTTTGGGCCGCGTGCTCTCCCCGCCAATGTCGATGAGGGATGCCCCGAGATCCGCGTAGCGCGCGCCCTCATCCGCCGCGGCCTCCGCGCTCGCGAAGCGTCCTCCGTCGCTGAAGGAGTCGGGCGTGACGTTCAGGATCGCCATCACCGACGGGGACGATCCGAACGTCAGGGAGCGGCCCGCGGCGAGCGTGAGAACGGAGGCCATCTGGCTATTATCGGGGCGTGGAGCAGCGCGACGTGGTCGTGGCGGGAGGCGGGATCGCCGGCCTCGCCTTCGCCCACCACGCGGCGGCCGCGGGCCGCTCCGTCCTGGTCCTGGAGGCGGGGCCGCGGACGGGCGGCTGCCTGAACACGCGGCGTCTCGCGGACGGCTTCTGGTACGAGGTGGGCGCGCACACGGCCTACAACTCCTACGGCGCGTTCCTCGAGCTCGTCGAGGCCTGCGGCCTCAGGGGCTCGATCCGCCCGCGCGGCGACGCACGGAAGCGCTTCGCACTCCTCCGGGACGGGCGCCTCGCGATGATGGGCCCGCTCTCCGTGTTCCTGAAATTCGACCTGGTCGAGCTCCTCCTCACGGCTCCCTTCGGCCTTTTCCGCTCGAAGGAGGACCGCACGACCGCCGAGGCCTACGGCGGCATCGTCGGGAGGCGGAACTATGCGAACGTCCTCGCGCCGTTCCTCGCCGCCGTGCCGTCGCAGAGCGCCGACGGGTTCCCCGCGCGCGGACCGGGCTCGCTCTTCAAGACGCGCGCGCGCCGGAAGGACGTCGTGAAGAGCTTCACCCTGGACGGCGGCCTCTCGACGCTCGCGGACGCGCTCGCCCGGCGGCCGAACGTCGAAGTGCGGACGGGCGTGTCCGTGCGCGAGGTGCGCCGCGACGGCGCGGGCTTCGCCGTGAGGTGCGAGGACGGTACCCGCCACGCGGCGCAGGTCGCCGCGCTCGCCGTGCCGCCTCCCGCG
>JBGQDL010000151.1:0-10341 GCA_041495865.1 Thermoanaerobaculia bacterium | reverse complement strand
GGCGAGAACGCCGAGTTCGAGAGGCAGTACCTCGCCGGCGAGCTGGAGCTGGAATTCTGCCCGCAGGGGACGCTCGCCGAGCGGATGCGCGCGGGCGGCGCGGGGATCGCGGGCTTCTACACGCCGACGGGCGCCGGCACGATCGTGGCCGAGGGCAAGGAGACGAAGGTCTTCGACGGCCGCGCGTACATCCTCGAGCGGGGCATCACGGGCGACTTCGCGCTCGTCGCCGCGTGGAAGGCCGATCGGCTCGGCAACCTCGTGTACCGGAAGACCGCGCGCAACTTCAACCCGATGGCCGCGACCGCCGGGAGGATCACGGTCGCCGAGGTCGAGGAGCTCGTCGAGCCGGGCGCGCTCGATCCCGACGAGATCGACACGCCGGGGATCTTCGTCAAGCGCATCGTCGTGGCGCCGCGCGTCAAGCGCATCGAGCGGCGCACGGTGCGGAAGGGCTGAGGATGGCGAAGCTCGACCGGGACGGCATCGTCCGGCGCGCGGCCGCCGAGCTCGAGGACGGGATGTACGTGAACCTCGGCATCGGCATGCCGACTCTCGTCTCGAACTTCATCCCGAGGGGGATGGAGGTCATTCTCCAGTCCGAGAACGGCATCCTCGGTATGGGTCCGTACCCCACCGAGAGCGAGATCGACCCCGACCTCATCAACGCCGGCAAGGAGACCGTCACGGTCATTCCCGGCGCCGCGTTCTTCTCGTCGGCGGATTCCTTCGCGATGATCCGCGGCGGCCACATCGACCTTTGCATCCTGGGCGCGATGCAGGTCGACGCCGAGGGGTCGATCGCGAACTGGATGATCCCCGGGAAGCTCGTGAAGGGCATGGGCGGGGCGATGGACCTCGTCGCCGCCGCGAAGCGCATCGTCGTCACGATGGAGCACGTCGCGAAAAACGGCGAGAAGAAGATCCTGAACCGCTGCTCGCTGCCTCTCACCGGGCGGGCGTGCGTCCACCGGATCATCACCGACCTCGCCGTCCTCGACGTGAAGAGGGGCGGCGGCCTCATCCTCGTGGAGCGCGCGCCGGGCGTCTCCGTGGCCGAGATCCGCGCCGCCACCGAGCCGCCGCTGGAGGTCGCCCCCGACGTGCCCGAGATGCGGGTCTGACGGGCATTCGGGCTTCTTGGCCTTCGACTTGCTGCGCCTCGACCAGCATGAGGCGTTTCGGCACCGGCGAGGTTCTGCAAGTTTCTTTGAAGGGGAATAGGGCCATTCACCCTTCTAAGAAAATCCACCGAAGCGGCCTGTTGCGCCTGCTGCTCGCGTGGAGCGCCCTGACGGTCTGCACGGGAGCAGGAAGTCTCTCGGCCCAGTCCTCCTTCGACACCGACCCGTTCGCGTCGCGTTTCAGGGAGAAGGGTGGGTTCGACGTGAAGTTCAAGCCGCCCGAAAAGGGCGGATCGATCCGGATCGCGATCGACGCGGGCGAGCCCGGCGGGCCGCAGGGCCGGCAGACCTTCGTGGAAGAAGACCTCTTCACCGCGGACGCGCCGCCCGGCAAGTTCGTCACGATCGAGTACCAGGACATGAAGCTCAGGGCGCGAAGCGTGCATGGCAGCCTCAAGAACAAGACGGTCGTAGCCGAGGGGGACGTCACGTTCGAGCAGGGCGCTTCGCGGATGCAGGGCGTGCGGCTCGAGCTGGACCTCGCCGAAAAGACGGGCGTCCTCACCGACGGGCGCCTGGACCTCGAGAGCGGCCTCCATCTGAAGGGCGCGACGCTCGCGAAGGTCGGGCCGCGCAGCTTCACGCTCACGGACGGCGTCGTCACGTCCTGTGAATTCTGCGAAGGCGAGGAGCCGGCCTGGAAATTCAAGGTCAAGAGCGGCAGCGTGACGGTCGAGGAGTTCGCGCGCCTCAGGAACGTGACGTTCTCGATGGGAGGCGTTCCGCTCCTCTGGACTCCGTATCTCATCTGGCCCGCGCTCAGGGACCGGGCCTCGGGGTTCCTCATTCCGGGCCTCGGCTACAACTCGAACCGGGGCGGATACCTCGGCATGTCCTACTACTGGGCGATCTCGCGCTCTTCGGACGCGACGTTCTCGGGTGACTTCTACGCGAAGCATTTCTACGGGCTCGGAGCGGAGGTGCGCGCCCGGCCGTCCGCGGGCACACGCTTCGAGGGCACGTACTACACGATCGACGACCCGACGGCCGGAAGCTGGCGCTGGCAGACGCAGGGCACGCTCGTCTCGGACGACGTCGGCCCGAAGCTGCGCGGCGTGGTCACCTGGCTCGACTTCTCGGACCCGAACTTCTTCCAGGACTTCAACCGGAACTTCGGCCTCGCGTCGACGCGCTCGCTCAAGAGCGAGGGCTTCCTCACGTTCAGCCCGGATCCCGTCGCGGTGAACTTCCGGGTCTCGCGCGAGGAGGCTCTCGGATACGGCTCCGGTTCCGTCGTGAACGAGCGCCTGCCGACGCTCGAGGCCAGCCTGCGCCCGACCCCGTTCTTCGGCCAGGCGGTCTTCGTCGAGGCGTCGGCGCAAGGCGGCGTCCTGCGCGCGAGCCGGGGCGAGAGCCTCCCGTCCGGCACGTACGGCCGCTTCGACCTCTTCCCGAAGGTGAACGTCCCGCTGTCGCTCTTCCCGTGGCTCTCGCTCGAAGGCACGGCCGGCGTGCGGCTCACGACATACGGGAAATCGCTGTCGAAAGACGGGACCCGGCTCGACGACGTTTCCTACGACCGCGAGGCGCTCTCGACGAGCGTCTCACTGACGGGCCCCGCCTTTTCGCGTCTCTTCGAGGCGCGGCTCGGCCGGTTCACGAAGTTCAAGCACGTGATCGAGCCGCGGGTCACGTGGGACGACCTCGCGGGCCGCGACGACTTCTCTCGCACGCCCCTCTTCGACGAGATCGACTCTCTCCTTCCGTCGAACGTGATCCGCTATTCGCTTCTCCAGCACCTGCTCGCGAAGGGAGACGAGGGAGGCTCACGCGAGATCGCCTCGTTCGAGGTGGCGCGCCGGTACTTCCTGCGGCTCCCGGGCGGGGGCGCGGCCTTCCCGATCGACCCCAGCGCCCAGAAGAGCTCTCCCTGGGACTTCATCCTGCGGGTGAACGCCGCCTCGTCTCTGAATCTAGACGTTCGGACGACCTGGGATTCCCACGCGAACCAGCTGACGTCCGCGAGCGTGACCCTGGCTGTCTCGGCAGCCGAGCGTTCCCTCGCGCTGTCCCTCTTCGACAGCCACCCCGTCATCATCCCGGCCCCGCTCGACCCCGGCGCCTCGGCCCAGGTGCGCGTCTCGGGCGGGCTGCCGATTCTTCCGAAGCGTCTCCGGTTCGACGTGGAGGCGAACTACGACCTGACGAAAGGTCGCATGCTCGAATCCCGTTCGCTGTTGACCCTTCAGGCAGCCTGCTTCAAAATACTCGCGGAATACCGGGATTTGCGCACCGGAGACGTGCCTTCGAGGGATTTTCGGGTGGCGCTGACGCTGAAAAACGTGGGCAGCTTTCTGGACTTCACCGGGAGCCTTCCGTGACCCCCTTTTCCGCAGGGAGAGAGATTTCGCCCGGTCCCGACACTTCCTCCGTGAGACGATCCCGGGCCCTCGCCCTGCTCCTCCTTCTTCTCCCGGCTTTCGGGCTGGCCGGGGACGATCACGGCTCGAAGGGGACCTGCGCCCAGGCGCTCGTCATCGATCCGGGGGCCCTGCCCTGGTCCTCTTCGGGTCTGGACACGCAGAACACCGGCGACGACGGGAACCCTCCCGTCTTCGCTTGCTACTCGAAGGGCCAGCTTTCGACGGGCGGCCAGGCGCCCCCCTCGCGCCTCGCCTGGTTCTCCTTCACGCCCACAGTCTCCGACACGTACCGCATCGACACGATCGGCACCTCGCCCGCCGAGTACGACACGATCATCGGCCTGTACACGGGGTCGTGCGGGTCGCTGAACCCCGTCTCGGGAATCTGCCGCCAGAACGGGTTTTTCCCTGACGATGCGCCCGGATCCCTCCAGTCGTCCGTTACGCTTCTCCTGAGCGCGGGCACGACCTATACGATCGCCGTCGGCGGAATCGGCCAGCCGAGTGGCTTCTCGGGCCAGTACGAGCCCTCGAAAGGCGGCACCCTGCAGCTGAACGTGGCCCGCGCGTCGCTCGACTACCCGTACACCTATGTCGTGCCGTCAGTCGCGCACACCGGCGGCTTCGTGAGCGACCTCGCCCTCACGAACGTGGAGGGGGTGGACGGCCAGTTCCGTGTGCAGTATCTCGGGCATGGAAACGACGGCGACCAGAACGTCCCCGCGCTCCAGCCGGTGTCCAGTCCCCAGAGCATCGCGCCCTCCGGCTCGCGTGAGATTCCGGACGTGCTCGGTTCGTTCTTCTCGATTTCGTCGGACTACGGCGCCCTTCTCGTCCAGTCCACGAGCCGGCTCCTCATCGGCGCGCGCACGGCGACGCCTGCGCCCGGGGGCGGCTCCTTCGGCCAGTTCACCGAAGCGGTGGACGTGTCCTCCGGCGCCGCGCCCTCGCCCGCCCTCGCCTTCGGCGAGACAGGCCGGTTCGTCGCCGTTCGGGAAGATGCCTCCGCGCGGACGAACTTCGTTCTCGTGAACACGTCGTTGACTCCGTGCACCGTCCAGTCCGAGATGCACGACGCAAACGGCAACCTGCTGGGGGACAAGAGAACTTTCACGGTGCCGCCTCGCACCATGCTCCAGAAGAATCGTCTGAAGGACACCTACGGGATCACCGAGGACGTCCGCGCGGCTTCGGTTCTCGTGAAGAACGTGACGACGGACTGCGCTGTCGCGGGAGCCGCCTACGTGGTCGACGGGAACCCCCCCACGACTCCCGGTACGAACGACCCCTTCGCCGTGCCCCTGCGCAAGTAGCGGGCGCGGCCCCCGCGTGTAGACTTCCCCGTCCGTGCAGACGGTCATCCTCGGAGCCGGCGGAATGCTCGGGCGGGCGCTCGGACGCGAGTTCCCGGAGGCCAGGCGCCTCACCCGCGCCGACCTCGACATCACCGACGGCGCCGCCCTTCGAACGGCGCTCGGCGCCGACACGCGTCTCGTCCTGAACGCCGCCGGCGACACGCGCGTCGACGCGGCCGAGACCGACCCGCACCACGTGCTCGTCAACGCCGTCGCGGTGGGAGCGATCGCGGCCCACTGCCGCAGGCTCGACGCGAAGCTCGTGCACGTTTCGACCGACTACGTCTTCTCGGGCAAGGGAATCCGCCCCTATCGCGAGGACGACCCCGTGGACCCCGTCAATACCTACGGACGCGCCAAGCTCATGGGAGAGCGGCGGGCCTTCGAGGAGGGCCAGGAGGTGCTCGTCGTGAGGACCTCCTGGGTCTTCGGCACGGGCGGCGTGAACTTCGTGGACACGATCTTGAAGAAGGTCGAGAGCGGGGCGCGCGACGTCGCGGTCGTGGACGACCAGGTCGGGCGGCCCACCTTCGCGACGGACCTCGCGCAGGCGATCCGGCGGCTCGTCGACAAGCGGGTCCGGGGAGTCGTTCACTTCGCGAACGCGGGCGAGGCCACGTGGCACGAGCTCGCGTCGGAAGCGATCGCCCGCGACGGCCACACGGACGTCCGTGTGCGGCCGGTCGCAACGTCGGAATTTCCTCGCCCCGCGCGGCGCCCCCGCTGGTCGGTCCTCGACACGTCGCTTTACGAACGCCTCTCGGGTTCCTCGCCGCGCTCCTGGCGCGAGGCCCTCGGGGACTACCTCCGCGACCGCCGCGCCGCAGTGCCCGCGCGGCCCGCCCCATGACCTTGACGAGATCCGAGGCGGCGCGAAAGGCGCTGCACATCGGGATGGCAGGCTTTGCGCTGCTGCTGCCTTCGCTCACATGGGTTCAAGCCGCCCTCGCGGCGGGAGTTGTCTGCCTCTTCAATGCGTTCTTCTTGCCCCGGGTGACCCCGCATTTTCTTAGAAAGGAAGAGAGGGCGGCACGCTTCTCCGCCGGGATCACGCTTTACGCTGCCACGGTGCTTCTCCTGATCGTCCTCTTTCGAAGAAATCCCTCTATCGCCGCAGCCGGATGGGGATACCTGGCCTTCGGCGACGGGTTCGCGTCCATCTGCGGGCTCGTGCTCTCGGGGCCGCGCTTGCCCTGGAACGCGCGAAAGTCCTTCGCGGGTTCGGTCGGCTATGTCGTCTTTGGCTTTCTCGGAGCGTTCTGTCTCTATGGATTCGTCTCCTCCCGGGTACCTTCCTCCTCCGAGCTGATCTGCCTCTTCGCGGCCGCCCTCGCGGGCGCCGCCGTGGAAAGCCTCCCGTCCGAGCTGGACGACAACGTGCTTCCGCCGCTCGTCGGAGCCGCGGTCCTCGCGGGTCTGCTCTCGACACGCGCGGGATGGCCGGACCTCCTCGAACCGGGCGCCCTCCGCGGCGCGCTCGTCGCGCTCGGAATCAACGCCGCGGTCTCCGCGATCGCTCTCGCGCTCGGCCTCGTCCGCCCCTCGGGCGCGCTCGCCGGGGCGCTCCTCGGGACGGTCATTCTCGCTTTCGGTGGGGCGCCTCTCTACCTCGTCCTCTGGCTCTTCTTCGGTGTCGGGACGCTCGCGACACGTTTCCGGAAGGGGCGCAAGGAGGCGATGGGAAGGGCGGAGGAAAAGGGCGGGCGGCGGGGCGCGGCGAACGTCGTCGCGAACGTCTCGGTGGCGGCGTTCTGTGCGCTCGTGGCGGGCCTCGCCCCGCAGGGTGACGTGTATCGCCTCGCCGCGGCCGCCGCGCTCGCGACGGCGCTCATGGACACGGTTGGAACGGAGATCGGCCAGGCCATCGCGTCGCCGACGGCCCTCCTGCCGGACCTCCGCCGGGTTCCGGCCGGCACGGATGGCGCCGTTTCCGTGGCGGGCACGCTGGCCGGCTTCGCGGCGGCCGCGCTGCTCGCCGTAGCGGGAGCCTCGTGGTTCCTCCTCACGGCGAAGGGCGCGGTCGCCGTGGCGCTGGCGGCCGTCCTCGGCACGGTGATCGAGAGCCTCCTCGGCCGGGCGGGCGCGCCCTGGCGGGTCTCGAACGGCCATGTCCTGAACTTCATGAACACGCTGGCGGGGGCCGCCGCTGCGCCCGCGTTTCTCGTGATCCTGAAGGGCGGCGCCACGTGAACCTGCGTCTCGCGACGCGCCTCTCCCGCCCGTTCACGCTTCTGCCCCCCCTTCTGGGCATTCTCTCGGGTGCCGTCTGCGCGTTCGGCAGCGTCCACAACGCCTCTCACAAAGTCACACCGGAGCTGCTGGGGATCGTCGCGCTGGGTGCGCTCTGCGCGTCGCTGCTGAACGCGGCCTCGAACGTGCTCAACCAGATCACCGACCTCGAGGTGGACCGCGTCAACAAACCCGACCGGCCCCTCGTCACCGGCGAGGCGTCCCTCGCGGAGGCCTGGCGGCTGACCTGGGTCCTCTACGCCCTCGCGCTCTTGCCGACGTGGTGGATCGTCGCGCCCGCGCGGCCGGGATTCCTCGCGAGGGCCGCCGCCCCGCTCGCCTCACACCAGTGCTTCTTCCTCTTCCTCGCGGGCCTCCTTGCCACGCTGATCTACTCCGTGCCGGGGTTCGGGCGGACGAAGCGCCTTGGAATCTGGGCGAACGTGACGATCGCGATTCCCAGAGGGTGCCTGCTCAAGGTCGCCGGCTGGACGCTCGTCGCGTCCGCGTTTTCCGCGGAGCCCTGGGCCATCGGGTCGGTCTTCGGGCTCTTCCTTCTCGGCGCGACCTCCACGAAGGACTTCTCCGACGCGGAGGGAGACCGCGCGGGGGGCTGCATGACGCTTCCCGTGAAATACGGAAACCGCAGGGCTGTCGCGATCATCTCGCCTTTCTTCGTCGTGCCGTGGCTCCTCGTTCCGGTGCTCGCGCGCGCACCGGACCCCGCGGCGAGAGCCCACCGGCTCCTGAGCGGGAACCCGGTCCTCCTCACGGCGCTCGGCCTCCTCCTCGCGGTCTGGGGCGCGTACACCGTCCACCTGCTGAGGCGGAATCCGGACGAGCTGGCCACGACCGAGAACCATCCGTCGTGGACCCACATGTACCTGATGCTCATGATGGCGCAGCTCGGCTTCGCGGCCGCGTACCTTTTGTGAGCGCGGAGAGCGAGCGTAGGATCGGAGCGATGTCCGAGTCGGTCTATGCCAATCCTTCCCCCGATCTGCCGGCTCTCACGGTCCGGTGGGAGGGGCTCGTCGTCGCCATCGACGCCACGACGCTGAACGCGATCGCCCGCAAGGCCATCCGGGGCGTGCCCGAGATCCGGGCGATCCTCATCGAGCCCGAGGACGGCCGGCTCGGTCTGACGGTCCGCGCCAAAAAGGGGATTCCGATCGTCTTCCGGAGTCATCTCGAGTCCCTGCGCTTCAAGGATGGCTTCCTCGGGTTCACGATCGTCGACCTCCACGTTTTCGGGGTCGTGCCCATTCCGAACTGGGTCATCACGAAGATCGTGGAGAGGCAGCCCGAGGGACGGGCGTTCTTCTATCCCGAGGAGCGGATCGTCGTCGTGAATCTCAACGGCATCATGCCGCCGGACCTCTCGGTGCAGGTGAGAGACGTCCAGTGCGAGAGCGGGGAGATGCGCTTCGTGTTCGGGCCGAGCCAGTACCGCCTCGACCGCGTCATCGAGGAGATGGGAAAGGACCCGTTCTCGGACGAGTAGCCGGGCCGCGTGGCAGCGGACGGTCCAGCTCATGGGCGAAGTGAAACGTCTGGAAAGGTGTATGCTAACGTGTATGCCAATGTGTATGAGGAGGCACTCCGTGAGAACGAACATCGTGCTGGACGACGCGCTCGTGGAAGAGGCGAGAAAGCTGACGGGGATCGAGACCAAGGTGAAGCTCGTCGACACGGCGCTTCGTGAGCTCGTGAAGAACCGGAAGCGGGTTTCGCTTCTCGAGTTGAAGGGCAAGATCAAGTTCGCGCCCGGATACGACTACAAGGCTCTCCGGATCGGAAAGTGATTCTCGTCGATACGTCGGTTCTCGTCGGCTATCTACGCGGGCGGGAGACGGACGCGACGGGCCGGTTGGACAGACTCGAGCTCGAGGATTCGCCCTGGGCCATTCCAGTGCCGTGCGTCCAGGAGATCCTCCAGGGCGCCCTGGACGAGCGCGAATGGCGGTCTCTCCATATGGCGGTTCGAGGCCGCGACATCGTGGAGCCCGTCGGCGGCGTGGACGCGCACGTCGCCGCGGCGCGAATCTGGTTCGACGCGCGCCGGCGCGGCCTGACGATAAGGAGCGCGACGGACTGCCTCATCGCTCAGATCGCCCTTGACCACGACGCGTTCCTCCTGCACGACGACGACGACTTCGAGCGGATCGCGAAGGTCCGGCCGCTCAAGACGCTGCGGCGCTGAGCGCGCGAAAGTTCACCGCCGCCGCTTCAGCTCGGCCGCCCAGTTCTCGACGACGACGAGCGACTTCTGGGTACTCGCGGCTTGTCGAACGAAGACGAATGCACGCCCGTCGGGCATAGGATCGTACCTTGCAGCCATCGGGGCGATGACGGTCGGGAGGGCGGCCGCGTCGAAGAGTCTCATGGGAGGTGACGCGCGGAAGCTTTCATGCGTCGAAACGGGGGCCGCCATCAGCACGGTCCCCTCGAAAAAGAAAAGCTCGTTCCCCGTCCGACTCCACCGGGGCAACACGCCTCCGCTTACCGAAACCGTCCACTTTCGATCACCTGTGGGGAAGGAGCGCACGTAGACTTCGAAGCGCCCCGACTCGTTCGACGTGTACGCCACGAACCGCCCGTCAGGCGAGAACCGGCCCTCGGTCTCCGTGAAGGAAGACCCAGCGAACTTTACCGGCGTCCGTTTCTCAGACACGTCGCCGTAGAGCAGATCGCCGCCGGAGCGGAACATCACGAACCGCCCGTCGGGTGACCAGTCCGGACTCACCTCGACACCCTCGGGAAGCAAATTCGACCGGAACGGAAGCCGCTCGGGCTGCCCGCTCCCGTCGGCGCTCATGAGGACGACTCCGCTGTCCGACATGAGGCCCGACATGATGGCAACGCGTTCCCCCGACGAGGACCACGCTCCCGCGCTGTCCGCCTCGGGCCCCGTCGTCAGGCGAAGACGCGCACCGCTGTCGATGTCCTCGACCCAGACGTCGCTGTTCCCGTCCCTGTCCTCGCTCATCAGAACCCGTTTTCCGTCCGGCGAGACCCGGGGGAAGATGGTGTATTCGTGTCCTGTGCTGATCGTCCGCTCGACCCGCCCCGAGCGATTCACGAGGACGAGGTCCGAGAGCCGGCTGGCCCCGGTCACGTATACAAGGGCGCCATCCGTCGAGACGCTGGGGTCACTGGCGTCCTCGATGAGGCGAAACGGCTCTCCGATCACTCTCAGCGTTGCGGCAT
>JBGQDL010000150.1:0-10409 GCA_041495865.1 Thermoanaerobaculia bacterium | reverse complement strand
GCCACGCGAAGAGAAAAACAGCAAAGCGATATCCGAGGCGACAGCAAGAAACGCGAGGGCAAGCAGCACGAACACCCGTGGCCGCAGCCAGAGATCGCACGCGAGAACGAACGCCCCTTTTGGGCTCCTCGCCGCGAGGCGCAGGAGATCGCCGAAGCCCGTGAAAAAGAGCTTGAGGTGTCCGGCGAACCATCGCGCCCGCGACCGCGCCATCGCTCCTGGTGAAAGCGAGGGCTCGTCGAACGCGGTGGGCCCGGCCAGCGCGTGCACCCGAATGCCGGACGCCGAGAGTCGGAGCGTGGCCTCGGAATCCTCGGCCGTCGTCCGCGTCGAGGCGGCGGGACCCAGGCGGAACGCGCCCGGCGAGAACCCCATGGCCTTGCCGCGCAAACGCACGGGGAGGCCCTCGGCGTCGCGCGCGAGGTCGTCCGCGTGCGCTTCGGCAAGCGAGAGCGCCTCGACGCGCGGCGCGCCGGGCGCCGGGGCTCCCGCGGGACGCACCGGGAGCTGGAACGCCTCCGTGCCCGCGGGCACGGCGAGATCGCAAAAGAACCCCTCCGGAAGCCGCATGTCGGCGTCGAAAACGAGGACGAAGTCGTAGGCGTCAATCTCGGAGGAGAGATGCTCGGCCAGAAAGGCAAGGGCGTGGCCCTTGGAGGGGCCGGGAGATTTCTTAAAAAGGTATCTGACTCCGTCCGCCTTGAGCCGCGCCTCGGCATCCGGGTCGGGCCCGTCGAGGAGGACGAGAACGTCGACCCTGAAGGGGCCTGCTCTCGCCTCTGCGCGGGCGGCGGTCTTCACCTTCGAAGAAATCTCCTTCTCCGACTCTCTCTTTCTCTCCCCCTCTTTCTTCAGATCTTCGGCGAGGTCCCCCACCCGCGCCCCCTCGGCGCGCGAGGGGATCACCGCGAGGATCTTCCGGGGCGCGCGGCCGGGCGCAACCGGCCGCTTCCCCCCGCGCGGCGCCGTGAGGCGTCGCAGCTTCAGGGCCGCGTCGAACGCGGGCAGCGCCGCCGCGGCGGCGAGCAGGCCGCAGAGGACCGTCGTCGTGTCCACGCGGCCTGCATCGTAGCGGAGAGGGTCAGCCGGCCTTGCGCGCCTGGGCGTCCACGACGCCGAAGGCGGCCATGTTCACGATGTCTGTCACCTCGACGCCGCGCTGGAGAACGTGCACGGGCTTGCCCATCCCCATGAGGATCGGCCCGATGGCCTCCGCCTTGCCGAGGCGCCAGACGAGCTTGTAGGCGGCGTTCGCGCTCTGGAGCTCCGGAAAGACCAGGACGTTGGGCGGTCCGGTGAGCGCCGTCCACGGGTAATTCTCCTTCAGGAACTCGGGCAGGACGGCCGTGTCGGCCTGCATCTCGCCGTCACACTCGAGGTCCGGCCGCCGCTCGTGCACGAGCTTGACCGCCGCGCGCACCTTGTCGGTTTCCGGCGAGCGCGTGGAGCCGAAGTTGGAGAAGGCGATCATCGCGACGCGCGGCACGATGTTGAAGAGCTTCGCGGTGTCGGCCGACCGGATGGCGATCTCCGCGAGGTCCTCGGCCGTCGGGTTGATGTTGACCGTCGTGTCGGCGAAAAAGAAGACCCGGTCCTGCAGGATGAGGATGTAGAGGCCCGAGACTTTCTTGGCGTCCTTGGCGACGCCGATCGTCAGCAGCGCCGGCCTGATCGTCTCCGGGTAATACGTCGTCAGGCCCGAGAGCGCCACGTCGGCGTCCCCCATCTCGACCATCATCCCGGCAAAGAAGTTCCTCACGCGCAGCATGTGCTGCGCGTCCTCCTTCGTCACGCCGTGGCGCTTCCGCTTCTCCCAGAAGGCCTCGACATAGGCCTTGAAATTCGGGTGCTCCTCGGGGTCGACGACCGTGACAGGCGCCTTCACGTCGAGCGCTTTCAGCGCCGCCTCGGCCTTCTTCCCGCGCGAGAGGAGGATCGGCAAGGCGATTCCCTCCTCCGCGAGGATCTTGGCCGCGCGCTGGATCTTCGGGTGGTCCCCCTCGGCCAGGACGATCCGCCTCGGGCTCGACTTCGCCTTTTCGTGGATCACCTGCATGAACGACCGCGAGCGCGAGAGCATGCCTTCGAGCCTCTGGCGGTACGCCTCCATGTCCTGGATGGGCCGCTTGGCGACGCCCGTCGCCGCGGCCGCCTCGGCCACGGCCGGCGCCACCCTCAGGAGCACGCGCCAGTCGAACGGCTTCGGGATGAGGTACTCGCGCCCGAACTTGAAGCCCTCCACGCCGTACGCGCGGGCGACGGAGTCGGGCACGTCTTCCTTCGCGAGATCCGCCAGGGCCTTCGAGGCGGCGAGCTTCATGGCCTCGTTGATCTGCGTCGCGCGGCAGTCGAGCGCGCCTCGGAAGATGAACGGGAAGCCGAGGACGTTGTTGACCATGTTCGGATAGTCCGCGCGGCCCGTCGCCATGATGACGTCGGGACGCGCGGCCTTCGCCTCCTCCGGGAAGATTTCCGGCACCGGGTTCGCCAGGGCGAAGATGATCGGATCCTTCGCCATCTTCTTGACCATCGCTCCGTCGATGAGCTTCGCGGCGGACACGCCGACGAAGGCATCCGCGCCCTCGAGCGCCTCGGCGACCGTGCGCTTCTTCGTGTCGCGGGCGAAGCGCTCCTTGTACGGGTTCATGTTCTCCTTCCGGCCCTTCCAGATCACGCCGGTCCGGTCGACCATGAGGATGTTCTCGAGGCGCACGCCGTACGTGATGTAGAGGTTCGCGCAGGCGACGGCCGCCGCGCCCGCGCCCGCGAAGACGACCTTCACGTCCTCGATCCTCTTGCCCGTCAGCTCGAGCGCGTTCAGGAACGCCGCGGCGGAGATGATCGCGCTTCCGTGCTGGTCGTCATGGAAAACGGGGATCTTCATCCGCGCCTTGAGCTTCTCCTCGATGTAGAAGCACTCCGGCGCCTTGATGTCCTCGAGGTTGATGCCGCCGAACGTGGGCTCGAGGCGGGCGACGCACTCGATGAACTTGTCAGGGTCCTTTTCGTCGACTTCGATGTCGAAAACGTCGATATCGGCGAACCTCTTGAAGAGGATGGCCTTCCCTTCCATGACGGGCTTGGCGCCGAGCGGGCCGATGTCGCCCAACCCGAGCACGGCCGTGCCGTTCGAGATGACGGCGACGCGGTTCCCCTTTCCCGTGTACTCGTAGACGAGCTCGGCGTCCCGCGCGATCTCGAGGCACGGCTCGGCAACGCCGGGCGAGTAGGCGAGAGAGAGGTCGCGGGACGTCGCGCAGGGTTTGCAGGGGACGACCTCGAGCTTTCCTTTGCGACCAGTCGAGTGGTAGTCGAGGGCGTCCTGTTTGGTGAAACTCACGCGGGTGCTCCTTTCGTCGGTCCGGCGGATTCTAGAATGGCGCCCGAGGCCCCGAATTGATGCGGACGCACTAACGAAGGCGAGCCACGAGCTCCGGGAGCACGATTTCGAGACGAAAGAGAGGAAATGCCTTTGTCAGCGCCGCGCGCGCATCCTCTTCGGTGCCGGACTCGAGGGCGCCGCGCACGGCCCGCTCGGCCACGTCGAGATACCGGAGCTGCTCGTCCACGACCTCGCGCCCGCCCGCCGGCCCGTGGCCCGGCACCAGCGTCCAGAACGGCAGGGACCGCAGGCGTGCGAGCGCCGCGCGCATCCCCGCGACGTCCGCGTCCTCGAGGTTCGGGTGATAGCCCGTCGAGACGAGGTCTCCCGCGACGAGGACACCGAGACCCGGAGCGTACACGCAGAGGTCCCCGGGCGTGTGAGAGTGGCCGGGGTGGAAGACGTCGAGGCGAAGCCCTCCCTCCTCGAGGAGGAGGCCGCCGGAAACGACGCGCGACGGGGCGTACGGCATCGCGGATTCGAACAGGTGCGCGACGTCAGGGCTCTTCCGGCGCTCCGCAATGAGCGCGGGGTGCTCCCTCGCCATCCGCACCGCGGCCTCCTCGTGCGCGATGACCTCGGCTCCCTTCGCGGCGAAATACCCGGCGCCGAGCGCATGGTCCGTGTGGTGATGCGTGAGGACGACGTGTGTCACGCGATCGGCCGTGCGCGCGCGGAGGCGGGCGTCGAGCTCGGCGGCCTGCAGCGGCGATACGAACGCGTCCACGAGCACGATCGCGCCCTCGCCGAAGAACGCCACCGCGTTCGCGCCGTAGCTCGTCGCGAGCGTCTCGCCGCCGTAGGTGAAGACCGAGACGGCGGCGGAAAGGCGGTTTTCCGCGAGAGAAGGGGCGATGACCGTCACGGCTCTCTCAGCAGCCGCAGGCTCGAGACCGTCGCGGTGCGATCACGGGCGCCGGCGATCCGCCTTGTAGTTCCAACGCGGGGCGAAATCGATCGTCCCGAGCTGTTTCAGCGCGCTCCGCCGCTTCCGAGCCCGGATGAAATCTTCGAGCGCCTGCTTGACCGTCTCCCTCTTCGTCTTGAAACCGCCGAGCTTCAGCGCCTCAGCGAGGAGGCCGTCGTCAACCGCGAGGTTCGTGGGCACGCTCCCCCTCCATGCCTGCACATGATCTCAGACAATCAAACCGCCAGCGTCTTCGCTCCCGCCGCGAGCGTCCTCTTCACGACCTCGACGACGCGTGCCGGGGCGATCTCGGCGGCCTTCTTCTCGCGGCGCGTGGAGACCTCGACGATACCCTTCGCGAGGCCCTTGCCTCCCACGACGACGCGCACGGGAAAGCCGATGAGGTCGAGGTCCTTGAACTTCACGCCGGGGCGTTCGTCGCGGTCGTCGTAAAAGACCTCGACGCCCGCGGCCCCGAGCTTCTCGTAGAGGTCGTCCGCCGCTTTCAGGACGTGCGCGTCCCGCTGCAGGGCGGCGACGGCGCAGGCGTAGGGCGCGAGCGGCACCGGCCAGACGATTCCGAGGTCGTCGTGATTCTGCTCGACCGCGGCCGCGACCGTGCGGCCGAGGCCGAGCCCGTAACAACCCATCGTGAGCGGTACCATTTTCTGGCCCTGGTCGGCGACCTCGCACTTCATCGCTTCGGAGTACTTCGTACCCAGCTTGAAGATGTGCCCCACCTCGATCCCTCGCTTGATTCGGAGCGTTCCCTTCCCCGTCGGCGAGGGATCGCCGTCCCGCGCCGTCGCGACCTCGACGACGCCCTTGAAGGAGGGCAGCGACATGACGTCGCGCGGAATCGAAACGTTCGAGTGGTGCAGACCTTCCTGGTTCGCTCCGCACCACAGGTTCCGCCCGTGCTCCAAGGATCGGTCCACGTAGATCGCAACGGCGCTTTCTTCGAATGGTTGAAGACCGAGGGGACCCACGAAGCCGGGGCGCGTCCCTGTCACCTTTCTAAGAATCTCCTCCGAGACCAGCTTCACATGGAGGGCGCCGATCGCCTTGGGGAGCTTGACTTCGTTGACCTCCAGGTCCCCGCGGATCAGGACGGCGGCGAGGCGAGCCTTGCCGTCCGCTCCGACCGCTTCGTAGATCATCGTGTTGACGATGCGCGCTGGCGTCGTCCCGAGATGCTTCGCCTGTCCTTCCGTCGTCGTAATCCCCGGCGTCGGCGCGTTCGCCTCGCCGAAGGGCCGCGCCTCCTCCCCGGCCCAGGGTTCGGGAAGCGGTCCCGTCTCGGCCTTCTCGACGTTTGCGCCGTAGTCGCCCGCGTCCGAAAAGACGAGCGCGTCCTCGCCCGTCTCGGCCACGACCATGAATTCCTGCGACGCGGAGCCGCCGATGGCGCCCGAGTCGGCGTCGACGAGCGCGTACTCGAGGTTGCAGCGCTCGAAGACGCGCCGATACGCCGCGTCCATCTTCCTGTAGGCGACGTCGAGCCCCTTTTGATCCACATCGAACGAGTACGCGTCCTTCATGAGGAACTCGCGGCCGCGCAGAAGGCCGAAGCGCGGGCGCATTTCGTCGCGGAACTTCGTGCGGATCTGGTAGAGGTTGAACGGGACCTGCCTCCACGACGTGACGGTGCGCCGCACCATGTCGGTGACGGCCTCCTCGGCCGTCGGCGCGAGCGCGAACTCCCCGCCCTTGCGGTCCTCGAGATGGAAGAGGATCCCGTCGGCCACGTAGCGGTCCCAGCGGCCCGACTCCACCCACAGCTCCTTCGGCTGCAGGATGGGCAGATCGACCTCCATCGCGCCCGTCGCGTCCATCTCTTCGCGCACGATGTCGATCATCTTCTTGAGCGAGCGGAAGCCGAGCGGCGTGAACGAGTAAACGCCCGCGGCGAGCTTGTGGATCATGCCCGCGCGGTAGAGGAGCTGATGCGAGACGACTTCGGCGTCGCCGGGCACTTCTCGCAGGGTGACGAGGAACGACTGGGACCAGCGCATAGAGCCGGCGAGAATAGCAGGGGACGGCGGAAAAGACCCCGCGATTCGGCTACAATGATAACCGTAAGAGTTGGAGGATTGTCCCCATGAAACGAACTCTCTGCGCGCTGGCGCTTGTTCTCGTCGCGGCGTCCGACTCCCGAGCCGTCGCACAGGTCCTCTATGCGGCGACCGGTTCGAACGGCGTCCCCGGAAGCCTCTATACCATCAACCCCGCGACGGCCGTCGCGACACTCGTCGGCACGACCTCGATCGGCGCGTCGCCCATCGGGCTGACGGGGCTCGCCTTCCATCCCACGACGGGCGTCCTCTACGGCGCCACGGTGAACAGCGGTCCCTCGACGAACCTTCACAGCCTCGTCACGATCAACCCGGCCACGGGCGCGGCGACGCTCATCGGACAAATGGCGGATCCCGTCGGCGACATCGCTTTCGACGCGGGCGGAACCCTCTACGGGTGGCAGCCCGCCAACACGCCGGCGTCACTCGTGAGGATCGATCTCGCGACCGGCGACCAGACCCAGATCGGGTTCTCCGGACTCACGGGTACTTCGGGGAACGGCCTCTCGTTCGTGACCGGAATTCTCTTCCTCGCGGCAGACGGGTCCGCCGGAACGCTCCGCACGGTGGATCCCGCCTCGGGCTTGACGACAGTCGGTAAGGTGTTGTCCGGAGCCCCTCAGGTGCCCGGCGCGATCGCCGCTCTCGCCGTCGATCCGAGCGGCATCCTGTTCGGCGTGGACACGAATAAAGGTACGCCGGGGACGATTTGCAATCTCGTCGTCATCGATCCGGCCACCGGAGCCGTCCATGACCGGGGCAGTCTGCCGAGCGGCACGGACGCGATTGCCTTCACGAATGGAGCGCTCGCGACAGCGCCCGGCTTGTTTTTCCCCGTGACGCCCTGCCGGGTGTTCGACAGCCGGGCGACCGCCCCGATTCCCGCGGGGGGGACCCGGACCGTGGACCTGACGGCCGGATCCTGCGGAATTGCCGGGGCCGCCAAGGCCGTTTCGCTGAACGTGACGGTCACGGGAGTGGCCGCGACCGGGCATCTCGTCATGCATGCGGCCAACCTGGCCGTCCCCTCGACGAGCGCCATCAGCTTCGACACGGGCAGGACGCGCGCGAACAACGGCCTCGTGCAGCTCGCGACGGACGGCTCCGGGGCGATCAACATCGTGAACGTCTCCCTGGGGCAAGTCGACGTCGTCCTGGACGTGAACGGCTTCTTCCAATGAGGTCCGACATCCTCGGACCCGCGTGCTTTCGCACAAGGATTTTTTGCGTGCGTCGGCGTAGAGCCGCCGCGCCGTCGATTCAAGCGCAAGAAAAAAAGGTAGGGACATCCACATGAAGCGACTCCTCATCGCGCTCGCCCTGGTTCTCGTCACGGTTTCGACTCCTCGCGCGACGGCGCAGACCCTCTATGCAGCCACCGGCGCGGGTGGCGTGCCGGGAAATCTCTATACCATCAATCCCGCGACAGCCGCTGCGACGCTCGTCGGGCCGACCACGATCGGGTTGGCACCCATCGGCCTGACCGGGCTCGCCTTTCACCCGACCACGGGCGTCCTGTATGGCGTCACTCCGAATGGGACGTTCGGTGGGGCAACGAATCCCAACAGCTTCGTCACCATCAACCCGGCCACAGGCGCCGCGACGCTCATCGGCGTCCTGACCAGCCAGGTCGGCGACATCGGTTTCGACTCGGCAGGAACGCTGTACGGCTGGCAGACCGCCGTGCCGAGCTTTCTCGTCACGATCAACCTCACGACCGCGGTCGAAACCCAGCGGGGCACCACCGGACTCCTGTCCAGCATCGGCAACGGCCTCTCGTTCGTGACCGGAACTCTTTACCTCGCGCCGAACGGGACCAACCCCGCATTCATCCCCCCGGGAGCGCTCTTCACGGTCGATCCCGCCTCGGGAAACACCACAGTCGGTCCGACCCTTTCGGGAGCGCCCCACCAGGTGGGCGGCGCGATCGCCGCCCTCACTGTCGATCCGGGGGGCATCCTGTTTGGCGTCAACAACACGAATGCGGGAGGCGGGGGAGGCGTGACGACGTGCAATCTCGTCGTCATCGATCCCGCCACCGGGGTCGTGACGGACCATGGTCTCCTGCCGAACAACACGGACGCGCTCGCTTTCACGAACGCGGGCATCGCGGCGCCGCCCGGCTCGTACACCGCCGTGACGCCCTGCCGGATGCTCGACACACGGACGACGACCCCGATTCCCGCGGGGGGGACCCGGACCGCGACTCTGACGGGCGGAGCGTGTGGAATCGCCGCGGCCGCCAACGCGGTGTCGCTCAACGTGACGGTCACGGGGGTGGCCTCGCAGGGCCATCTCGTTCTCTATGCCGCCGATCAGGCCGCCCCCGCCACGAGCAACATCGAATTCAGAACGGGTCGGACGCGCGCGAACAACGCCATCGTGCAGCTCGCGACGGACGGTTCCGGGACGATCAACATCCTGAACGTCTCCGCCGGCGCACTCGACGTCGTCCTGGACGTGAACGGCTTCTTCAAGTGAGCCCCGGCCCACTTCCGCATCCTTCCAGCCGTTCCGCCTAGTGGACGTGACTCCCTATCTCGGCTCGCCCGAGAAGACCGACGCCGGGCTTTCCGCACTCGCCCGCGGCGTCGTCGGCTCGGAAATTCTGCGCATCGCGGGTGAGATCCGCGCGCTCGAGGCCAACGGCCAGCCGGTCTGCAACCTCACGATCGGCGACTTCGACCCGAGGTTCTTCCCGATCCCGCGGGAGCTGCTCGACGGCACGCGCGACGCGCTCGAAGCCGGGCAGACGAACTACCCGCCCGCCGAGGGCATCCTGCCTTTGCGCGAGGCTGTCGTTCGCCTCTACGAGCGGGAGCTGGGCCTCGGGTACCCGGTCGATTCCGTCGTCATCGCGGCGGGCGCGCGCCCGCTCCTCTACGGCGCCTACCGCACGCTCGTGGATCCTCTCGACACGGCGATCTACCCCGTTCCGACGTGGAACAACAACCACTACGCCTATCTTTCCGGCGCGCGCGGGATCCCGGTGCCCGTCACGGCCGCGTCCAACTTCTTCCCCACGCCCGACCAGCTCCGCCCGCACCTGCCCACCGCGCGGCTCCTCATCCTCAACTCGCCCCTCAACCCGACCGGCACGGTCATCTCGAAGGCGGCCCTCGCGTCCCTCACGGCGATGGTCGTGGAGGAGAACCGGCGGCGCGAGGCCCTGGGCGGGAAGTCCGGCAAGCCGCTTTATTTCGTCTTCGACCAGGTGTACCGGACGTTCACGTTTGGAGAGGCCGAGCACCATACGCCCGTCGGGCTCGTGCCCGAGAGCGCCCCCTATGTGATCTTCCTCGACGCGATCTCGAAGGCCTTCTGCGCGACCGGAATGCGCGTGGGCTGGGGCGTCATGCCGCCAGCGATTCGCCGGCGCATGTCCGACATCCTCGGGCACGTGGGCGCGTGGGCGCCGAAGGCCGAGCAGGTCGGTGTCGCGGCGCTCCTGAACAAGCCCGAGGCCGTCCAAACCTATCGCGACACCGTGCGCCGGAAGCTCGTCCAGCGCCTCGAAGCCCTGTACGGCGGCGTGATGGAAATGAAGAGGGACGGCTTTCCCGTGGACGCGATCGAGCCGCAGGGAGCCATCTACCTCTCGGCGCGCTTCGACCTCCACGGCCGCACGGTCCGGGGCGTCGCCGTCCGGACGAACGAGGACGTGCGCCGCCTGCTCCTCCACGAGGCGGGGCTCGGCGTCGTCCCGTTCCAGGCCTTCGGCCTCGCGGGCGACACGGGCTGGTTCCGCCTCTCGGCGGGCGCGGTCTCGATGGACGACATCGCCGCGGTCTTCCCGCGCCTCCGCGCCCTTCTCGCCGCGGAGCCGGCGCCCGCCGTCAGCGCCGGTCCCGCGCGCGGGTCCGGCCCCGGTTCGCGAGCTTCTCGGTGAGCTGAAGGTTCCGCCGGATCTGCTCGAGCATCTTCGCCTCGAGACCGCGCCCCACGGACACCCGTGTGTCGCGGCGTTTGGCGCGCCCGAAGGCCTGGCGGGCGGCGCGCGCGTCGCCGAGCGCGAGATACGCGAGGCCGAGGTGCGTGAGCCCCG
>JBGQDL010000149.1:0-10433 GCA_041495865.1 Thermoanaerobaculia bacterium | reverse complement strand
AGCGTCATCAGTTCGGCGCAGACGTCGAAAATCTGGCGGTAGCCGTTGATGTCCCTCCCGACCAGCTCGCTGAGATCGTGCCCGGAGCTGTAGACCTTTCCGGCCGCGGCGAGGATGACGGCGCGGAGCTGTCTGTCCTCGCCGATCCGCGCGAGGCAGTCCATCAGCTCCCGCATGAGTCCCAACGAGAGGGCGTTGCGCCTTGCCGGGCGATTCAGCGTCACGACGGCGACGGGCCCGTCCGTCTCGAAGCAGAGGCTTTCGTATCCCATCTGACGCCTCCTTTCCCGGCCGGCTCTCTCTAGTGCCCGCAATACTGCGGGTAATACTCTCCGTCTGAGGTCCACTCGGGGAACTGCGCGCGCACCTCGCCGAGGGGGTGGAAGTCGGCATCGAACTCCAGGGCGACCACGCGCTGGTCCTGCCCGTCGTAGTACCGGAAGACATAGCGCCCGTCCGGCAGCTCCAGAGCGTCGATGGCCCTGCTGTCGTCGAAGTTGAGCGCCATGCAGACCAGGAGGTCCGGGACCGAGTAGACGACGCCTTTGATCGTCAGGGCCTGTCCGCCGCTCCCAAGGGCGCCGTAGCGACTCTCGATCAGCGCCGGGCCTTTCAACCCAGCCATGCGCTCACGCTTCCTGCGGAGCTGCCGCGGGCCGCTTGAAGATCAGGTGCAGGCCGATCGTCCCGTAGGCAACGCCATCTTTGTTCGGAGCGATGAGAGGAGCCGCCGAGACGAGCTCCCAGCCCTCGGAACCGGCGTCGTTTATCCAGGTGTCCAGGCCGCTCACCATTCCCCCTTCTCCATCGCTGAAGATGACCATTCGATCAAAGTACTCCCACTGCATCATCGCTCCTGTTCTCTCATCAGCCTAGCACACGGTTCTCGGGAAACGGCGTCTCCTCAGGGTCTTGCGAGGTGCTCGGCGAGCCAGGCGCTCAGGGTCTCGCAAGCTGAGCGGTTGAATCGCAGCTCGCTGTGATTGAACCAGCGCGGGAGGTAGCGGATGAGGCCGTTCTCGTGTTGCACGTCCGGGCGGATGTCCAGGGAGACGAGGCGCTTTTCGGAGGAGGGGAGCTGGGCCTGCAGGCCCGCAGCGCTGTCCAGAAGCGCCTGGATGTCGCGCTCCGAGTAGAGGAGAAGGCAGGGGCGACTGTGCGACGGAATGGGCCCCAGCTTCTCGAGCAGCTCGAGGACATACCCCGAGTAGGGCTCGCGGAGCCCCGGGCTCGGGAGGTTCTCGAACATCCACTTGCCCTGCGGGGACATCTGCATCATGACGGACGGCGACATCGCCACCATGACGTCCGCTGACGACATGAGCGCCAGCCTCCCTCCCAGGCTGTGGCCGAGGGCGGCCGTCGTGCCGAAGCGCCGGACGAAGGCGACGGCGGCTTCCAGCTCGTCGCGCATCGCCGGGCCGATCGGCGCCATGTTCTCGCCGTGCCCGCACAGGTCGATCGCGAGTACGGCGATTCCCTTTTCGGCGACGGCCGTCACGACCCCCAGCATCTGTTCTTTCGACCCGCCATAGCCGTGGCATACCACCGCGCCTCCGCGCGGCGAAGCCGGCGAGAAGAGGAAGCCGGGGATGGCGTGGCCGTCGGGCGCGGCCAGGCCGCTCAGCCGTTGAAAGTCCATCTAGCCCTCCCGCGACCCGGCCTCGAGGGCCGCGATGCGCGCGTTCATCTCTTTTTGCTTCTGCCACCTTTGCGTCACGTCCTGGATCATGGCGGCCACGCCCGTGAGCTCGCCGCTCTCCGCGCGGACGAGGACGACGTTGAATTCGATGGAGATCCGCGCGCCATCCTTCCTCACGGCGGGAACCGCCAACGGGTCGCGGCCGTACTTCGTGACCCCGGTCGCCATGACCTTGACCCAGCCTTCCCAGTGCCGGGCTCGCTGGCGGTCGGGGACGATCAGGTCCAGCGACTGTCCGAGCGCCTCCTGTGCCGTGTAGCCGAACAGGGTCTCGGCCCCCGCGTTCCAGAGGCGGATCTTCCCTTCGCGGTCCGCGAACAGGATCGCCATCGGGCTGTTCTCGACGATTCTGCGGCACAGCAAGCCGTGGTCACCGGATTCGGTCATGTGATGCTCCTTCGACGTTCGCGCTCGCAAGCGGAGTGGGGGAGCCCGCCTCGCCGCGGAGCACGGCGGCCGTCGTCGTGTAACGGGCGGCCCGTCCCTCCCGGGGGAGCGCCACGCGGATACGCGAGTCGAGGATGCGACAGCCTTGGCCGGGAGAGCCCACGAAGACGGGGGCGAGCTCGAGCTCCGCGAGTTCGGGGACCTCCTCGACGAGGCGTGAGACGCGCAGGAGGACGTCGTGGATGGCCTCGATGTCGGCCGGGGGGTACCCGCGATAACCCGCGAGCAGCGGATAGCCCCGCGTTTCGCGCACCATGGCGGCAGCCGCGCGGTCGGTAAGCGGGGTGACGCGAACGCCGGGGTCCGCGATCACTTCCACGTGGATTCCGCCGAGCCCGAACGCGATGAGAGGCCCGAAGGAAGCGTCCTCGAACATGCCGACGGTCACCTCGACGTCGCTCTTGACCATCGGCTGCACGAGCACTCCCTCATTCGCCACGAAACTGCCGTCCGCTTCCAGAGAACGGCGAATCACCACGAAGGCTTTCCGGACGGCGGCCTCGTCACCCACGTTCAGTTGGACCGCCCCTTTCTCCGTCTTGTGAAAGATCCTGGGCGAGGCCGACTTGACGGCGACCGGAAACCCGACGCTCCGGGCCAGCTTCGCCGTCTCGTCGGCCGTGCGGGCGAACCCTCCCGGAGCGACGGGAAGGTGCATGGCCCGAAGGACCGCTCTCGCTTCCTCCGCCGTCAGCCAGCCGGCTCCGCGCCGTTCGATCGCCTCCCGGCAGGTTCGGCGCGCGGCGTCGGGGTCGATATCGTCGAAGTCGGGAACGACTCCGTGAGGACCCCCTCGCCACACGGCGTACGCCGCGATCTTCCCGAGCACGCGCGCTGCCGATTCCGGGTACGCATATGCGGGAAGGCTCTCGCCGTCGAGGGCGATCGGCCCGATGGCATCCTCCTTCGCCACGAGGCAAGCCAGGACCGGCTTGCCGGCCCCTCCCGCCGCGCGCCCCCGCGCCGTGCCTTCCCGGATCGCCTCGAGCATCGCGGCCGATTCGTCCGCCTCGAGCGGAGTCTGGATCGCGATGACGGAATCCACCTCGCGATCGAGGAGGAGCGACTCGAGCGCCTCCGCGTACTGATCCGCCGTGGCCGAGGCGGTGAGCTCGAGGGGATTGCCAATCGCCGCGCCGGCCGGGAGGAGGACTTCGAGCCGCTTTGTCGTGGAATGGGAGAGCGAAGGCAGGGACAGGCGTGCGGCCTCACAGGCCCCCGCGCAGAGGGTGCCGGGGCCGCTCCGGTCCGAGAGGATCGCGACGCGGCGCCCCGACGGGAGGGGCTGCCGGTCGAGCGCGGAGGCGAGGTCGAACATCTCGTCCAGCGTCTCGGCGCGGATGACACCCGTCTGGCGGAAGAGCGCATCGACTGCGGCGTCGTCCGCGACGAGAGTGGCCGCGCCCGATCCTGCCTCCAGGCTCGCCGGCCGGCGGCCCGGTTTCACGACCACGATCGGCTTCCCCCGGCTCACGCCCCGGGCGACCCGCGCGAACCGGCGCGGGTTCCCGAACGATTCGAGGTAGAGAAGGATGACCCGCGTCGCCTCGTCGCCCTCCCAGTACTGCAGGAGGTCGTTGCCCGAGATGTCGGCCTTGTTTCCCACGCTGATGAACGTCGAGATACCCAGATGGCGCTGCCGCGCGAGGGCCAGCATGGCGACGCCCAACGCGCTGCTCTGGGACAGCATCGCGACGCTCCCGCTCGGCGGAAGAGTCGGGGAGAGCGAGGCGTTGAGCCGGACGGCCGGATCGGTGTTCAGGAGGCCCATCGAATTGGGCCCGACCACCCGCATCCCGTGACCCCGAGCCTTCTCCAGGAGCCTCTCCTGCAGGGCGCGCCCCTCGGCGCCTACCTCCGCGAATCCCGCCGTGACGACGATGAGCGCTCGGACCCCGGCGGCGGCGCAGTCGTCCACGGCTTCCAGCACCACGTCGCGCGGTGACACCATGATGGCGAGATCGGTCCCGTGCGGGAGCTCTCGTGCGGAGGGATAGGCCGGCCACGGCGCGACGGATGGCAGAGCCGGGCTGGCCGAGTAGACCGGGCCCTGGAATCCTCCCTTGGACAGCGCCTCGAGGATGCGCATGCCGATGCCCGAGGTGTCGCGGGATGCGACGACGGCAAGGGACCGCGGCTGGAAGAAGGGACGGAGCGACGCGGTGGTGAAGACGCGGTCCCTCATCTCCGAGCGGCTGACGCTGTCCTCGCTCGGAGCGACGGAGAAGTCGATCTCGACGGATTCATCCTCGATCTTCGAGTGAATCGGAAAGCCCGACTGGCGGAACGTCTCCAGCATCATCTGGTTCCCGAGCATGGTCAGGGCCCAGAAGCGCACGAAGCCGTGCCGCGCCGCCAGGAGGGCGAGCCTCTCGAGAAGAAGGCCTCCGAGGCCCTTCCCCTGAAACTCGTCGTCCACGGCGAAGGCCACCTCGGCGCTGGCCTCGTCGCGCGCGACGTAGGAACCGGTCGCGATGATCCGGGACGCGCCCTCGACGACCCGGCTCACGATCAGCGTGAGCTGCGCCCGGGGATTGGACGAATCGCACTGCCGCACCAGGAGCGACTCCGCGGGGTCGGCGGCGGAGAAGAAGCGGCGCCGCTTCGACTCCGACGAGAGCTGATGGAAGAACTCGCGCAGCGCGTCGAGGTCTCCCGGCACCGACGGGCGGATGAATGCGGTGGAACCGTCGCGCAGGATCAGACGGCCGGATTCCGCGGAGTCCTGGTAGGTCGGCGGCAGGAAGAGGGTTCGCAACGTCGTGCCGTACCCCGGGGCGTCAGCCGTCGGCATGTTAGCACCGGATGGGCTCCGCTATCATCCCGCGCGTGTCAGCGGTTTTCCCGGTTTTCGACGCCCACATCCACGTCGGTCCGCATGACCAGATGAACGAAGGAGCCCGCCGCTTCATGCTCGGCGGCCGGGACGACCTCGACCTCCTCGGGCGGGTCATGCGCTCGGCCGATGCACTCCTCGGGGCGATGGACGCGGAGGGGATCGCACGGGCGGCCTTGATCAACTCCGTGGCGCCCGACGTCATCGGGATCACCGACCTCGTCAATCCCTGGATCGCGCGCTACGTGGACGGCCACCGCGACCGGCTCGTCCCGGTCGGGGGGATCCACCCGCGGCACTCGCGCGACGTCGCCGGGGACGTGAAGAGGCTTCTCGACGTCTACCGCCTCGGCGCGATCAAGCTGCACCCGCCCCACATGGAGATGGCCGCCAACGCCTACCGGACGGATTGCCCCGCTCTCGCCGACGTCTATCGCCTCGCGGGCGAGGCGAAGCGGCCCGTCCTGATCCACACGGGGACGTCCATTTTCCCCGGCGCCCGCAACGTCTTCGCGGACCCGATGGCGTGCGACGACGTGGCCGTCGACTTCCCCGGGACGACCCTCGTCCTCTGCCACGCCGGCCGCCCTCTCTGGTACGACACGGCGTTCTTTCTCGCGAGGCGGCACCCGAACGTCTGGCTGGACCTCTCGGGGATCCCGCCGGCAAGGCTTCTCGCGGTCCTTCCGCGCATCGCCGAGGTCGCCGATCGCGTCCTGTGGGGAACCGACTGGCCGTCGAAGGGAGTCCGGTCGATGCGTCGGAACGTCGAGGACTTCCTCTCGCTTCCCCTTTCGGACGCGGTGCGGCGGAAGATCCTCTTCGACAACGCCGCCGCGCTGTTCACCTCGGCGTGAACCGCGCGCGCGGTGCTAGCATCCCGCCACGAAATGCAGACTCTCAGAAGGTCTGAGATCCGCGACAAGTACTCGGGCGAGGTGATTGGCGAGGTGGCGCAGGACACCCGCCGAGACCTGCGCGCGAAGATCCACCGGGCATTCCAGGCCAAGGCGGCGGTGCGGAAGACCAGCTTCGAGGAGCGCGCCGAGCTGGGGCGCCGCATGGCGCGTCGGCTCGAGGAGCGCCGCCCCGAGTTCGAGGAGCTGATGGTCCGCGAAGGGGGCCAGCCCCGCAAGTTCGCGCGGTGGGAGATGGACCGGGCCATCGCGAGCGCCTTGAACCTCGAGCGAAGGCTCGAGCTCCTCAGGCCGCGGGAGCTCGCCGCCGCGTCGGGGAGGAACATCCTCACCCGCGAGCCGTACGGCGTCGTCGCCGTACTCCCGCCGCGCAACACGCCTCTCGTCGTGCCGCTCTACACGATGCTCTGCGCTCTCGGGGCCGGGAACGCCGTGGTGGAGAAGCCTTCGAGCCTGGTTCCCCTCATCTGCCAGCGGCTCGTCCAGATCGCCGTCGAAGCCGATTGCCCGGCCGAGAGCGTTCAGTTCTCCACGTGTCCCGGGGAGGACGCCGCGTGGGAGTTCATCGAGAATCCCGAGGTCGACGTCCTCGTCCACTACGCCTCCAGCCCCGTGGGGAAGGACAACCTGATCAAGATGGGCTCGTACCTCGAGAGGACGAAAAAGACCCTCGGGGAATGCATGCTCCACGTGGGAGGCCGGATGAAGAAGTACGTGCCGGAGCTCGCGGGGAACGACCCGTTCATCGTGCTCGAGAGCGCGGATCTGGCGCAGGCCGCCGCCGCCGGCCTCCTCGGAGGCTTCGCGCACAGCGGGCAGCTCTGTATCGCCGCCAAGCGGTTTCTCGTGCAGCGTTCGGTCGCCCCGGACTTCCGGGAGCGCCTCATCGAGGGGATCCGCGGGCTGAAGGTGGGCGACCCGCGCGACGAGGAGACCGACATCGGTCCCATCGGAAAGCACGAAAGCCTGGACATCGCGACGTACCAGGTCCAGGAGGCGCTGGAGCGCGGAGGCCGTCTCCTCATTGGAGGCCGGGCCGACTCTCCGTTCTTTTTCCCCACGCTGATCGAGTTCGAGAAAGGGCAGATCCTGGGGGCGCGCGAGGACGAGAAGCCCTTCCTCTGGACCGAGGAGGCCTTTGCCCCTGTCCGTTCCTTCGTCGTCTTCGACACGATCGAGGAGGCCGTGGCCCTGGCCAACGACAGCCCTTACGGGCTGGGAGCCAGCGTCTTCGGGGAGCCGGCGGCGGCGGCGGCCGTCGGAGGGGAGCTGGCTGCCGGGCGGGTCATGATCAACGAGGGGCCGCTCTACAGCGACTACTCCCTGCCGATCGGCGGGATCAAGGACAGCGGGCTGAACGGCTCGACCGACAAGATCGAGGAGCTGGCCTACATCAAGCGGATTCACCTGGCGACGTGAGAGCCGGACCCTCCCTGGCGGCGGCGCCTGCGGATCAGCCGACGGGATGGTGCTCGACGAGGATCTGGGGGATTAGGAGGAAGTCCGCGTCCGTCGTGACGACCGTGAGCCCATGCTGCATGGCGCTGGCCGCGATCCACACGTCGTTCGTGCCGAGCTGCTCCCCGGCCGACCTCAGCGAAAAGACGATGGCCGCATAGCGTTCGGCCGTGTCCTCGTCGATCGGGAGGACGCCGACTCGCGGCGAGGAAAGGAAGGACCGCAGCTGGTCCTCGTTCGCGCGACGCCTCGTTCCTCCCCGAAAGCCGGCCATCAGCTCCCCGAGCACGACGGGCGTCAAGCGGATCTCGTCCGCCGCGCGCAGGGCGTCACCCACTTCGGCGTGTCCGCGCAGGAAAGCCGAGTACGCCGAGGTGTCGGCCAGGACCCGGGTCATTTCCAGACTTCGGGGTCGACGGTCCGGAGCTCGCGAAGATGGCGGTCGAACGAGTCGGCCTGCTTTCTCGACCATACCCCGAAAAGGCTGTCGAGGTCGGTGTGCCTTACCTTCCGCGCGCGGCTCTTGAGACCCGCGCCTTCGGCCACGAGCTCGAGGACGGCTTTGTTCAGGCTCTGGCCCTCCCGCGAGGCGCGGCGCTCGACGGCCCGGGCTACGTCCGGCGGAATGTTGCGCAACGTGATGGCCTTCATACCGGCTCCTGTGCATCACGATACGCATCAAACCGCATCACGTCAAGATGCAACAGAGCCGGTTAGACTCACCGCTGCGCGATGGCGATCTTCGGAAAGAGCGGCGGTACGGCGCCCGCGGGCCGCGAAGAGCCGGGCCCGCGGATCTCCTTCATCGGCGCGCAGATGCGGTTTCACGGAGAGCTTCTCGGGGACGAGGACGTCCTCGTGGAGGGGCGCGTCGAGGGCCGCGTGCAGATCTCGCGGGCGTTCCGCGTGGGTCCGCAGGGCGTTGTGATTGCCGAGGTCGCGGCCGCTACCGTCGCGATCGCCGGCCGCGTCGTCGGCAACGTGAGCGCCGACGAGCGCGTGGAGCTTCTCCCGACCGGTATTCTCGAAGGCAACATCCGGGCCCCGCGCATCGTCATCGGCGAGGGGGCCCGATTCACAGGACGCATCGACATGAGCGGCCGGGCCGAGACCCTGCCGCCGTCGAGCTGATCCGCACGCGAAAGGAACGCAGCGACATGGCCTCGTCCGCACCCATCCACGGAAACTGGATCGCGGGGAAGTGGGTCCCGGCCCGCTCCGGCCGCACGTTCGAGAACCGCAACCCCGCGGACGTCACCGACCTGATCGGCCGCTTCGCCGATTCCGACGAGCGCGACGCGAAAGAAGCGGTCGACGTCGCCGCGGAGGCCTACACGTCCTGGCGCCTCGTACCCGGCCCGCAGCGCGGTGAGATCCTCTACCGTCTCGGCGAGATCCTGCGCGACCGCAAGGAGCGATACGCGCGCGACATGACGCGCGAGATGGGGAAGGTCCTCAAGGAGGCCCGGGGCGACGTTCAGGAAGCCATCGACATGGCCTTCCTCATGGGCGGCGAGGGCCGGCGCCTGCACGGGCAGACGACGCCCTCGGAGCTGCCGAACAAGTTCGCGATGTCGGTGCGGTCGCCGATCGGCGTCTGCGCGTTCATCACGCCGTGGAACTTCCCGATGGCGATCCCGGCCTGGAAGTCGACGGCCGCGCTCGTGTGTGGCAACACGGTCGTCATCAAGCCCGCAACCGATACGCCGCTGTCGGTCGTGAACTTCGCGGGCGCTCTCGAGGACGCCGGCCTCCCCGCCGGCGTCTTCAATGTCGTCACGGGCAGCGGCACGAAAGTAGGCATGCCGCTTCTCAGGGACCCCCGCGTCAAGGTCGTCTCCTTCACGGGCTCGACGGCGGTGGGCCAGACGATCAACGAGGCCTGCGCGCCCTCCTTCAAGCACGTCCACCTCGAGATGGGCGGCAAGAACCCGATCCTCGTCATGGACGACGCGAACCTCGAGCTCGCCGTCGACGGCGCGATCTGGGGCGCGTTCGGCACCAGCGGCCAGCGCTGCACGGCGTCCTCGCGCCTCCTCGTCCACAAGAAGGTCGTCCGGAAGTTCACGGCGATGCTCGCCGCGCGCGCCAGCGCGTTGAAGGTCGGCAGCGGCCTCGACGAGAAAATCGAGATGGGGCCGTCCATCAACGAGAGCCAGCTCGACACGGTTCTCGACTACATCGCAATCGGAATGGCCGAGGGCGCGAAATGCGTCGCCGGCGGCCGGCGGCTCGTGGGCAAAGCGCACGAAAAGGGCTGGTTCGTGGCGCCGACCGTGTTCGGCGACTGCCACCGCGCGATGCGCATCGCGCGCGAGGAGATCTACGGGCCCGTCACCTCCATCCTTCCGATCGGGTCGCTCGAAGAGGGCATCGACATCGCGAACGACAGCGAGTACGGCCTCTCGTCGGCCATCTTCACGCAGGACGTGAACAAGGCCTTCGTCGCGATGCGCGATCTCGAGGCCGGAATCTTCTACGTGAATCTTCCGACGATCGGCGCCGAGACGCACCTTCCATTCGGCGGAACCAAGAAGACGGGCAACGGACACCGCGAGGCGGGCCTCGCCGCCCTCGACGTGTTCAGCGAGTGGAAGTCGATCTACGTCGATTACTCCGGAACCATCCAGAAAGCCCAGATCGACGTTCCGGCAGGGGAGGCGGCGGCGAAGCTGAAGAGGAAGACGAAAGGCTGAGGCGTCAGGCGCCCAACCCCTTCGCCTTCCGATACGCCGGGAGCGCTGCCGCGAGGATCCTCACGGCGTCTCTGAGGTCGTCTTCCTTCAGGACGTACGCGATGCGGATCTCGTCGAGGCCGAGGCCCGGGGTGACGTAGAAGCCGCTGGCGGGCGCGACCATGACGGTCTTTCCGCCGAGGGCGAAGTCCGTCAGGAGCCAGGCCGCGAAGTCGTCGCTGTCCTGAACGGGCAGGCGCGCGATGAAGTAGAAGGCTCCCTCGGGCTTTCGGAGGAACACACCGGGGATCTTCGAGAGCCCCTCGTACAGCGTATCGCGCCTCTTCTGGTACTCGCGGATGATGCCCTGGTAGTAGTCGGGCCCCAGCTCCAGGGCT
>JBGQDL010000148.1:0-10451 GCA_041495865.1 Thermoanaerobaculia bacterium | reverse complement strand
GGGGACTGCTTGACGAGGATCGCGACGATTCCGATGAACGACGCAATGTAAACCACCATCACGGGCGCTTCCTGCTCTTTCGCCGACCGGAGCACGAAAAGCCCGATGAGCGCGCCCCAGAACAGCCAGAGCAGGAACGAGCCTTCCTGTCCGGCCCAGAACGTCGAGAAGAGGTAGTAGAAAGGCAGGTCGCGCCCCGAGTACGACGCCACGTAGGAGATCCGGAAGTCGTGCGAGATGAGCCGCGTCAGGAGGAGGAACGACGCGAGGAGAATCGAGAAGACATAGGCGTAATACAGACGCCGCGCGAAGAGAAGATTCGGAGAGAGATTCTCTGCGAATGGTAATAGGGCGCCCGGATCGGCCGTCGCTTCGACCGCGCCGGAGCCCCTCTTACCCTTTCTAAGCAAATCTGTATTTCCCGCTCCCCCTGCGCGCATCGAACGCAGGTAGGCGAGGGCGCAGGTGACTCCGAAGAGCATGGCCGCCCAGATCGCGAGCGTGCCCGGCGCGAAGCCGAGAAGGCCGGGGAGATTGCTCATGGCGTGACCTCAGGCCTTCTTGGCGCCGTACTGTTTTTCGATCTCCTCGCCCTGGTACTTCGAGGGGCACTTGACCAGGAGCTTTTCGGCGGCGAAGACGCCGTTCTTGTAACGGCCGATCGCCACGATGGAGACGGCGTCCTCGAAGTTCGCGGGCTTCACGTCCGTATAGGAGACCGCGATCGGCTCGTTCGTCTTCGGGTCGAGGAGCGTGAAGTACAGCGTCTTCGAGCCCGTGTCGTAGTGAGACGTGCCCTTCTCGAGGGCGCCCATCACCTGCACGGTGCGGGGTGACTCCTTCGCCTCCGCGAACGAGACGTACTGCGTCATCGAGCGCGAGAACGTGGACAGACCGAGGACGAGGAAGCCGAGGACGAGGACCGCGCCGGCCCAATACGCGCGTTTCATTTGGTTACTCCTGATTGGGCCTGGAGGCGGCCCGGACCTTCCGGTCGAGGTAGACGAGGTAGCCGAAGATTCCGGCCCAGATCACGATGTTGACCGCCGCGACGTAGCCGAGAGCGCCGCTCATGCCGACCTCTCGCGCACGATGCGGGAGACGCGCCGGTCGAGATTCCACATCCAGTAGAACAGCGCCATGAACGCGACCATCGAGGAAAAGAACACGGTCTTGATGTCCGCGGACATCTCGACCTTGCCGCGGGTGTTGATCACGGTGTCGGGATGGAGCGACTGGTACATGCGCGGGACGGCGAACGTGAGGAACGGCACCGTCACGACCGCGACGAGGGCGTAGGCCGCCGAAAGCGTCGCGCGCCGCTCCGGATCGTCGAGCGCTCCCCTCAGGCCCAGGTACGCGCCGTAGACGAGGAGCAGGAGCACGATGGACGTCTCGCGCGGGTCCCAGTTCCAGTACGAGTTCCACATCACCCGGGCGAAGATCGAGCCCGTGACGGTGGCCAGCACGCAGAAGACGAAGCCGAGGCGCGCCGCGCCCGCGGCCGCGTCGTCGTTCTCCATCCGGCGCTTCCGAAGGTACTGGGCCGAGTGCCACGCCGCGACGAAGAACGCCAGGGTCGAGACCCACGCCATCGGCACGTGGAAGAAGACGATCCGCGAGGATTCGCCGACGAAGCTCTGGGCGGGGCGCGCCCACAGGAACGCCCCCCAGCAGATCGCGGCCATCCCGATTCCCAGGAGGGCCTTGAGGAAGAAACCGAGGCTCTTCACGCCCTTCATGATACCGCCCTATCGAGAATCGTTCTCTAAAGCAGGCGAATCATTTTTCCGGGCCCCTGGGACGTTCCCGGCGCCCGATTCATTCCCGCCAGACGGCATCGAAGAGCAAGAACGCCGCCGTCGTGACGACCCCGTCGTAGGCCACGAGCAGCCTCAGAAAATCGACTCCGGCCGAGAAATCCGCCTGCGTGGCCGCGACCCGGGTCGCGAGGACGCAGCCGACCAGGGGAGGCAGGAGGAGGGGGATCGCGAGGACTGCGAAGAGTGCCCCTTTGGCACTCGCCTTCGAGACGAGCGCCGCCGTGAACGTGGAGGCCGAAGCGAGCCCGAATGTTCCGAGCAGAAGGAGGAGAACGAAGAGCAGCGGATCCCTGATCTCGAAGCCCATGAAGACGACGAAGAGCGGCACGATGAAGGCGGTCACCGCGCCGAGCAGCACCACGTTCGCGAAGAGCTTCCCGAGGAGAACGCCCGGCGGGGGCGCCGACAACCTCAGGGCCGCGGCGGTTCCCGCGTCCTCTTCGTGAACGAACGTGCGCGAAAGGCCCGTCATCGCGGAGAAGAAGAGGACGATCCAGAGAAGAACGGCGTTCACGGTGGGCCTGTCCTCCGGGGAGAGGCGCGTAGGGCCCACGGCGTAGGCTACGAGGACGAGAACGGCGAAGGCGAAGAGGAAGAGCGAGTTCACGGCCACGCGCGTCCGCCACTCCGCGAGGAGCTCCCGCCCGAACACGGCGATGGCCGCCGGGAGGATTCCGGCAGCCGGGCGCGGCGCGCTCACGAGAGCGTCACTCTTTCGTCCGTGAGCGCGAGATCGCGCGGGTCGTTCGAGGCGATCACGGTGATTCCCCGGAGCCGCTGCTCGGCGACGACCTTCTGAACGATGGAACGCCCCGCCTCGTCGAGATTCGCGCCCGGCTCGTCGAGGAGGAGAAGATCGGGCTCGTGCAGCGTCGCGAACGCGAGTTTGACGCGCTGGCGCTGGCCGGTCGAGAGAGAGGAGAGAGATTTCTTAGAATGGGATTCGGGCGGAAGGCCGACCCCTTCGAGCAACGCGCGCACGAGGCCGGGAGCCGGCGCCAGGCCGCGGACTTTTTCGAAGAAGGTCAGGTTCTCTTCGGCTGTCAGCTCTCCATAGAGGGCGAGATCCGGCGCCACCCACCCGATGCGCCAGGGAACGTCGCGCGGCTCCCAGCCCTCCCCGGCCTCTTCACCATCCAAGAAAATCCTCGCTCGCCCTCCGCTCGGCCGAATCAGCCCCGCGAGGGTCTTCAGCAAGGTGGTCTTTCCGCTCCCGTTTTCTCCCGCGACGCCGAGGACGCGCCCGGTCTCGACGCTGAAAGAAACCGGCCCGAAGGCACGGCGACCGAAGGAGCGCGAGAGGCTCTCGGCGACGAGGCGCATGACGACAGCATAATCGGTCCCGCGTGCGCTCCCGCATCCTGGGCTTTCTCGTCTTCCTGGCGGTCTCACTCTACCGCCTGACGCTGCGCCTCGCGATCGTCGGCGAGAAGCACCGTTCTGCCGTGCGGGCCCGCGGGAAAAAGCCGCTGCACGCCATCTGGCATCAGCGGATGGTCGGTGGAATCCTCGCGCATCGGGGCCAGGGCTTCGTCACGATGGCGTCGAAGAGCGACGACGGGGAGATCATCGCGACGTTTCTCGCGCTCTGGGGCTTCAAGGCCGCGCGCGGGTCGTCCTCGAAGGACGGCGACCTCGCCGTCCTGGAGTTCCTCGAGGCCTTGAAGGGAGCGCCCGGCGGCGCCCTCACTCCCGATGGACCTCGTGGCCCGGCCCGACGCTGCAAGCGCGGGATCCTCACGCTCGCCGAAGAGGGGAATGGGGTCGTCCTGCCGTCCGCGTCCTCGTCTACGCGCCCGCTGTTCCTGAATTCCTGGGACCGTTTCCTGGTGCCGAAGCCGTTTTCGAGATGTGTCGTGGTCTTCGGGCCGCCGCTCGAGCGCGCCGTCGGCGAGGCCGAGGAGGCGTTCCTCGCGCGCGCGGCCGCGGCGATCGACGCCGCCACCTCCGAAGCCGACCGCCTCTGCGGCGTCGCCTTAGCGCCGCGGGAAAGGGAGAAGAAGGCGTGAGCCTGCCCGTGACTTTCGACGATGTGAAGGCCGCGCGGGAGCGAATTGCCGGGCACGTGCACCGGACGCCGGTGATGACCTCGCGCCGTCTTTCCGCGCGCGCCGGGTGCAGCCTCTTCTTCAAGTGCGAGACGTTTCAGCGCGTGGGGGCGTTCAAAGCGCGCGGCGCGTTCTCGCGGCTGGCGCTTCTGACGCCGGAGGAAAGGAAGCGTGGCGTCGTGGCGTTTTCCTCGGGCAACCACGCGCAGGCCGTCGCGCTCGCGGCCCGGGAGCTCGGCGTCTCGGCCGTCATCGTCATGCCGCGCGACGCGCCCGCTCTCAAGCTCGCCGCCACGCGCGGTTACGGAGCCGAGGTGCGCCTCTACGATCGCGCCGAGGAGAGCCGCGAGAAGATCGCGCGGGAGATCGTCGCGGACGAAGGCCGCATCCTCGTTCCGCCGTTCGACGACGTGGCCGTCATCGCGGGGCAGGGCACGGCCGGGCTCGAATTGCTCGAGGACGTGCCGGACCTCGACGCGGTCCTCACGCCGCTCGGCGGCGGCGGGCTTCTTTCGGGCGTCGCCGTGGCGGTGAAGGCGGTCCGGCCGTCGGCTCGCGTCTTCGGCGTCGAGCCGGAGGCGGGCGACGACTTCGTGCGCTCGCTCGCCGCGGGTCACCCCGTGTCGATCCCCGTTCCTCAGACGATCGCGGACTGCCTTCAGACCACGATGCCGGGCGCCCACACGTTCGCGCTCGTCAACGCCCTGGTCGAGAACGTCGTCACCGTGAGCGACCTCGAGCTCGCGCGCGCCATGTCGCTTTTCTTCACGGCGATGAAGCTCGTCGTCGAACCGGGCGCGACCGCGGCCTTCGCGGGCGTGCTGTCGGGCCGCGTGCCGGGCCTTTCGGGCAAACGCGTGGGCGTCGTGCTGTCGGGCGGCAACGTCGATGCCGTGACGTTCAGCCGGCTCGTGACCGGCCTCGGACCGGACGCCGTCTAGAAGTCGACGTTGAAGCCCGCCGCGATGCGGAGATAGTCGGCCTTCGGCTGGTTCGGAAGAGCCTTGACCGCTTTGACGTCGACGAAGACGTAGCGGCCGTCGAGGAATACCGACGTTCTGAAGCCCGTCCTCACGTCCACGCCCGCCCCGACGTGAAGCGCGAAGAGGTTCTCCGCGGGATACGGGGTGCCGGCGTTCGTCCCTTCGCCCCGCGGCTTCGCCCAGGTGTAGCCGATGCCGGCGAGAAGGTACGGCTGCACGCCGCCGTTCGTCAGGAAGAACGTGAGGAACGAGACCGTGACAGGGACCTCGTTCACGGTGAGGACGCGCGCGCCGTCGGTCGCGAACGCGTCCCGCCGGTACCCCGCCGACAGCTCGAGACCGATTCCGCCGGTGAGGCGCAGGCGCGCGTGGACTCCGCCCGTGGCGCCGCCCGACTCCGCGTCGCGTCCGCTCGTGTATCCGGCGTCCGCTCCGTAGCCCGTGCCCGGGTCGGAATACGACTGCGCGGTGGCCGGAAGGGCCGCCGCGAGGGCCGCAGCGAGAAGGATCGGGGTCGCCGGGCGCATCCGGGTACGACTGTACCGCGCCCGAAGCGACTTCGAGAACCGAGGAGCGGGAAGCGCTCATAATCGAGCACCCGTGGCGTCCAGAAGCTGGAAAGACGACCTCCCCACGCTGATCCTCGCCGTCGCGGCCCAATTCGGGCTCGTGCGCGCGGTGGACTGGGCGCGCGCGAATACGGCCACGAGCGACCTCGCTCGCCGGCTCGTCGAGGAGCGCTTCTACTTCGCGCCGGAGATCGGCGCGGTCCTCGTGGTGCTGATTCTCGGCCGGGTCATCGTGAAGGCGCTCAACCTGCGCGGCGTTGCGGTCGGCGAGTGGCTCCGCTCCTCGCTTCTCGTCGTCATGGTGGGCGTCGGCTTCCTCGTGGCCGCCCACCTCGACCAGATCCTGAACGCCGTGGACCTTCTCACGCACCAGCCGATGCTGCACGCCGGGGCTCGTGACCTGGGCGCCTCGCCGCTGTACCGGCTCCTTCAACGCACGGCCACGCTTCGCTTCACGATCGACATCGGAGGGCTCCTCGTCTGTCTCTTCGCGATCCGTCTCGGCCAGCCGGCGCCTGCCGAGGTCTCCGCCGCTCGGGGGTTTCAGGACGCCAGGGACTGGTCCAGGGCCGGCGACGCGTACCTGAAGGCGGGTGACACCCGGCGCGCGCGCCGGATGTTCCGGAAGGCCCGGGCGTGGCCCCGGCTCGCCGCGCTCGAGCAGCGCGACGGGAATGCCCGCGAAGCCGCGCGGCTGTACGAGGAGTCCGGGGATGCCTACGCGTGGGAGGCCTCGCGCGCATGGGAAGCCGCCGGCGAGGCGGCGGTCGCCGAGGAGCTCGGAAAGAAGGCGCTCCAGCTCGCGCGCGCTGCGTCCCGCTGGGACCGGCTCGCCGAGATCGCCGAGGCGCTCTCGGACCACGGCTCTCTCGCGGAGTCCTGCCGGCGGCTTGCCGAGGCCACGCCTCAGGGACCCGTGAAGGCGGCCCTCTGGAGAAGGGCCGCGGATGCCTATCGCAACGCGGGACGGCCCGGGGAGGCCGCCGAGGCATACCGGAACGCGCAGGAGCACCTGCTCGCGGGCGAGCTCTTCGTGGAGAGCGGCCGGCCGTCGGAGGCGATCCAGTCCTTCGAGAGAAGCGGCGCGCTCACGAAGGCCGCTCTCGCGGCGGCGCGCGCCGGTGACGAGAAGGGAGCGCAGGAACTTCTCGCGCGAGAGGCCGAACGCCGCGGCGACCTCGAGTCCGCGGCGGACGCGTGGGGGCGGGCGGGACAGGCGCTGCGCGCGGCGGGCCTCTTCGAGAAGGCGGGGGACTTCGGGCGTGCGGCGGACGCGTGGAAGGAAGCGGGGCGCCCCGAAAAAGCCGCGATCCTGTACCAGCGCGGCGGGAATCGTGCGGCGGCGGCCGAGGCCTTCTCGGCGTCGGGACAGGTCGAGAAGGCGGCGGCCCTCTACAGCGAGCTCAAGGACTATGACCGGGCAGCGGAGCTCTTTCGAGTCGCCGGCCGCCTGCCCGCGGCGGCCGCCGCGCTCGAGGCCGGCGGAAAGTTCGACGAGGCGGCCCAGCTCTTCCTCCGCACGGGGCGCGGCCTCGAGGCCGCCCGGTGCGCCATCCGCTCCGGGCATCGCGAGAAGGCGTGGGAGTACCTCACCGGCGTTCCGCGCAGCGAGCCGGGACTCGCCGAGGTGTTCCACCAGCTCGCGCGCGCGCATCTGGCGGCGGGCGAGAACCAGGACGCGGTGCACGTCCTGCGCGAGCTGATCGGGCGCGGGAAGGTCGAGGCCGACAATCTCCCGCTCCACATGACGCTCCTCGAGGCCATTCGCGCGTCCGGCGATTCCGGAGAGGGCGTGGAGCTGGGGCGGATCGCGGCGTTCGACCCCTCGGTGCTCGAGGGCGCCGCGGTGCGTCCCGTGCCCCTCGTCGAGGAGCGAGTGGATTCCATGCCCGCGGCGCTCATCCGGACGCCGGCCGTGCACAAGTCGGGGTCGTATCCGACGTCCGCGGGCCCCTCTCCGCCGTCGCCCGTGCAGCCCCCGCGGCTGCGTATCGCGACCCCGGCCCCGCCGCCCGCCAGGTCCACGCTGGGATTCGGCCTGCCCGAAACGCCCGAGTCGCGATACGAGATCCTCTCCGAGCTGGGGCGTGGCGGCATGGGCGTCGTGCACAAGGCCCTCGACAAGAAGCTGGACCGGTTCGTCGCGCTCAAGATCCTGCCCTGGCAGCTTCGCGGCGACGAGACGGCGATGCGCTACTTCAAGCGCGAGGCCAAGGCGATCGCGGCGCTCAAGCACCCGAACGTCGTCGCGCTCTACGACTACGGAGACGGTTTCGGCAGCCTGTATCTGGCGATGGAGTACCTCGAGGGGCCGAACCTCCAGAAGCTCATCAAGAAGGACTCCGAAAGGGTGCGAAAGAACTGGAGAAGCTGGTTCGTGCAGGCGACGCGCGGCATTGCGGCCGCCCACGCGAAGGGCATCCTGCACCGCGACCTCAAGCCCGCGAACCTGATCCTCGACGAGCACGACACGCTGCGCATCCTCGATTTCGGCCTCGCGCTTCCCCAGGCCGACGCGGGCGGCACGTCCAAGCTCATCGGCAGCCCGGCTTTCTTCCCGCCCGAAGTGCTGCGCGGCGAGATGCCGAGCCCGGCCTCCGACGTCTATTCGCTCGGCGCCGCGTTCTACACGCTGGCGACGGGCCGGTGGCCTTATGTGGGCGACGACGTCCTCGTCGCGAGGCTCGAGCGCGATCCCGACGATCCCCGCCCTTACGCGCCCTTCCTCACGGAGGGGGAGGTCGCGATCCTCATGCGAACGATGGCGCGCCACCGCCCGGACCGCTTCCCGGACGGCGGCGAGCTGCTCGCGGCGCTCCTCGCGCTCGAGGGGTAGGCGAGCCGCGGTGCGGATCGCGGTCGTGCCCGGCGACGGCATCGGCCCCGAGGTGACGCGCGAAGCGCTGAAAGTGCTCGGCGCGGTGGCGAACATTGCAGAAATCTCTGTCTTTCCCTGGGGTGCCGATCACTTCCTGACGACGGGAGAGACGATCCCTGAGGGCGCCTTCGAAATGCTCGCGCGCGACTTCGACGCCGTCCTCGCCGGAGCGTTCGGCGACCCGCGCGTTCCGGACGGGCGGCATGCCGACGAGATCCTGCTCGGCATGCGCCGCCGCCTCGACCTCTTCGCGAACGTCCGTCCCGTGCGCGCCCTCCACGACTCCGTCGTCCCGCTCAGGAACGCGCGCGCCGCCGACGTGGATTTCGTCCTGTTCCGCGAAAACACGGAAGGCGCCTACTCGGGCCGCGGGCGGGTCTCGAAGGCCGGAACCCCGGACGAAGAGGCGGTCGAGGAGGACGTCACGACCCGCCGCTGCGTCGAGCGGATCTGCCGCATGGCCCTCGCCTTCGCGGAGACCTTCGACAAGCCCCGGCGCCTCGGGCGCCGCCCGCGGGTCCTCCTTGCCGACAAGCACAACGTCCAGAAGCGAGGCGGCGGTCTGTGGCACCGCGTCTTCTTCGAGCTGGTCGGGACGTTTCCCTCGTGCGACGGCCGGCACATGTTCGCCGACGCCCTCGCCCACGAAATGGTGCGCGATCCGGCCTCGCTCGACGTCGTCGTCACGAACAACCTGCTCGGCGACGTCTTGTCCGATCTGGGCGCCGCCCTGCAGGGCGGCCTCGGCCTCGCGCCCTCGGGAAACGTCCATCCGGGGCTAACGTCCGTATTCGAGCCCGTGCACGGCTCGGCGCCGGACCTCGCGGGCAAAGGACTCGCGAACCCCTTCGGGTCGATCCGCAGCGTCGGAATGCTCCTCGCGCACCTCGGACGGCCGGATCTCGCGGAACGCGTCGAGGGCGCCGTCGCGGCTTGCGTCGCGGCGGGGGAAACGACGCGGGACCTCGGGGGAAAGCTCTCGACGGCGGAGGCAGGCGACGCGGTCGCGGCGCGGCTCGCCGGCGGAAAGGCTAGAGGAGTCGGACGCGCACCTCGCGCACCAGCTCCGGTTCGGTGAGCTCCAGCTTCTCCTCGACCACGACGCGCTGGATGAGCCCGCGCTCGCCCTCGACGATCAAGGTGATTCCGAGCTCGATCTCGTCGAACGTCGCTTCGGCGACCGACTCGTCCGGGTTTTTCACGATGACCGACTCCACGACGGCGGCGTCCCCCTCGCGCCCGGCGACGACGAGCCGGAAGGTGGACGTCTCCTTCGCGTGCTTGTTCTTGTCCTTGCGCGCGAGCTCGCGAGCCCGCTTCTGCGCTCTTTTCTGGCGGATTTCCCAGGCCCTCATGCGGCTCCTTTCCGGGCGCTCGGAGCGCCGGAGCCTTGCATTATGAACGACGGCGTCGTGGGCTAATCTCGGCTCCCGGGAGGCGACGATGAAAGCAGTCTTCTTCACGGCGCACGGCGGCAACGATGTCCTCGCGTTCGGCGACCAGCCCGAGCCCGTGCCGGGCGCGGGCGAGGTGCTCGTGAGGATCGAGGCGGCCGCGCTCAACCGGCTCGACCTCTTCGTGAGGGACGGCATCCCCGGCGTCCCGGTCGCCTTTCCGCACGTGCCGGGCGCCGATGGCGCGGGGGTCGTCGAGGCGCTCGGGGCGGGCGTGAACGGCCCCGCGCCCGGCACGCGCGTCGTGCTCCAGCCCGGCCTCTCGTGCGGCGCGTGCGAATTCTGCCTCGCGGGCGAGCGCAGCCTCTGCGTGAGCTTTCGGATCCTCGGCGAGCACCTGCCCGGCACGTTCGCCGAGAAGGTCGCCGTGCCGCGCGCGAACGTCTACCCGGCGCCCCGGCGCCTTTCGCCGGAGAAGGCTGCGGCGTTTCCCCTCGCCGCGCTCACCGCGTGGCGCCTGCTGGTGACCCGCGCGGCGCTCCGGCCGGGGGAGACGGTGCTCGTGCACGGCGTCGGCGGCGGGGTCTCGACGTTCGCCGTCCAGATCGCGAAGCTCTGCGGGGCGTCGCGCGTCTTCGTCACGTCGTCCTCGGCCGAGAAGCGCGCCCGGGCAAAGGAGCTCGGGGCGGACGAGGCGATCGACTACACGACGACGGACGTCGGCAAGGCGATCCGCGACCTGACGGGCAAACGCGG
>JBGQDL010000147.1:0-10843 GCA_041495865.1 Thermoanaerobaculia bacterium | reverse complement strand
GTTCGAATCGGGACTCTTCTGGCTCCTGCCGCCCGTGCGGGGCCGCGTGCTGGGCGCTGTTTTCGAGGGGAAGGGCCGCTACATGCTCACACCGGCCCGCGAGTCCGAGAGGCGGCACCTCGCCATCGTGACCGAAAACAAGAGCTTCTCGGTCCTGACGGACTCGTTCGAGGAGCTCGTCCTTCTCTTCACCGACGGGACCGCGGACGAGATCAAGAAGGGCGGCACGCCGGCGACCGCGTCCGCCCAGAAAGCGGTCTCCGTCTGGGAAGGGTTCTGGAAGCGCGAACGCAAGGAGCGTCGCCCGAACCTCCGTCTCCGCCTCCTCGCCGACCTCGTCGAGAAGACGCCCGCCTCGGGCGGCGCATTCCTCGCGTTCACGGAAGGGAAGAAGCTTCCGTCCGCCCTCATGGCCGTGGACCCGCGCGGGATCGAGAGCCTCGGCCTCGGATCCCTTCTGGGCGACGAAACGGTGCTGTTCCTTTCGTTCGACGACCAGCACGGGGGGTTCTGGTACCTCGGCCCGACGAAGGACGCGGCCCGGCACGGACGCGGGGCCGATCTGTCCCCGGCCGAGGCCCTGCATTTCACGATCGAGACGCGGATCAAGAAGAACTCCGACCTCGAAGGCACCACCGCGATTCGCTTCAGGGTGTCGCGGCCGGGAACGCAGCTCCTGCGCCTTCACCTCTACTCGAAGCTGCACGTCAGCGACGTGTCGTTCTCGGCGGGTGACGAGGTCCCGAAGCCCGTGGAGTTCATCCGGGAGGGAGGCTTCGCGGTCGTGCTGCCCGCGCCGATGAACGCGGGGGACACCGGAACGCTGTCGATCCGCTACTCCGGCGAGAGCGTCCTGGAGGACGCCGGCGACGGCAACTTCTACGTGAGCGCGCGCCAGAGCTGGTACCCGAACTTCGGCACGTTCGCGCGGCCGGCCACGTTCGACCTGACGTACCGGGTTCCGCCGAAGTACGAGGTGGTCTCCGTCGGCACGCGCGTGGAGTCCAGAGCCGAGAAAGACGCCGCCTTCAGCCGATGGAAAGTCGAGTCGCCGATCCGGGTGGCCGGCTTCAACTACGGGCGCTTCAGGAAGCTCGAGAAGAAGGACGCCGAAACGGGGTTCGACATCCGCGTCTTCACGAACCCCGGCAAACCGTCTTTCGCGCGCGAGCTCGAGAACGTGCTCGAGCTGGCGCGGTTCAACACGGAGAAGCTCGCCGATTCGGCGCTCGTGGACGGCATCAACTCGGCACGGACCTTCGAGACGTTCTTCGGCCCGCTCCCGCGCAAGGAGATCTCCATCACGCAGCAGACGCAGTGGAACTTCGGCCAGTCGTGGCCGTCGCTCGTCTTCCTGCCCTACATCGCGTTTCTCGGTTCGCTCACGCGGCAGCAGCTCGGCCTCGCTGGGGCGTCGTCGTTCGTGGACGAGGTCGGCTACCACGAGTTCTCGCACCAGTGGTGGGGCCACCACGTGGGGTGGGCCACGTATCACGACCAGTGGCTCTCGGAGGGATTCGCGGAGTTCTCGGCCGCGCTGGCCGTGCAGCAGACCCAGGGCGTCAAGAACTACGTGGCTTTCTGGAACGGGGCGCGAAAACGCATTCTCGAGACGCCGCGCCTCGGGCATCAGCCCAACGCGGACGTCGGCCCCATCACGCTCGGGTTCCGGCTCGCCGACCGGCGCGACCCGGGCGCGTACCAGGCGCTCGTGTACTCGAAGGGCGGATACGTGCTCCACATGCTGCGGATGCTCATGTGGGACACGAAAGACAAGAACTCCGACACGCGTTTCATCGCGATGATGAAGGACTTCACGTCCACCTGGGCGGGGAGAAACCCCTCCACGGACGACTTCATGGCGGTCGCGGAGCGCCATATCGTTCCCACGATGGACCTGAAGAAGAACGGCAAGCTGGACTGGTTCTTCGACCAGTGGGTCCACGGCACCGAGATCCCGCGTTTCTCGAACAAGCTCGAGTTCAAGGACGAAGGAGGCGGGAAATACCGGATCGCGGGCGAGGTCAGCCAGAGCGACGTCTCGCCCGGCTTCATCAGCCTGGTTCCTCTCTATGTGGAGTTCGACAAGGGAGACCTCGTCCGCCTCGGGACGCTCCAGATGAACGGCCCCGCGACCGTCCCGGCGAACTTCGAGATCCGGCTGCCGAAGAAGCCGAAGCGCCTCGTCATCAACGCCTACCGCGACGTCCTGTCGCGGGACTGACGCGCAGGCACCGGAAGAGTGCCAGGGCGACGCCGACTGGGAAGAAAACGCCGCAGACCCACGAGCGTAAAGCGCTTCATTGCAGCGCTCGACTTTCACTCGTGATCCGGCGCAATAGGACATCCGCGTCGCTGTAATTGTGAACCGACGCAAGCGAAGAGAAACTGTCCCACCGATCACGGAGCAGCTTGGCATATGGGGCGAGCGGGCCCGCGATGTCGCCGAACTGAACGAAGTGGTTTCTGACCATGAATCCGGACCTGTCGACGAAGTAGAACAACCAGTCGAAGCATCGGTAGAGCTCGTGGTCAACGTCGTTGCCTTCGCCTGGGGTTGCTAGCGCGGAACAGACGGCGTCGAGAGTGAGAACCGCTTCCTTTGAATTGTCGGCGACTCGTATCCTGATCGCGTGCCCCGCGAGATGGCAGTCCATGATGTCTATGGCCTTAGACGCCTCAGGATGTTTGTGGATTTCGGACAACGCGTCGTGGGCGGCGGTCGCCTGCCGCCAGCGGAGGTCCTCTCCGCGAGTGCGCGCACTTCGGTAGAGACCGACCCCGGCGATGAGGATTCCGAGCGCGCCGAAAAACTTCGAGCCAGCGTCAAGCCAGTCCTTCGTTACGGCGTCAATCGCATGGACCTCCGACGCTTCTGCATTCCTTCCGGGACCAACGAGAGCGACTACCAGGATCAGTATCCGACGTTTCATGGGTGACCCCTTTCTTGCGGTCGCGATGAGGTCGTGACGGCACGCACTCGCATGTTAGGTGGATCGTCCACATGCGGCCGTCCGCGCGGGCGCGAATGTGGCTGGCTCGCCGGGATCACTTCCAATTTGGGACGTGCGCGAACGTCCGGATCAGCGCCACCGTCCAGCCGGCCGAGAACACGAGATACGACACGAGCACCGGCAGAAAGTAGTTAGTAGACAGACCTCCGCCGCGGCTCGCGAGGGACGTCAGCTCGAAGACCACGAGGAGGAGCAGCACGGTCGCGGACGCGAAGACGTCGAAGTACGACACGAGCCGGTCCATCGTCTCCTCGCGCCGCTCCGGCGCGAGCCAGTAGCTCTTGTTCGGGAGGTTGATCAAGCTCGCCGGCGTGGACCTCAGGAGCCAGGGGAGTCCGATGAAGAGCGCCGCGATGCCGAGCGTCACCCCGACCTGCAGGAAGAAGAATTCGTCCCGGGAGGACCAGGCGTTCGGGCGGCCGGCCGCGTCGAAGTGGGACGGGACTCGGCCCGGCGCCGAGTTCCACTGGCGGGCGGCTTCGACGAGGGACACGAGGACGAGACCCAGGAGGAAGAGACGCGCCCGGCGCATGTCGCGACGATACTCCGGCTACCGCGCCCACTCGAACGTGATGCTGATCGTGCGCATGCGGCCGTCAACGGCGCGGAAGACGACGCGGAGGTCGTGCGTGCCGTCGTCGCCGGGCAGCATCGGAAAACGGGCCTCGTAGCCCGCCTCCGCGCAGCTGCCGAGCGCGGGCAGGACGGCGGCGACATCCGGGCGCGGCGTCCTCGCGAAGAACGCGCGGGCGCGGGCGTCGCGGTCGATCCGGATCTCGACGATCTCGCCTCGGGCCCCGGGCGTCTGGCTCCAGCCGCGCACCTTCAGCTCGCCGTGGACGACCTGGCCGGCTGAGGGCTCGTCGATCGAGGCGGGGAACTGCGTGTCCTCGAATTGCCCGAAGCGCGGCGCCGCCACGACGTGCTCGATAAAGAGCGCTACGTCTTTTTCCGCGGCGCCACCCGCCGCGGGCGCAGGCGGGCGACCCGAGGCGCGGCGAAGGAAGAAGACCCAGTCGTCCCCTCCCCGGTGGTCGAACCGGCGCGGCCCGTCGAGAGCGCCTTCCTGAAGGCCCGCCGCTGCGAGCTCCATCGTCGGCCGGAGCCGGTCGAGGGGAAGCGCATGCTCGTGGACGACGAGGGCGCCCACGGGCCAGTCTGCGAGGAGAGAGAGCGTGGTCTCGGGGATCTTCTCCGAGGCGAGCGTCGCGGCGAGCTCCTGATTCCGGCGGGGCAGGTAGCTCGCGTAGCCATTCACGATGGGCTTGAAGTGCGCGAGACTGGAGAACGTCCAACGCACGTCGCCCGGCGAGTGGGTGAGAGGAAGATGGAGAATGGGCCCGCCGGTGTCGGACCGGGCGAGGAATTCCTCGGCCGGAGGATGCGGCAGCTCCGGCCGGAAGCCGAAGCGGACGGTCTGCCGCACATCGGCGGCGATCCCCACCGCGAGGGCGGCGGCAAGGGCGGCGCGGGCGCCTCTTGATCGCGTTCTTTCCAGCAGCGCGGCGCACCCCGCGCCGGCAAGGAGACCGAACCCGATCTGGGCCACGCAGCCGAAGCGCGTGAAGGCCCGGATGCCCGAGAACACGAACGGAAAGGCGATCGTCAGCACGGGAACGGCGGGTCCCGCGGGCCCGAACGAGCCCACGATCCCGAGGCCGGCGAGAACGGCGCCCGCGGCGATGAGCCCGGCGTTCTTCCTCGTGAGGAGGAGCCCGAGGATCCCCGCGGCGCTCAGGACGAGCGCGGCGGTCCCCGGATAAAGACTCCTCTCGGAGTCGCTTCGCCATTTCAGGAAGGCCTGCCCGGGGTTGACGCTCGTCGTCGTCAGCCAATCGCGCGGGGTGGCGGAATAGAAGCGGCTTTCGGTTTCATCCCGGTGGAAGCCGTAATCGCGCCGGGCCTCCAGCATGTGTCGCGCGAGCGGGGCGAGGAGAAGGGCCGCAAGGACGAGCGCCGCGGCGAGTCTCGCCAGAAGAGCGAGGCGGCGCGTCTCGGCCTTCGTCGCGGCGTCGAGGGCGACAATGGCGAAGAGCGCCGCGAGACCGAACGCGAGGAGATGGAGAGAAAACCACCCGAGAGCGGCGATCGCCGCCCCGAGGGCGAAGGCGACTCTCCAGCGGCCGCTCTCCCGAAGCCGCTTCCAGGCGACGAGGACGAGCGCGATCCCGCCCGCCACGACGAACGAGACGTATCCGAAGGCGCACGCGGTCTGCGCCCCGAGCGCGGCGGCGAAGGCGCCGAGAAGGGCGGGAAGGCGAGGCGCGCCGTGAGAGACCGCGAGCCGCGAGATCGCCCAGACCGAGAAAGCGGTGCCGAGCAGGCAGAGGACGTTGAAGACGCCGGGTTCGGAAAACCCCGCGTAACCGAGCGGCAGGCCGGCGATCCCGTACCCGATCAGAGGCTCGGTGAAGGCGAGCGCGTTCCGGGCCGGGGCGAAGATGTTCGCGTCGAAGATGTGGGCCGGCGCATGGACGATCGCGTGCCGCACCCACGCGATTTCCCATGCCTGGGACTGCGCGTCGTACGCGTCGCGCAGGTGCGTGAGGAGGCCGGGCAACGCGCGCGCCGCCCAGGCCGCCGTGGCGATCAGGCAGACGAGAAAGTCGCCGGCGGACGCGGCCCTGCCCGGGGTTTCCCCCGGGCGATCGCGCCGGGGGGATTCGGGCATCACTAAGCGTTCACCAGGGATTCACTCTGGAATCTGGATCGCGGCCACGGGGACGGTCCTGGCGGCTTTCTGGCCCGCCGACGCCTTCGGCGGCTCGGGCCGCGCGAACGGGCGCGGAGCGCCCGCCGGGCGGTCGTCGTGCAGGACCATCTCGTTCGGCGGAACGGCGCCCCTGTATGCATAGCCCTTCGGCCCGATCTCGGCGATCCACGGCGGCTCCTCGGCCTTCGCGGGCACGGGCTCGTCGTGGACGTGGATCGGAAGCGATTCGCGGTTGTCGAAGGGATGCGTCCTTCGGTAATCGGCGAGGACGGCGCGCGACGATTCGTCATCCTTGAAAAAGCGGTACCACTTCGCCTCGGCGGCGGCTTCCGCCGCCCGGCCGAGCGCCTTCAGGCAGAGCATCGCGTTGTAGTGCGCCGCCAGATCCTCGCCGTCGATCGCGAGGACCCGGTCGATGAAAGGCAGCGCGTCCGCGTAGCGGCCGGCGAGGTACAACACGCGCGCCCGCTGGTTCAGGACGACGCGGTCCTTTGGGAACTTCCGGTCCACGCGCTCGAGGTCGGCGAGCGCGTCGTCGAGACGTCCCTCTTCCTTGGAGACGAGCGACCGGAAGAAGGCCGTCTTCGGCCAACCGGGGCGGCGGGTCTCGGCGTCGGCGAGCGCGAGCTTCGCGCCGGCCAGGTCGCCTTCCTGGAACTTCGCGCGCGCGAGATTCAGCGGGCCGTCAGGCTTGTCCTTCGAAATCTCGGCCACTCTCGCGAACGCCGCCGAGGCGCCGCGGAGGTCGCCCTGCAGGAGAAGACCGATGCCGTAGTCGTTCCAGCGGATCCAGCCTCTCTCGGGCCAATCGGGGTTCCCGCGCTTGACGTCGGTCGCGAGGGTTCCGTCGCGCGCGGGAGCGACGGGCAGCGTCACGGTGTCAGCCGAGATGCCCGTGACCGGGAGCGGGATCGCGTCCTTACCGCCGACGAAGATCGAATAGTCGCGCGAGAACTTTCGGTAGTTCGCAGAGGCCGAAAGCGTGACCGAGCCTCTCGCGTCGGCGGGTACCTTGAAACGGTAATGGACGACGCGCGCGGCGCCGGGCCCGATCGCGTTGTTGTAGAGGGGGACGTGGATGTCCTGCGGCTGCCGCCGGTCCATCGCGGTCCCGTCGTGCGCGATGACGAGCTGGTTCAGCTTGCTGGCGGCCGGGTCTAGCCTCAGGTTCGCGTCGAGCGTGCCCGACTCCATGAGGCTTCTCTCGCCGTTCTTCGCGTGGAACTCGACCCACGTCTCGTTGCTGTCGGCGGTGCCGTTCGTGTATGGGTGGCCGAGCGTGCGCGTGCGGATCACGACTTCCGCGTCCACCGTCTCGCCTCTCTTCAGCGCCGGGAGCGTCGGGCCGAGCGGGATCGTCTTTCCGTCGCGCTTGATCGCGAAAAGGTCGATGGAAAGCGATCCGACCAGGATCTTCTTCCGAATGTCCTCGATCGTATCTTTGTCGCCACGGAACGCCGGGAGCGCCGTGTTCGCCGCGGGGAAGAGGTGGTCGTGAAGCTTCCCGGCCTGGTTGCCGAATTCCTCGGAAGGGATGAGCGGCAGGTGGCAGTCGCGGCAGGCCTTCGTCTGCGGCGGGTCGTAGAACGAGCGCACCGCGAAGCCGGACACGCCCGAGTCCTGCCACAGGTCGTAGTGGTTCTGGCCGCGCAGCCAGTGGTACTCGTTGAGCGGGGGCAGGAGGCCGACCTTGTGGCACGTCGCGCAGAACTCCGGCGTCCGCATGAAAGGCTTCATGAAGGTCTGGCGGTGGAGCGAGGGCTCCATGCGGATGAGGAGCTTGTTGACCTCCTTGAGCGCCTTGTTCGTCGTGAACGCGAAGGGGTATTGTTTGCTCTCCTCCACGACGTAGCCGCCGTTCCCGCGGATGTCCTTCATCTCGGCGATCGCGTGGCAGGCCATGCAGGCGAGCCCCTGCTGCGCCTCGAACTGGTCGTACGAGAACGACGCCATCGTGGCCTTGCCCATCTGACCCGTGAAGAGGACGACGGGATCGTGGCACCCGGCGCACCACTTCGTCTTCTCGCGGCCGACGCGGTCGGCCATCAGCTCGACGGAGCGGCGGTAGAACGGGTTGTTGAAGGACGAGAAGCGGTGCGCGGACTTCTCCCAGCGCTTCGTCGAGTCCGGATGGCATTCGGCGCAGTACGTGTTCGCGGCGAACCTCCTTCCGTCGAGGAGGCCCTGGTCGAACGTCTCGGCGGACGAGAGAAAGAACTGGGTGTCGCCGCTCCTGTTCACGATGCGCTGCGGAGGCTTCTCGAGCTTGTGGAGGATCGCCATGCCCGCGAGGAACGCCGCCACCGCGCCGCCCCACTGGAAGAGCCGCTTGAAGTGCAGCTGGTGAACGGCCGCGCGGCGGTGAAGGATGAACGCCATCAGCGCGAGCGGAGTCGCGAAGACGTGCGCGAGGTAGACGGGGCGGTGCGTGAGCGTCGCGCCCTTGAAGACCATGAAGACGCCCGTCGAGATGCACGTCAGCGCGAGGGCGACGATCGTGAGTCCCGCCGCTTTCGCCTTGCGGTTCCGGATGTTCGCGAGCATCCGCGGGCCGTGCGTGAACGCGAAGACGAGGAACGGAATCGCGATGAGCACCCCGAGGACGAGGTGCATGAGGAGCATCCCCATGAAGAACGACGAGATCTTCGTGAACGCCACGAGGTAGATCGAGTTCGCCGCCATGAGCCCGAGCGGAATCAGGAGCAGGCCGTAGAGCTTCCTCTGCCACGGATGGAGCACACCCTTCGCCCGGACCGCGCGCTCGTTCTTCATGTTCATGCGACAGATTCTAAATCGCCCGAGGACCCGCGGGTCAACGTGCCCCGAGCTCGCCCGCCAGCCATTCCGCGGCGTCGCGGTAGGCCTCGTGGGGAAGGCGGCCGGCGGCGTCGGGGGCGTAGAGCTTCTCGATGACTCCTTCGGAAGAGGTATTTGCTTCGGACCCGAGCAACGCCTCCAGCAGCACTCTTCGGGTGGCGCTGCCGAAGATTTTCTTAGAAAGGGAAGAGGGGGAGGGGAGCGCGGTTGGCTCGAGCCCGCGGCCGCGCAAGATGGCCACGGCGTTGGGGATCGCGCCGGCCCCCATCCACCTTCTAAGAAAATCGGCGGTGGGTGAGATCAGGAGCCAGCCGATGGGCGCGTCCTTGCTCTCTGCACGGGTCCGAAGCAAATCTTCCCTCGGCGGCTCTTTCAACTCTCCCTCGAAGAGCAGAACGACGATGCCCCGCTCCGCGAGCGGTCCGAGGATTTCCTTCTTCGGGCATTTCCCTGTCGCCGGGCAGATGACGACGACCGAGGGGCGGCCTTTCGCCGGGACGGGTGCGCGCTTGTTGGGATACACGGAACCGGGCAGGAGCGTTGCCCAGAGCTTCGGGACGTAGAGGCGCCCCTCTTCGCCCCTCGAAGAGATCTTCTCTGTCCGTTCCCATGGGGACGACGCGCAGCCGGATGCCAGAAGCGCGGCGAGAAAACAACAGGCAGCGGCAACGTTCTTCAATTTTCTTCGAATGGTAGAGACGCTTGAACGGGCCGCCGGCCCTGCGCCTGGGGCGCGCCCGGTTTCCCTTCTTCCAGCCATTCCAGGTGTCCGTTGTCCATGAAGTAGAGCCCCGCCACCGCGCGCTGCTTCGTGAGCGCTTCCCACGCCTTGCGATAGTGCTCGACCTGGGGCGCGTAGTGGGCGGCGAGAGCTGCGAGGTTGTCGCCGACGACGTCGGACTTCCAGTCCACGATGTGCCAGACGCCCTCCTCCTCGAAGACGAGGTCGATCGCTCCCTTGAGGAGGGTCTCTTCGGGTCCGCCCGAGACGCCGAGCTCGGCCGACGGGACCATCATCGCGAAAGGCGCCTCGACGTACCTTCGCTTCGCCTTCTCCGCGCGAGCCCAGAGGGGCGACGACGTGACCGACGCCGCGACGCGGAGCGCTTCGTCCAGGAGCTCAGGCCCGAGCTCCTCTTCGCGGAGGAGGTTTCTCGCGAAGGGACGCAGCTCCAGTCCGGGCGCACGCATCGCCGCCTCGAGGAGCTGGTGCATCACCCGCCCCCACGCCGTGCCGTGCGCCTCCTCGGCCGCGGACGGGGCGCGCGGGCCTTCCTTTTTCGCGATCTTCGTGACGGGGGTGACGGCGAACGACGGGATCGCGGCCCGAAGGCGCCCCTCGGCGATTTGCTCCCGCGCGTCGGGGAGAGCCGCCGCGAGCGGCGGTGTCTTCGCGGGGGCAGAAGCCCGTGGCTCCGCGACCGCTGCGGGAAGCGCCTTCAGGCCGAACCTCAGAGGCGCCCAGGCTCCCGCTTCCGGCTTGTCCTCGCGGAGGCTCACGACGAGCGTGTCCCTCGCCCGCGTCGCGGCCACGTAGAGGAGACGGGTTCTCTCGGCCTCCTCGAACGCCCCTTCTTCCGCCCGGCGGGCGTCCCAGTCGGGAGGCACAGCCGACACGGCCCACTGGGGAGCGCGGTCGTCGGGCCGCATCCAGTAGCCGGCCGTGAACCAACCCCGCGACCCCGCGGCGCCGCGGGCGACGTGGCGCCTGGGATCCGGCTTTCTCCAGGCGCTGAGCTCGGCCAGGATGACGATCGGAGCCTCGAGGCCCTTGGCCCGGTGGAGGTTCATGAGCCTCACGGCGTCGGCGTCGACGGGCTCGACGCTCATCTCCTCGAGATCGAGGGCGGGCGCGTCCTCGGCGAGCCGCTCGACGACGTCCCGAAACGACAGCCCTTCGCTCGTCAGCCGCCTCGCGAGAGCCAGAACTTTCAGGAGGTTGCCGCTGGCCGTTCGACCTTCCGGCCCGGCGGCGAGGCGCGCGACGAGGCCGAGCCTGTCGCAGATGAGGCCCAGGGCGGCGCCCGCCGGATGAGCGCTCAGGTCCTTGCGGGATTGCGCGAGGAGCGAAAGCCCTCGGGCGATCCGCGGATCCGCGCCCGCCGGCGGATCGACGAGGCAGGAGAAGCGGCCTCCGAGCCTTCGGAATGCATGGAGGGCCGCATCGTCCACGCCGCAAAGGGGACCGGAGAGGAACGCCACGGCCGAGACGTGGTCGTCCGGATCCTGAATCGCCGAGAGGAACGGCCGGAGCTGGGCGAGCCCCCTCGCGATCGGGAGCGCCCTGCTTCCCGAGACG
>JBGQDL010000146.1:0-10851 GCA_041495865.1 Thermoanaerobaculia bacterium | reverse complement strand
GGGAACTCCATCGTCTTCTCGGGCATCGAGGGCAACAACCGCGACATCTTTCTCCTCGATTTGAAGACGCACGCGGTGAAGAACCTCACGAACGACGCCGAGTACGACGAGGCCCCCGTCTTCTCGCCCGACGGCAAGTTCATCTACCACTCGAAGATCGTCGGCGGCTTCTCGAAGATCGTCCGCTTCCCGGTGGACGAACCCGCGAAGAGCGAGCAGGTCACCTGGGGAGACAGCAACGACGAGGACCCGTCGTTCTCACCTGACGGCAAGCGGATCTACTACGCGTCCTCGCGAGGCGGGATCTTCAACATCTATGGTCAGGATCTCGCGTCCGGCGAGATCCTGCAGTACACCGATGTGATCGGCGCCGCCCTCGGCCCGGCCGCTTTCACCGGCCCGGACGGCCAGGAGAAGGTCGTCTTCTCCGGTTTCCAGGGCCTGCGTTTCCAGCTCTACGTCGCCGACGCGAAGAAGCCATTCCGGAAGCTCGAAGAGCGCGCGCTGCCGCCCGCCCCGGTGAAGACGGGCGGAACGGCCGGCTTCGTCCCCGCCGTCGAGGTCGCGGTCGACCCCGAGAAGCTCTCGCGTCCGAAGTTCAAGCTGTTCCTCGACAACGCCCAGGTCCTCGCGGGGGTCAACTCCGACCAGACCTTCGTGTCGCAGGTCCTCCTCTCGTTCTCGGACTACCTCGGCGACCGCCGCGCGTTCTTCCAGTTCGACTCGGTGGCCACGTTCTCGAATTTCCGGATCGGCTACTTCAACATCGCGAAGCGCTTCCAGTGGGGCCTCCAGCTCTACGACGACCGCGAGTACTTCTACGCGTACAATTTCCAGACACAGGACTTCGCGCGCGACCAGCGGATCTCGCGGAACACCGGGCTCACGCTCAGCGGCTACTACCCGATCTCGCGCTACACGCGCCTCGAGGGGAACATCGGCTTCCTGAGCCGCTCGCTCGACCTCCCGCTGCTCGCCACGAACCTCGATGGAACGCAGTCGGAGGTCTTCGATGCGCGTACGGACAACGTTCCGACCGCGGGAGTCGGGTTCTCGTACGACACGACCCGCTACGCCAGCTTCGGGCCGCTGGGCGGCAAGCGGCTCGACGTCAACGTGCAGTACACGCCGTCCTTCAAGACGGGCGAATCGACGCTTTCGACCGACGCCTTCCTCGACGCCCGCATCTATCTCCCGGTCTCCCGGCGCGTCCTCTTCGCGGTGCGGGGGTTCGGCGGAATTTCCCGGGGCGCGGCGCCCAACGTCTTCTACTTCGGCGGCCTCGACACGCTCCGCGGCTTCGACTACCGGAGCATCATCGGGAACAGCGTCTTCTACGTGAACACGGAATTCCGCTTCCCGCTGATCGACATCCTCGCGACTCCCGTTCTGGCGTTCGGCGGCGTCCGCGGACACATCTTCCTGGACATTGGCGGCGCGTGGCTGAAGGATCAGTCGTTCCAGTTCTGGCAGGACGGCCGCCTGCGGGACGGGCACGCTTCCTACGGAGCCGGCTTCAGCGTCTATTTCCTCGGTCTCCCCTGGAACATCGACTTCTCGAAGCAGTGGGACTTCCGCTCGACCCTGTCGGGCACGCAGGCCACGTTCTACGTCGGGACGACGTTCTGACGGGGAAACCGGCCGCATAATCCGCGCCCGTGCGCGTTCGCGTCCTCGGAGCCCACGGCGGATCCTCGCCGTTCCATCGCCAGACGTCGTTCCTCGTGAACGGTTCCGTCTGCGTGGACGCCGGCTCCCTCACCGACGCGCTGCCCCTCGACGAGCAGGCGCTCGTGCGCGCCGTCCTCGTCACGCACGCCCACATGGACCATGTCGCGTCGCTCCCTTTTCTGGTCGAGAACGTCTTCGGCCGCCGCGCTTCTTCCCTCGAGATTCTCGCCCCGGAGGAGGTCCTCGACGCGCTCAGGAAGCACCTCTTCAACGACGCCCTCTGGCCCGACTTCTCGCGCCTGCCGAACGACGTCGTGCCCGCCGTGACGTTTCGGACGATCCCGCTCGGGGAGCCGTTCGAGGTCGCCGGCCTCGTCGGGACCGCCGTTCCGGTTTCGCACGTCGTGCCGACGTGCGGGTACATCCTCGCAGACGGCGGCGCGAGCATCGTGATTTCCGGCGACACCGGCCCGACGGACGCCTTGTGGACGGCGGTGCGCGCGCGCCACGACGTGAAGGGTCTGTTCGTGGAGTGCTCCTTCCCGAACGACCTGCAGCACCTCGCGGACGTGTCGAAACACCTCACGCCCGCGACCCTGGGCCGGGAACTGGAGAAATTCCCGCCCCATGTGCCCGTCTACCTGTACCACATGAAGCCGCCTACGCTCGCGCGCCTGCGCGCCGAGATCGCGGCGCTGGGGAACGCGCGCGTTTCCCTCCTCGCCGACGGGGACGAGCTGACTTTCTAGCCGCGGGAGAGCTCGAAAGGCCCGACGACGTGGAGACCGCCGCGGTCACGAGTGATGGAGGGCCGAGGCGAGGCCGCGCTGGCCGATCTCGGAGAACCACGAGTCGACGAAGGCCTTGCGCCCGTCGGGCAGCACGTCCTGCGCCTTGTCGTACGCGGCGCCGCGGAGGTCGCGCTTGACGGCGGCGTACACCTCGCTCGAGGCGCCCCCGAGCTGCCGGGCGAAGCGCACCGCCTCCTCGACGAGCCGATCCGGGGGAACGATCCGGTCGATCGCGCCGAGCGTGTGCGCCTCTTCGAACGGCATCGTTTCTCCGAGGAGAGCCCAGCGCGTGAGCGCCTGCTCGCCGACCGTGGTCCGCATCGCCTCCACGCAGTGCCGCGGCACGTGAACCCCGAGCCGCACCTCCGGAAGGCCGATCGTTCCGGGCCCCGCAGCCGCGAAACGGAAGTCTGCCGTGGCCGCCAGGAGGGCGCCGCCGGCAACCGCGTGTCCCGTCAGCGCCGCGACGAACGGCTTGCCGAGGAGGAAAAGGTCGAAGAAAAGCGTTTCGAAGACGCGGATGAACCGGCCGAAGTCCTCCCGAGACGCCTGGGCGAGGCGCCGAAGGTCGAAGCCGCCGCAGAAGATCTTCGGCGAGCGGGACGTCAGGATGACGCCGCGCACGGCCGGGTCCTCCTGCGCCGCGAGCGCCGCACGGTGCAGGGCGACGGCGAACTCCGTCGAGAGGGCGTTCGCCTTTCCACGGCCCATCGCGAGGATTCGAATGCCGTCCCGGTCCTCCGTGAGGAGGTCGGCCGGGGCGTCGACCGTAACGGCCTGCGCGCTCACGCCGTCCATTTTCTCACGCGGCGCGCCGCCCGGACAGGAAGAGGTCGAGGACCCGGGTGTCGCCCGTCAGCTCCGGATGAAACGTCGCCGCCGTGACGTTGCCCTTGCGCACGAGCACGGGGTCTCCGTCGCGCCGGGCGAGGACCTCGACGGACGGATCGACGGACTCGATCCTCGGGGCCCGGATGAAGACGGCCTCGAGCGGCTCGGCGCCGAGGACGCCGCGCGCGAGGTCCGTCAGCCTCACGACGGAGGAGTCGAGCTGCCGGCCGTAGGCGTTGCGCACGACCGTCATCGGGAGAAGGCCGAGCCCCGGCGCCCGCGGCTCCCCGACGTCGCGCGCGAGGAGGATGGCGCCCGCGCACGTGCCGAGGACGGGATCGCCGCGGCCCGCCACGGCGCGGATCGCCTCCGCGATTCCGGTGCCCGCCATGAGCCTGCGGAGCGCCGTCGACTCGCCGCCGGGGATGACGAGACCCGTGGACCCGAGGATCTCGGCCTCGCCCCGCACTTCCCGCGCGGCGACACCTGCTCGGCGGAGCGCGCCCACGTGTGCCTCGAAATCGCCCTGAAGGGCGAGGACTCCGATCATGGATCACCAGCCGCGTGTCTGGAGCTGCTCGGCCTCCGTGAGCTTCGCGGCCTCGATGCCCTTCATGCCCTCACCGAGGTCCTCGGATGCCTTCGCGATCCGCGCCGGATCCTGGAAATGCGTCGTGGCCTCGACGATGGCGTGCGCGCGCTTCGCCGGATCGGACGACTTGAAGATGCCCGAGCCCACGAACACCGCCTCGGCGCCGAGCATGCGGCAGAGCGCCGCGTCGGCAGGCGTCGCGATGCCCCCGGCCGCGAAGTTCGGGACGGGCAAGCGCCCGTGCTCGGCGACCCACACGACGAGCTCGAACGGGGCCCCGAGGTTCTTCGCCGCGGTCATCCACTCGTCCCTCGTGAGGAGCGTGAGCGCCTTGATCTGGCGCGTGACCTCGCGGAGGTGTTTCACCGCGTGGACGATGTCGCCGGTCCCGGCCTCGCCCTTCGTGCGGATCATGGCCGCCCCCTCGCCGATGCGGCGAAGCGCCTCGCCGAGGTTTCGGCAGCCGCACACGAAGGGCACCCTGAAGTCGTGCTTGTAGACGTGGTTCTCGCCGTCGGCCGGCGTGAGCACCTCGGACTCGTCGATGAAGTCCACCGCGAGCGACTCGAGCACGCGAGCCTCGGCAAGGTGGCCGATGCGGCACTTGGCCATCACCGGAATCGACACCGCCGCCTCGATCTCGCGGATCTTCGCGACGGGGGACATGCGCGCGACCCCGCCCTCGCGGCGGATGTCGGCCGGAACGCGCTCGAGCGCCATGACGGCCGCGGCGCCCGCGTCCTCGGCGAGCTTCGCCTGGTCGGCGTCGACGACGTCCATGATGACGCCGCCCTTGAGCATCTCGGCGAGGCCGACCTTCACGCGGAACTCGTCGGACGCAAGGGGTGAGGTGAGCTGGAATCCGCTGATGGACGTCATGTTGAGAACCCTTTCGAGGATTTCACGCGTTCTTCCTCAAATCTGTATGAGAGCCGCTTCGGCGGCCTGCGCGGCTTCGCGGACCTCGCGCGCGGGGCTCTTTTGCCGGCGCGCGGCCTGCCGGGCGAGGTCGCGCGCCGCAGCGCCCGCGATCTCGACGGCCTTCTCGAGGTCCGAAGCCGATCCGCGCGCGACGGAGATCCGGATGGCGGAGACGTCGGCCTGGTCGGGCTGGAACTCGGCGCCCGCAGACAGCAGGACGCCTTTCTCGCGCGCGGCCGCGGCGAGGGCGCGACCCGACACGCCCGGCGGGAGCTCGACCCAGAGCACGTAGCCGCCGGACGGCCGCTCGACGCGCGTGCCGATCGGGAACCGGTTCACGAGCGTGCGATGCGCGAGCGCGAGGCGGTGTTTCAGGCGGCTTCGCATCCTCGCGAGATGGCGCTCGTAGTCGCCCCTGACGAGGAAGAGATTCAGCGCGGCCTGCAGGACGGGCGGGGACGTGAGCTCTCCGACGCGCTTGAGCGCCGCGAGCCGATGGACGAATTCCTTCGGCCCGGAGATCCACCCGACCCGCACCCCTGGAAAGAGCGCCTTCGAGATCGTTCCGAGGTGGACCACGTGCGCGGGTGCGAGCGCCGCCAGTGGGGGCGGCAGCTCGCCTTCGACGAGAAGGTCCGCGTCGAACGCGTCCTCCACGAGGAGCACGCCCGCCGCCGCGGCGCGCTGCGCGATCTCCGCCCGGCGAGACGGGGAGAAGAGGAGCCCCGTGGGGTTCTGGAAGTCCGGAATCGTGTAGACGAACTTCGGGCGCTCGGAGAGCGCCCTCTCGAACCCCGTCAGCACGAGCCCGTCGGCGTCGAGCGGCACGCCCACGAGCCGAGCTCGATGCGCGCGGAAGAGGGAGAGAGCTCCGGCGTACGACGGCGTCTCGACGACGACGGCGTCGCCGGGATCCACGAGGGCCCGCGTGATGAGGTCGAGCCCCTGCTGCGCGCCGTTCACGATGAGGAGGGCGTCCGGGTCGGCCGGGATCCCGCGCTTGAGGAGGCGCTGGGCGAGCGTCTCGCGGAGCGGGCGGTAGCCGAACGGAGAGCCGTACGCGAGGAGCGAGCCGTCCCGCGCCACGTCCGCGAGAAGCGCTGCGAAGGCCGCCGCCGGAAAATCCCGCTCGTCGGGCGCGAGGCGCGACAGATCGTAAGGCACCGAGACGGGCTCTAAGGCCGGCGGCTCGGAGAGGATGCGAGCGAGGAGAGACGAGGCGATCCGGTCCCACGCCGGCGCGGGGCCGAGCACGGGCCCGGCGCTCGAGCGGCGCGCGACGCGCGTTCCGCCGCCCTTGTTGGTCTCGATCCAGCCCTCGCGCTTCAGGAGCTGCAGGGCCTGGTGGACGGTGGCGCGATTCACCTCGAGCGCCCGCGCGAGGTCGCGCGAGGCGGGCAGGCGCTCGCCCTCGTGATGCCGGCCCCGCCGGATGTCGCGGATGACGGCGTCCGCGATCGTGCGGTAGAGCGGCACGCGGAGCGGAGCGGCGGGATCGAGCGCTTTCATCGCCATCGCCCAGATTATTCTTCTTGGCCTAGACCAACGTCAAACGCCGGCCACATGATGGCCAACCAAGGCCCGTCCACCCCCGACCGTGCTATTCGCCGCGCGAAAGCAGCGCGGCGTAGGCGCGCTCCATTTCCTCGGCGAAGAGAAGGTCCCATTCGCGCGAGCCCTCGACGACCCGCCGCGCTCTCTGAAGGAGCTTCTTCTGGGTCTCGCCCGTCAGGCGCTCGTTCTCCTTCGCCCACGAGAGCAGCGCCTGGAGCACGTGGTTGCGCACGAATTCGCGCTCGCCGAGGAGAGCCACGCCCGCCGTCCTGCCGAGGCGTTCGACCATGCGGTGCGAAATGTCCACGGCCCGCTCGCGAGAGATCAATGAATCCTCCTCGGGCCGTCGGACGGCGGGCTCCTGAGCGCGGCCACGCCGCGCGCCGTCAGGGGATGCTCGAAAAGCCTGTCGAGGACCGGGAAGGGCAGCGTCGCGACGTCCGCGCCCAGGGCCGCCGCATCGAGGACGTGAATCGGGTTCTGGATGCCCTGCACGCAGATTTGCGTCTCGAGGCCGTAGTTGTCGTACACGCGCACGATGGATTCGACGACGTCCATCCCGATCTGGCCGGCGTCATCCAGCTCGCCGACGGAGGGCGACACGTACGCGCTGCCCGCGCGCGCGGCGAGAAGGGCCTGCGTGGCCGTGAAGACGAGGCCCACGTCGGTGGCGATCTGCTCGTCGCCGAGCAGCCGCACGACACGGAGGCCGTCCCGCGTCATCGGGACGCGCAGTACGACGTTCTTCCCGTGCTTGTGGAGCTCGCGGGCTTCCTTGTACATGGCCTTCGGATCTCCCGCCGCGAGGGTCGCGATCACCGGCCCATCCCCCACCTGGGCGAGATCGAGCAGGACGCGGCGCGCGTCGCGGCCCTTCATCTCGGCGGACTCGGGCCGGAGGAGGATTCCGTCCAGGAGCCCCCAGTCCCGGACGCGGCGGGCCTCGTCGGGGTCGGCGGTATCGAGGAAGAAACGCATGGGACCGCGGAGTCTACTCGCCCATGACGGGTCAGGCGGCGGGCGCGGGCGTGACCGGGCCGGGCGAGCCGTTCTCGGGCTCCTCGTCGCGCTCGGGAAGCTTGGCCACGGCGACGACGCGGTCTCCTTCGGCGAGATCGATGAGCTTGACGCCCATCGCCGCGCGCCCGGTCTCGCGCACGTCGGCGACGGCGAGGCGGATGAGGAGGCCCTGCTCCGTGATGACGAGGAGATGGTCCCCTTCCGTCACGGACGAAATCCCCACGACCGGGCCGTTCTTCTCGCTGACCCTGACGTTGATGACGCCGGAGCCGCCGCGCGTCTGGTGCCGGTACTCCGCGACGTCCGTCCGCTTGCCGAACCCCTTCTCCGTGACGGCGAGGAGCGTGCCCGTCTCCTCGACGAGGTCCATCTCGACGACGACGTCGTCGCCCCTGAGCTCGATACCTTTGACGCCCGTCGTGTCGCGGCCCATGCCGCGCGCGTCGGTCTCGGAGAACTTGATCCCCATGCCGAGGCGCGTGCCGAGAAAAACCTGTCGGGTGCCGTCGGTGATCTGCGCCGAGAGCAGCTCGTCGCCCTCCTCGAGCCTGATCGCGATGATGCCCTTCTCGCGGGGGTTTCCATAGGCCGAGAGCACGGTCTTCTTGACGAGGCCGCGCTTCGTCGCGAAGAGCAGATATCGGTCGTCGGGAAACGTGCGCGTCGTCGCCATCGCCGCCACGCGCTCGCCCTCCTCGAGCGCGAGGAGGTTCACGAGCGCCTTGCCGCGCGTCGCGGGCCCGCCGGAAGGGACGTCGTAGAGCTTCACCCAGAGGACGCGGCCCCGGTTCGTGAACGCGAGGAGGTAATCATGCGTGGAGCCGACGAAGAGGTGCTCGACGACGTCCTCCTCCTTCGTCTGCGCCCCCATCCGGCCCTTGCCCCCGCGCTTCTGCGCGCGGTAGACGGAGAGCGGCGTCCTCTTCGCGTAGCCGCCCCGGCTGATGGTGAGGACGACCTCCTCCTCGGCGATGAGGTCCTCGGCGGCCAGGTCGCCTGCCTCGGCGACGATCTCGGTGCGCCGCGGACGTCCGTACGTTTCGCGGATCTCCGTAAGCTCGGCGCGGATGATCGCCGAGACGCGCTCGCTCTTCGCCAGGATGTCCTTGAGGTCGGCGATCGTCGCGAGGACCTCGCCAAACTCCGCGACGATCTTCTCGCGCTCGAGGCCCGTGAGGCGCTGCAGACGCATGTCGAGGATCGCCTGCGCCTGCGCGGCGTCGAGGCGCAGCAGGCCGTCGTCGCTCCGCGCGGAGGCGGAGACGTCGAGGCTGAGGGCGCCGAGAAAACTCTCCAGCTCGGCCTTCGGAACCGAGATCTCGCGCGTCAGGCGGGTCCGGGCCTCGTCGGGATCCTTGCTGCCGCGGATGATCGCGATGACCCGGTCCAGGTTCGCGAGTGCGATCGCGAGGCCCAGGAGAATGTGCGCGCGCTCTTCGGCCTTCCTGAGGTCGTGGAGCGTGCGTCGCACGACGACCTGGCGGCGATGGTCGAGGAAGTGCCGCAGAAGATCCCGGAGCGGCAGGACGCGCGGCTGCCCGTCCACAATGGCGAGCGCGTTGATCCCGAACGAGGATTGCAGGGGGGTCGCCGCGAGAAGCTGGTTCAGGACGACCTGCGCGATGGCGTCGCGCTTCACGTCCACGACCATCCGCATGCCGTCCCGGTCGGACTCGTCGCGGATCGCCGAAATTCCCTCGATCCTCTTGTCGTTGACGAGACCCGCGATCTGCTCGATGAGGCGCGCCTTGTTGACCTGGAACGGGAGCTCCGTGACGACGATGGACTCGCGGTCCCCCTTCTTCGTCTTCTCGATCTCCGCGCGCCCGCGCACCTGCAGGATGCCACGGCCCGTCTTGTAGGCGTCCACGATGCCTTGCCGCCCCAGAATGACGCCGCCCGTCGGAAAGTCGGGGCCGGGCATCACCTCGACGAGCCGGGCGAGCTCGGCCTTCGGGTCGTCCAGGAGGACGATGGCGGCGGCGCAGGCCTCGGCGAGGTTGTGCGGCGCGATCTTCGTCGCCATGCCGACGGCGATGCCCTCGGAGCCGTTCACGAGGAGGTTCGGAAACTTCGCGGGCAGGACCGCGGGCTCCTGCATGGACCCGTCGTAGGTCAGGGTCCAGTCGACCGTCTCCTTGTCGATGTCGTCGCCGAGCATTTCCTCGGCCTGGCGCGTGAGGCGGATCTCCGTGTAGCGCATCGCGGCCGCCGAGTCCCCGTCCACGGAGCCGAAGTTGCCCTGCCCGTCCACGAGAGGCTCGCTCATGGAGAAGCCCTGGGCCATTCGGACGATCGTGTCGTAGATCGCGGCGTCGCCGTGCGGGTGGTACTTGCCCATGATGTCGCCGACGAGTCGGGCCGACTTCTTGTAGGGCCGGTTGTGCCGGTTCGCCTGCTCCCACATCCCGAAGAGGACACGGCGGTGCACCGGCTTGAGCCCGTCGCGCACGTCGGGCAGCGCGCGCCCGACGATGACGGACATCGCGTAGTCGAGATAGCTCCGCTTGATCTCCTCCTCGATGGAGACGGGGATCTTCTCGCCATCGAGTGTCGGCGGTTTTTCGGGCGTGTCGGTCATCGCAGAAGACTGCTTTCGATGCGTGCCGGGAAGGGGCGCATTTTCTTAGAGGGTGAATGTCCACCGCGGCCGCGGCCGCCGCCGTTGCGCTGCGGGAAGGCTCCGCCAGTCCCGCTCACTTTCGAAGAAAATCCGAAAAACAAAACGACCCGTCTTCCTCAAATGTCCAGATTGCTGACGTTGAGCGCGTTCGTCTCGATGAACTCGCGCCGCGGCTCGACGGCGTCGCCCATGAGGATGGTGAAGATCTCGTCGGCCTCCACGGCGTCCTCGACGCGCACCTGGAGAAGCCGGCGCGTCGCCGGGTTCATCGTCGTCTCCCAGAGCGTCTCGGGGTTCATCTCGCCGAGGCCCTTGTAGCGGTTGATCGTGAGGCCCTTCTTCGCGCTCTCGAGGACGGCGTCGACCGCCTCGCCGAGCGTCGCGAGGACCCGCTCGTCGCCGTTTCCGTTCGTCCTCAGGCGGTACGGGCCGTCGAGGAATCCGTCCAGGGTCGCCGCGAGCTCGACGGCGCGCTTCATCTCGTACCCGGAGAGGAACGCCGCGTTCACGATTCCCGTCTTCGCCACACCGTTCACGGCCTGCGTCACGTGGACGGCGAAGCCGCCGTGCTCCTCGTCCGGCACGACCGCGAACGACTCGACCACGGCCGCGAACTCGTGCGCGGCGCCCTCGAGGCGCGCGCGGTCCTTGAGGGCTCCGGGCTCGGTGAGCTTCTGCCTGACGAGCGTCCTCACGAGCGCTTCCGGAAAACCGCGGACGGCGAGACGCGAGACGAGAGCGCGCCAGTCCTGAAGGCCGGTCACGAGCGCCATGAGCGCGCCTCCCGACAGCGTGCGCTCGGCCGGCTCGGCCGTGAGCGCGCGGTCGTCCCCGATGCGCGCGAGGAG
>JBGQDL010000145.1:0-10851 GCA_041495865.1 Thermoanaerobaculia bacterium | reverse complement strand
TACGGCCGTCCCCCGTGCGGCGCCTCCCCGCCCGTGCCGGGCTCTTCGAGCTCGACCCCGTTGTGAACGACGACCGTCTTGCCGGCGGCGTCGGGAAACGCGGCGACGAGGTCGCGGCGCGTCGCCTCGGACACGGCGGCGATCCGCCGCGCGCGGCGAACCGTCGCGCCGATGAGCGGAGTGAAACCGAGGCGGTTTCTCCGCGAGTGCCACTCGGGGAAGAGCAGGGGCGTGAGGTCATGCACGGTCGCGACGCCGGGCAGCGCGGAGCCGAGGGGAAGAACGCCGAGACTCCCGAAGAACGCGTCCGCGCCGGCGCGGCGGGCAGCGTACGCCGCCGCGGTCTGCAGCCAGATCGTGCCCGGGAGGGCGGGGGAGGGAGCCACGATCACGCGACCGGCGAGCCGTGGCGGCACGTGGACCCGCCGCGGGGAGAGCAGGACGAAAGCATCCTCCGGCTTCTCGTCGAGCCAGGCGGAGATCAGCCCTTCCAGGTAGCGGCCGACACCGGCCGGACGCTCCTCGAGCGGGCGCGCGTCTACGGCGATGCGCATCGCTTCCATGTTATATTCCGCGGCTCCCCTTCGCGGAGGAAGGGCCTTTCCCCATGAACCTGAACCTCGAAGCGGCTTTCGACGAGCCGGTTGATCTTTCTCATCAGTTCGACTTTCCAGCCGCGAGCCTCGCACGCCCCGAGCTCGTGTCGCTTTCGGCCGTGTCGTTCACGGGTCGTCTCGAGCGCCAGGGTCCCGGCTTCGTCCTGAACGGCCGGGTTGCCTTCGACGGCGTCACGGCGTGTGCGCGCTGTCTCGCGCAAGTTCCGTTCCGCCGCGCGAGCGAGGCGTTCTGGGTCTTCGCGCCGGCGCATGAGAAGCCGCGGGAGGACAGACCCGCGGCGAAGACGGACCGGGTCGAGAAGGACCGGAGCGACCCGGACGACGGCTTCGAGCTCACTCCCGAGGATCTCGACGTCCTGTACTACGACGACCTCGTCGTCTCTTTCGACCCCCTCGTCGAGGAGCAGGTGCAGCTCGAGCTTCCGCTGAAGGTCCTTTGCCGGGAGGACTGCCGCGGTCTCTGCCCGTTCTGCGGCGCCGACCGGAACCTCGCGCCGTGCGCCTGCAAGCCACCGTCGGACGAGCGCTGGAAGCCGCTTCGAACGCTTCTCGACCCCGGGAACTGAACCAGGACTTCTTCGTCCCCGCCGCCGCGCGCCGGACCGTCACAGGAGACCGCCATGCCGAATCCAAAACACCGCCACAGCAAGACGCGCCGCGACCTGCGCCGCGCCCACGACTTCCTGAAGCCCAAGCAGACCTCCAACTGCACGAACTGCGGCGCGGAGAAGCTGCCGCACCGCGTGTGCCCGGCCTGCGGCTACTACAAGGGCCGAGAGGTCATGAGCGGAGCCGAGAAGGCCTGACTTGACGATCGCCGTCGACGCCATGGGGGGTGACCACGCCCCCCGCGTCAACGTGGAGGGCGCGGTGGCGGCGGCCGTGGACTTCGGCCTCGATACGCTGCTCGTCGGACGGCGGCGCGAGATCGAATCCGAGCTCCACAAGGCCGCCTACAACGGGAGCCGCGTCGGTGTCGTCGAGGCGGACGAAGTCGTCCTTTTCGACGAGCCCTCCATCACGCCCATCCGGAAGAAGCGCCGGGCGTCCATCCGGATCGCGGCCGAATGCGTGCGGGACGGGCGGGCAAAAGGCATGTTCACGGCGGGGCACACGGGCGCCGCGATGGTCGTCGCGAAGATGATCATGGGCGTCGTCGAGGGGATCGACCGGCCGGCCCTCGCGACGGTGCTTCCGGGCCTCGACCGCAAGCGCGTCCTCCTCGATGTCGGGGCGAACCTGACCTGCCGGCCCGAGCACTACCGCGAGTTCGCCCTCATGGGCCACTTCTACGCGCAGGAAGTCCTCGGCATCGAGAAGCCGAAGATCGGCCTCATGTCGGTGGGCGAGGAGGAGGGCAAGGGCACGGACACCGTGAAGGAGGTCTTCCGCCTCCTGAAGGAGTTGGATCTGCGCTTCATCGGGAACGTCGAGGGCCGCGACGTCTACGACGGCGACGTGGACGTCATCGTGACGGACGGCTTCACGGGCAACGTCATCCTCAAGGTCTCCGAAAGCCTCGCGCACCTCGTGGAGGAGGCGCTCAAGCAGGAGATCACTCGGAGTCTCCAGGCCTCGATGGGCTTTCTGCTTTCCAAGGACGCGTTCAGGTCCTTCAAGAAACGCCTCGACTACAGCGAGTACGGCGGGGCGCCGCTCCTCGGCGTGAACGGGGCCTGTCTGATCGGCCACGGGCGCTCGAACGCCAAGGCCGTGTGCAACGCCATTCGCGCGGCGGACGACTTCGTGCGGCGTGGCATCCCCGAGAAAATCCGCGAGCGGGCGCTCACGTTCGCGCCGCCGCCCCTCTCCCGGTAACATCCCGGTCTCGCGCCCTCAGGGAGGAACGATGTTCCATGCCACGATCGCCGGCACGGGCCGGGCCGTTCCCGACCGGATCCTGACGAACGCCGACCTCGAGAAGCTGGTCGAGACTTCCGACGAATGGATCACGTCCCGCACCGGCATTCGCGAACGCCGCGTGGCCGGGGAAGGGGACATCCTGTCGGATTTCTGCGTGCGCGCGGCCCTTCCCGCGCTCGCCGACGCCGGAGTCACGGCCGCCGAGCTCGACACGATCATCCTGTCGACCTGCACACCCGATCACCTGATCCCGGGCGCCGCCCCGGTCGTGCAGCACAAGCTGGGCGCGAAGAAGGCCGCCGCGTTCGACCTGAACGCCGCCTGCTCGGGCTGGCTCTTCGGACTTCACGTGGCGGACGGTCTCATCCAGTCGGGCAAGGCGAAGAACATCCTCCTCGTCGGTGCCGAGTTCCTGACCCGATTCGTGGACTACACAGACCGCGGCACGTGCATCCTCTTCGGGGACGGCGCGGGCGCGACCGTCCTCAAGGCGACGAAGGCCGACCACGGCGTTCTCTCGACGGCGATCCACTCGGACGGAGAGGGCGCCCCCTTCATCTCGATGCCCGGCGGCGGGTCCACGTTCCCGCCGAATCGGCCCGAGACGCTCGAGAAGAAGCTCCCGTTCATCCAGATGAAGGGCGGCGAGACGTTCAAGTTCGCGATCCGATCGATGGTGGAGGTCAGCAAGTTCGTCCTCGCGGAGAGCGGCTTCACGAACGCCGACGTGAGCTGGCTCCTCCCGCACCAGGCGAACGAGCGGATCCTCACCGGGGTCGCCGAGCGCCTGCAGGTCCCGCCCGAGCGCTGCATGAACAACATCGGGCGCTACGGGAACACGAGCGCGGCCTCGATTCCGATCGCGCTCGACGAATACGCCCGGGACGGCCGCCTGAAACGCGGCGACCTCATCCTCATCACGGCGTTCGGCGGCGGCCTCACGTGGGGCGCCGCGCTCGTCCGCTGGTGAAGCGGTGGGTCTCGCGTTCCTGTTTCCCGGGCAAGGCTCGCAGTTCGCCGGCATGGGGTGGGATCTCGCGGAGGCGTTTCCCGAGGCGCGGCGCGTCTACGAACGGGCGGACGCGGCGCTCCAACCGCTGGGCCTGTCCGTCTCGAAGGTCTCGTTCGAAGGCAGCGACGACGACCTCAAGCAGACGGCGGTCACGCAGCCGGCCATCGTCGCGCATGCCGTGGCGGTGCTCGAGGTCTTGAAGGCGAAGGGCGTCGCGCCGTCCGCCGCCGCCGGCCATTCGCTCGGCGAGTACGCCGCGCTCGTCGCGGCGGGCGCCCTTTCACTCGAGGACGCGCTCGTCCTCGTGAGGCGCCGCGGCCTCTTCATGCAGGAGGCCGTGCCGGCGGGGCGGGGCGCGATGGCCGCCGTTGTCGGCCTCGCTCCAGAGGCCGTCATCGAGGCGTGCGCCCAGGCTGCTGCCGAAACCGGCGAAGTCTGCTCGGCCGCGAACTTCAACTCGCCGGAGCAGACCGTCGTCGCGGGCACCGTGTCCGGAGTGGCCAGGGCGGGGGAGATCCTGAAGGCGAAGGGCGCGAAGCGCGTCCTCCCGCTTCCGGTGTCCGCGCCGTTCCATTGCGCGCTCATGAAGCCAGCCGAGGAGAAGCTCGTGCCGTTCCTTTCGGCGGCGACGTTCCGCCCGCTCAAGATCCCGGTCGTCACGAACGTGGACGCCAGGGAGACCACGGATCCCGAGGTCGCGCGCGAGTCGCTCCGGCGGCAGATCTGCTCGCCCGTCCGCTGGGTGGAGTCCGTGCAGCGCCTCGCGGCGCTCGCCCCGTCGGCGGTCGAGGCCGGGCCGGGAACGGTTCTCGCGGGCCTCGCCAGGCGCATCGTGAAGGAGTGGCCCGTGAAGACCACGTCCACGGCCGCCGCGCTCTCTACGTTCGCGCTCTGAGGCGCCGCCTCCTATGAGGACGAACGCGACGCGCGTTCTCGATTCGAAGAAGGTGCGCTACGAGGTGCTCGCGTTCGCCGCGGAGGACGACACGGCGGAGGAGGCCTCGGCGAAGCTCCGCGTCCCGCCGGAGGACGTCTTCAAGACGCTCGTGGCGCGCGGGGACCGGACCGGGCCGCTCGCGGCCGTCGTCCCTTCGCCCGCGCGCTTGTCGCTCAAGAAGCTCGCCCGCGTCTCCGGGAACCGGACGGTCTCGATGATCCCGGTCGCGGACATGGAGAAGCTGACGGGCTACGTGAAGGGCGGCTGCTCGCCCTTCGGAATGCGCAAGTCCCTCCCGCTCTTCGTCCACGAGAGCGCGAAGGGCAGGGCCCGGCTCGTCTGCTCGGCCGGGCAACGGGGCGTTCAGGTGGCGCTCGCGGGCGACGACTTCCTCGCGGCCTCCGGCGCGACGCCCGCGGATCTGATAGAAGACTGATCGGGAAAGGAAGATGCAGATGGCCGTCTCGTTCTCGCTCGAGGGAAAGGTCGCGCTCGTCACCGGCGGCTCGCAGGGCATCGGGGAGGCGATCGCGAAGGCGCTCGGCGCGGCCGGCGCGCACGTCGTCGTCGCCGCCCGCGGCGAGGACAAGGCCGCCTCCGTGGCGGAGTCCATCGCCTCGTCGGGCGGCCGGGCCGAAGCCCTCCGTCTCGATGTCGCCGACCCCGCCTCGGTCGCATCGGCTTTCAAGGCGATCGTGGACAGACACGGGAAGCTCGACATCCTCGTGAACAACGCCGGCATCACCGACGACGGCCTCCTCCTGCGCATGTCGAAGGGGTCCTGGGACAAGGTCCTCGCGACCGACCTGACGGGGGTCTTCCTGTGCGCGCAGGAGGCCGCGAAGGTCATGCTGAAGAAGCGCGTCCCCGGCCGCATCGTGAACGTCGCGTCCGTCGTGGGGCTCATGGGGAACCCGGGCCAGACGAACTACGCAGCGGCCAAGGCCGGCGTCATCGGGTTCACGAAAGCTCTCGCGCGCGAGATCGGCTCGAGGGGAATCACCGTGAACGCCGTCGCGCCGGGCTACATCGAGACGTCCATGACGGAGGCGCTGAACGAGGACCAGAAGAAGGCCCTGGTCGGCCAAATCGTCCTCGGACGGCTCGGAACGGGGGCTGACGTGGCGGGAGCCGTCGTCTACCTGGCGTCCGACGCCGCCGCTTACGTGACAGGCACCTGTCTCAACGTGAGCGGCGGGCTCTACATCGGGTAGACCTGAGGCGGAGAATCGCCGTCAGGCGATGGCGAGCGCGAGCTCTCCGACCCTCTCGTGCCCCCGGGCGCTCAGCTCGCGCAGGCTCCGGTCGAAGTTCGGGTGGGTCATGCCGCTCCCGAGGAACGTCCAGCGGTACGCCTTGGTCTGCGCCTGCGCGATCTCGGCCTTCTCCTCCGCGGAAAAAGTACGCCCGATCGCTTCTTGCAAGCTCTCCAGATCGAGCTGCACCTGCGCGGCCAGGCCGCCGTCGAGGAACTTGCCGATGTCCATGTAGTCGTCGATGCCCGCCTCGATCTTCGCCGGCTCGAGCGCACTGGCGATCTTGTCGACGATGAGCGTGTCGAGCTTGGCGTGCTGGCTCTCCTCGAGCCAGTGGTTCTTGAGCAGGCTGCAGAAGAGAGGATCGAGCCGCTCCGCGGCGTTGTCCTTCACGCTCTCCACGTAATGCCTCTGCGACATCCATTCGATGTGCAGGGTGGCGAGGAAGACGCCCAGCCTGGAGTGGTTGAGGATGGCGGCAGCGATCTCCTTCGCCGGACCGATGGCGCCGCAGGGCGTGCCGAACTCGTTCTCGAACTCCCGCACGAACCACTTGAAGAGCTGGATGTGCTTCGCTTCCTCCTCGGCGAAGCGCAGGAGCGCGCGCATCTCGTAGTCGTCGCCGTGCGCGCTGCCTTCGGCGTGCTCGATCACCGCGGGCAGGATGTACTCCTCGACGAGGCCGAAGAGATACAGGTACGTGAAGCCGCGGATCTGGTTGAGCTTGAGCTTCTCCCCGGCGTTCAGGCAGCGGATGCCTTTCACGCCGGCGAACGATTCCGGCAGGAACGGCTTCCCGAAGTCGAGGGTCCGTCCATCGATCACGTCCTCGATCTTCCAGTTGACCCTCTGCGACGCTTCGAGATTCGATCGGTAATCGTATTGGTGACTCAACATGATCAGATCCTCCGTGCCCCGAAGATCGGATCCGGGCGGCGCCTCGACAATGGGAACTTCGTCCCGATCTGGCTATGATCGCGGCAGATCGCTGGGACGAATGTCCCGCTGCCGATGGAAAAGAAGCCCCGCCAGCGCATCCAGTTCCTCCGCACGCCGGATGGCGTGCAGCTCGCCTGGGCCGAGGCCGGGGCCGGCCCGCCGCTGATCAAGGCCTCCAACTGGCTGAGCCATCTCGAATACGAATGGGAGAGCCCCGTCTGGCGGCACTGGATCCGGTTCTTCTCCGACCACTTCCGCTTCGTGCGCTACGACGAACGCGGCTGCGGGATGAGCGACTGGAACGTCAGCGATTTCTCTTTCCCGCGCTGGGTCGGCGATCTCGAGGCCGTCACCGACGCAGCCCTTCCAGAGGGCGCGTTCCCCCTCCTCGGCGTCTCGCAGGGGGCGGCGACGGCCATCGCCTACGCGGTGAGGCATCCGGAACGCGTCTCGCGGCTGCTGCTGTATGGCGGTTACGCGCGGGGCTGGGCGGTCCGAGGCGACTCCGTCGCGAAGCGCGAGTTCGAGGCGATCGCCGCGCTCGCTGCCCTCGGCTGGGGCGTTGACAATCCCGCCTTCCGGCAGGTGTTCACGTCGCGCTTCATTCCGGGCGCGACCAGCCAGCAGATGGACTGGTTCAACGAGCTTTGCAAGAGGACCAGCTCGCCGGCGATCGCCGGCGAGCTCTTGCGGGCGCGCGGCGACGTCGACGTCAAGGACCTGCTGGCGAAGGTGCGAACACCCACGCTGGTCATCCATGCGCGCGAGGACGCCGTGGTGCCGGTCTCCGCCGGGCGCCAGTTGGCTGCGCTCATCCCCGGCGCCGAGTACGTCGAGCTGGACTCGAAGAACCACATTCTGCTCGAGGGCGAGCCGGCCTGGGAGCGATTCTGCGCCGCCGTTCGCACCTTCACGGGAATCGAGCCCGTCGAAAGAGGCGAGGAGCGAGCCTTCGCCGCGCTCACCGCGCGCGAGCGGGGGATTCTCGCCCTGCTGACCGAGGGATTGAGCAACGCGGACATTGCCGGGCGCCTCTCCCTGAGCGAGAAGACCGTCCGCAACCACATGTCCAACCTCTTCGACAAGCTCGGCGTGTGGACGCGCGCCCAGGCGATCGTCTTCGCGCGCGATCGGGGTTTCCGCGCCTGACGTCCCGACCCTCGCTCTCAGGAACCTACTTCTTCGCCGGCGCCCTCCCCGCATCCACCTCCCGGAGCGCCGGTTGGATCGAGGTAGGTCCATTGAGCCCTTCTTGTCGGCAGAAGGCTTGTGCCGAAGCTGTCACCGGACCCCGCGAGCCCCCGAAGTCTAGTCCCCGCGACTACCGCGGCCGCCGTCGCAGCTTCTCGTACATCACGCGTCCCGCCCTCAGCGATCCCTCCGGGAGAACGACGGGGTTGCCCGTCCGCAGGGACTCGACGTAGATGCGGGCCGTGGCTTCCATCGACAGCGCGACATGGAGCGCCTCGGCGAGATCGCTCCCCACGCACACGTTGCCGTGATTCGAGAGCAGCACCCCCGCCCGGTCACCGAGCGCGGCGACCACGTTGACGCCCAGCTCGTCGGAGCCCGTGAAGGCATAGTCGGCGACTTCGATCGTCCCTCCGAAGTAGACGACCATCTCGTCGATGATTGGAGGGAGCGCCCTGCGGAGAACCGACAAAGTCGAGACATAGGGTGCATGCGTGTGAACGATCGCGCCGACGTCCTGTCGATGACGGTAGACGGCCAGGTGAGTCGGGAGCTCTCCGGACGGCCGGTCTTTCGATTCGATCGGAAGACCCGAGTCGAGGCTGACGACCACGACCTGATCAGCGGTCATCACGTCATAGGAAACGGACGTCGGCGTGATGGCGATGGCGCTGTGGCTGGAAACGCGCGCGCTGACGTTGCCCGCCGAGGCGACGACGAGCCCCGCCTCCCACATCCTTTTCGAATGGAAGAGAACGGATTCGCGGTCGGCTCGGAATCGATCGTTCGACATTCGGCGTCGGCCTCCTCTGGAACTCCAATCGTAATCCTCCCGCATCGGATAGACTCCGTACGCTTGAAATCGGATCCCGGCAGCCTTCAGAATGCCGGTCTCCCGCAAGACGAAGATTTTCGGAGGATCGCGATGGCGAATTCGGTGGAAGAAAAGGTCAAGGGCATCATCGTGGAGCAGCTCGGCGTCCAGGCGGACGAGGTGAAGCCCGAGGCCTCTTTCGTGGACGACCTCGGCGCGGACTCCCTCGACACGGTCGAGCTCGTCATGGCCTTCGAGGAGGCGTTCGGCATCGAGATCCCGGACGAGGACGCCGAGAAGATCCAGAAGGTCAAGGACGCGGTCTCCTACATCGAGTCACACGCCAAGCCCGCCTGATCCCGGACGCCCTCGACGCGTGCCCGCGAATCCCGCACCCCTCCTCGACGGCCGCGGCCGGCGGCGCGTGGCCGTCACGGGCGTCGGCCTCGTCTCTCCCGTGGGCCTCACGGCGAAGGAGAACTGGGCCAGCCTGACGGCCGGCGTCTCCGGCATCGGCATGATCACGCGGTTCGACGCTACCGATTACGCGTGCCGCATCGCCGGGGAGGTGAAGGGCTTCGACCCGGGTGCGTTCTTCGAGAAGAAGGAAATCAAGAAGTTCGACACGTTCATCCACTTCGCGGTCGCGGCGGCGAAGGAGGCGATGACCGACTCGGGCCTCGCGGTCACGCCGGAGAACGCCGAGCGCGTGGGTGTGTGCATCGGCTCGGGGATCGGCGGATTGCCTCTCATCGAGGAGACGCACCGGACGGTCCTCGAGAAGGGACCCCGGCGCATCAGCCCGTTCTTCATCCCCGGCCTCATCGTGAACATGTGCTCGGGCCTCGTGTCGATCCAGACGGGCGCGAAGGGGCCTAACTCGGCCACGGCGACGGCCTGCGCGACGTCGGCCCATGCGATCGGCGACGCGGCGAACGTGATCCGCCGGGGGGACGCCGACGCCATGATCGCGGGCGGCTCGGAGGCCGTCATCACGTCGCTCGCGGTGGGCGGCTTCTCGGCGATGCGCGCCCTCTCGACGCGCAACGACGACCCGAAGGGCGCATCGCGGCCTTGGGACAAGGACCGCGACGGCTTCGTCCTCGGGGAGGGCGCGGGCATCCTCGTGCTCGAGGACATGGCCCTCGCGAAGACGCGCGGCGCTTCGATCTACGCCGAGCTCGCGGGCTACGGCATGTCCGGCGACGCGTACCACATCTCGGCGCCCTCCGAGGACGGCGACGGCCCGTTTCGCGTCATGCGGAACACGCTTCTCGACGCGGGCGTGAACCCGGAAAGCGTCGCGTACGTCAACGCGCACGGCACGTCCACGCCGCACGGCGACCGCATCGAGTCGATCGCCATCAAGCGGGTCTTCGGCGACCACGCGTGGAAGCTCGCCGTTTCGTCCACGAAGTCCATGACGGGGCACCTCCTGGGCGCGGCCGGGGGCCTGGAGGCGGGCATACTCGCGCTCGCGATGCGGCACGGTGTCGTCCCGCCCACGATCAACTACACGACGAGAGATCCGGACTGCGACCTCGATTACACGCCGAACACGGCGCGAGAAAAGAAACTCCCCGTCGCCCTGTCGAACTCCTTCGGGTTCGGCGGAACGAACGCCAGCCTCCTCATGCGGCTCGTCTGACGATCCAGACGCCAACGGAGGGCCACGAGATGCGACGCGTCACCATGGTCGCGGCCGCCGTCGCGATGCTCGCGATCCTCGGGGCCGGCCTTTGCGTCCTCCGCGCGCGAAGGCCTTTCCTCGCGCGGTTCCCGTCGGACGTCTCTGGTCTCGTGTCACCCGGCCGGATCGGCGAAGCCCTGGAGATCCTCGCGAAGAGCCCGCATCGCGCGGGCACGCCCGCGAACGCGGCGGTCGAGGACGAGATCGCGCGCCGCCTGACGGAAGCCGGGCTGAAGCCCTGGAGCGACGTGCACGAGGTCGAGCTGTGGGAGCCGCGGACGCTCTCGCTCTCGCTCACGAAGCCCGCCTTTCGCAGCTTCGACCTGCATGAGCGCGCCCTTGCCGAGGATCCGGCGACGGCCATCGCGAAGGACGAGCTGCCCTTTCTCGCCTGGGCTCCCGATGCCGACCTCGAGGCCCCGGTCGTGTACGCGGGCTTCGGGGCGCCCGCGGACTTCGACGCGCTTCGAAAGGCGGGCGGCGACGGGCGCGGCAAGAGCGCGCTCGTCCAGGCGCAGGGCGGCTGCCGCGG
>JBGQDL010000144.1:0-11027 GCA_041495865.1 Thermoanaerobaculia bacterium | reverse complement strand
GTGGTACGCGAGGAGGCGCTTGAGGTCGTGCTGAGCGAGCGCCATGACGACGCCGAGCACGCCGGACGTGATTCCGAGGGCCACGAGAGCGAGACCGAGCCACGTCGGATACGCCGGCAGCATCGAGAGCAGGCGAACGAGCCCGTAGATCCCCAGCTTCAGGACGATGCCCGACAGCAGGGCCGAGACGTGACTCGGGGCCGCCGCATGCGCGTCCGGGAGCCAGATGTGGAACGGGATCATTCCCGCCTTGAAGCCGAAGCCGGCGAGCGCGAGAAGGAGGATCGGCCGGAGCAGCGGGGATGCGCCCAGGGCGTCCGAGGGCGCGAGAAGCCACCCGCCGGTCGCGTCGCGGAGCAGCGCGAACATCGCGAACAGGACCAACGTGCCCGCGTGGGCCGACACGAGGTAGATCCAACCCGCGCGGAGCGCTCCGGCGTCGTCCTGGTCGGTCGTGACGAGGAAGAACGCCGCGAGAGAGACGATCTCCCAGCCCACGAGGAAGGCCCAGGCGTCGCCGGCGACCAGCACGAGCGCGAGACCGGCCGTCGCGACGCCGTAGAAAAGGCGGAGCTTGCGGCCGTTTTTCGGATGGTGCGCCTCCGCCCAGTAGCCCTCGCCGTAGATCGAGCCCAGGCCGGACACGACGAAGACCGGCACGAGGAAGAACGCCGAGAGGCGGTCGAGCGTGAAGCTCACGGCGCCGCCGGGCAGCGGCCAAGCCAACCGAACCGTCACGGCGTCGCCGGCGAGCGCGAGGGCCGCCGCGGCGGTGCCGGCTGCGCATCCGACGACGTGGAGCACGGTCGCGACCCGCTGCGCCGCCGTGCTTCCCGAAGGGAGCAGCAGGCCGGGGAGCCCGCTGAACCCGACGAGCAACGCTGCGGCGGCCAGAAGGTCGAGCGCAGTCATGACGCAGGGTTTTCGAGGTTGCGTGCCGCGTCGATCAGGCGGGCAGCCGATTCGCGGCCTTGGATCACGTCGCGGAACGCAGGATTGCGAAGGAGATGGGCGACCTTGGCGAGCATCTGGAGATGGACGCGCGTCGTCGGGCTGACGAGGAAGAACAGCGCGAAGACCGGTTGGCCGTCCGGCGCGCCGAAATCGACCGGCTGACGGAGAAAGCAGAGGGTGAGGGACGGCTCGTCCACGGAGAGGGCGATCGGGTTCCTCACGTGGGGGATCGCGATCCCGTCGCCGACCGGCACGACCGCCGCGGCATCGCGGGCGAGGAGGAGATCGAGCAGGGTCTCCCGGTCTCCTTCGTCGTCGAGCTTGAGCAGGGCGATGATCGAGCGGAGAGCTTCCTCGCGCGTCGCTCCGCCAACATCATGGAAGACGCCGCCGCGCTCGAGGCTCTCGGAGATCGACGGGATGCGCTCGTCCTCCTCCTCGCCGTGGAACAGCGTGGGGTCCATGGGGAGCTTCCGGGCCGTCGCCCACTCGAGGAGCTCGCTCCGGTTGATGCGGTACTGGTCGTTGATTCGATACGCCGGCAGGTCGCCGGATTCGATCCACGCGTACACCTTCGCCTCGGGGGCGTGGAGGAGCGTCGCTGCTTCCCGGACCGTCACGCGCATGGCCTGGAACTTCCCGTCAGTACCTCGGCACGGTCGGGTCGATCTCCACGGCCCAGCGGTCGATGCCTCCCGTCAGGTTCCAGACTTTGCGGAAGCCGGCCGCCATCAGGAATTCCACGGCCTTCGCGCTCCGGACGCCCGTGCGGCAGTGGACCACGATGGCGTCGGCCGTGGAGAGCTTGTTCACGTTCGCGGGAAGGGTTCCGAGCGGGATCTTGAGCGAGCCGGGGAGCTTTGAAATCGTGAACTCCTGCGGCTCGCGAACGTCCACGAGGACGAACGCGTCGCCCTCGTCCATCTTCGCCTTCAGCTCCTGCACGGTGATCGCGGGCACGCCCATCTCTCGCTTCTCCTCTTCCTTCCCGCGAGGAATACCACAGAACTCCTCGTAATCGATGAGCCGCGTCACCGTGGGATTCGGGCCGCAGACGGCGCAATCGGGGTCCTTGCGCAGCTTGAGCTGGCGGAAGGTCATGCCGAGCGCGTCCACGAGGAGCAGCCTTCCGACGAGCGATTCGCCCGCTCCGAGGATGAGCTTGATCGTCTCCGTCGCCTGAATCACGCCGAGGAGGCCCGGCAGGATGCCGAGCACGCCGCCTTCGGCGCAGGACGGAACGAGCCCCGGCGGAGGCGGCTCCTGATAGAGGCAGCGGTAGCACGGGCCCTTCGCCGCCCAGAAGACCGACGCCTGCCCCTCGAAGCGGTAGATCGAGGCGTAGACGTTCGGCTTTCCGAGAAGGACGCAGGCGTCGTTCACGAGGTAGCGCGTCGGGAAGTTGTCGGTGCCGTCGGCGATCACGTCGTAGTCGCGGAGGAGGTCGAGCGCGTTTTCCGACGAAAGGCGCACGTCGTGCGGGACGACCTTCACGTTCGGGTTGATGTCGCGGAGCCGCTCGGCCGCGGACTCGAGCTTAGGCCGGCCGACGTCCTTCGTGCCGTGCAGGATCTGCCTCTGCAGGTTCGAGGAGTCCACGACGTCGAAGTCCACGAGGCCGAGCGTGCCGACGCCCGCCGCCGCGAGGTAGAGCGCGAGGGGCGAGCCGAGCCCGCCCGCTCCCACGCACAGCACGCGCGCCGCCTTCAGCTTCTTCTGACCGTCGAGGCCGACCTCCGGCATGATGAGGTGGCGCGCATAGCGCTGGACCTCTTCGCGGGTGAGGTCGCCGGCCGGCGGCCGAATCGCGCTCTCTGTCATTCGTTCTCCTTCCAGAAGACGTTCAGACAGGCCGGGAAGAGGTCATTCAGGCCGAAACGGCGAGCGCGTTCCCGAGGTCGGCGATGAGGTCGTCGGCGTCCTCGATGCCCACGGCCAACCGGACCAGATTGTCGAAGATGCCGATCGCCCCGCGCTCCTCGGTGGTCAGCTCGTAGAAGGACATGAGGGCCGGCTGCTCGATGAGGCTCTCGACGCCCCCCAGCGACGGCGCGATGATCGGCAGCGTCGTGGCGTCGATGAAGCGGGAGGCCGCGTCGAGGTCCCCCTTCACGAGGAAGCTCACGACGCCCCCGAAGCCCGACATCTGGCGGGCGGCGGCCTCGTGGTCGGGGTGGCTCGGCAGGCCGGGATAGAAGACGCGCTCCACGCGGGGATGCGCCTCGAGCCAGCCCGCGAGGCGGAGCGCCGTCTCGTTCTGGCGACGGACGCGCAGGTCCAGGGTCTTGACTCCCCGCAGGAGAAGGTACGCCGCGTGCGGATCGAGAACGCCGCCGAGGATCCCGCGGAGGTCGCGCAGGCCGGAGATGAGGGACGCCTTCCCCGAGAGCGAGCCGGCGAGGAGGTCGTTGTGACCGCCGAGGTACTTCGTGGCCGAGTGGAGGACGAGATCCACGCCGAACTCCAGCGGGCGCTGGTTGACGGGCGTCGCGAACGTGGAATCGATGAGGATCTTCACGCCCGAATGCCGGTCGCGGATCGCGACGAGGCGCGGCAGGTCCGCCACGCGCAGGTACGGGTTCGTGGGCGACTCGGCGAGGATGAGGCGCGTCTTCCCGGTCCGGATCGCGGCTTCGAGAGCACCGTCGTCTCCCGGCTCGACGAACGTGTGCTCGATTCCATACCGCGGGAGGATCTTAGCCACGAACTGCCGCGTCCTTCGGTAACAGTCAGACGTCATCACGACGTGTTGACCGCTCCTCAGCAGGGCGAGAAGCGCCGTCGTGGCCGCCGCCATCCCGCTCGAGAAGAGGACGCAGTCCTCGGCGCCGTCCAGCTCCGCGATCTTCCTCTCCGCCGTCCGGACCGTCGGGTTGCCGTACCGGCCGTATTCCTCGCGCTGGATCCTGCCCTCGAAATGGTCGCGGATCTCCGCGGTGCCGTCGAAGGCGTAGGTGGCCGTGCAGACGATCGGCTGCGCCACAGAGTCGAGCGCTTTCTTCCGCGCTTCGCCGCCGCGCGCGGCGCGGGTTCCGGGACCGGGTGGCTTCGAGGTCATCGCGCCCCACCCGCGATGGCGGGAACGATGGAGACCGAGTCGCCGTCCCCGACGGGCGTCTTCAGGCCGTCGAGGAAGCGGATGTCCTCGTCGTTGACATAGATGTTCACGAAGGTCCGGAGCGTGAGGTCCTCGTTCAGGAGCTGCGACCTCAGTCCCGGATACTCCTCGAAGAGGCGCTCCAGGACGGACGAAAGCTCCGCCGCCTCGACGGAGACCTCGGCGCGGTCGCCGGTGAACCGCCGAAGGGGAGTGGGGATTCGGACGGGAACGGGCATCACGTCTCTCCTTCTCTCAGAAGCGCCGTGACGAGCTCGCCCGAAAAGTCCGGACTCTCGATCTCCACGAGCTCGAACGGAAGCTCCCGGCCGCGGATCTCCCATGCCCCGATGTCGCGCGCCCGACCCTCCCGCACCGAGACGATGACGGTGAGGAGCCCCTCCCAGGCGCATGCCAGGTCCGTGGCGGAGGGACGAGCGGGATGGTCCGGATGGCTGTGCCAGAAGCCGAGAAGGCGGAGGCCCTGCGCATCGGCCTCGCGCTCGGCGCGCACGTAGTCCCTCGGTGAGACCTCGAACCTCACGCGAGGACTGCCTTTCTCGGTGTTTGGGAGCGGGAGCGTGACGCGCACGTGGCCGCTCCCGCCCAGGAGCGCGCCGCAGCCCTCGTACGGATACGCGGTCGACGCCGCGCGGGCGATCTCCTCGAGGACGGCGCGATCGAAGCGGATTCCGGGTCTCTCGGGCGGCACACTCGTCTTCCTTCGTCCAGGGCCGGAAGTCTGCCTCTTCTCCGACGTCAATGAAATCCCCGGGGGCGGCCAAGTCCCGAGGAAACTCTCACAGCCCGAGGCGCTGCGCCACCACCTCCGGGCTCGCGAGGAGCGCTCCGGCCTGCCGCTTCTTCACGCTTCCGTCGGGACCCGTGACGAGGAAATGGGGCACGCCGCGGATGCTCATCTTCTTCGCCCACGCACCCGAGCTGTCGACGAGGACCTCGCGTCCGATCCTGCGGGCCATCTCCGCGCACCTCGGCATCGCATCCATGCCCACGACAAACGTGGTCTCGATGCCGCGCTCCTTCACGAGGTCGGCGAGCGCGCGGTCGCCCGGGAGCGATTCCCTGCACGGGCCGCACCACGGCGCGACGTAGATGATGAGGCAGCCCTTCGCGCCGGCGCACTGACCGGCGGGGGCCTCGCCTGCCGGAGTTCCGTCCGCGGCGAGGCGCGGCAGCGAGGCTGCCCCGAGCCTGGTCGGCGCGCGCATCAGCAGCCACGCCGCGGTGGCGAGGGCGACGAATCCGAGGAGCACCGTCCGCCCCGACGGCCCCGTCGGGACCGCCGGGCGTCCCGTGTCGAAGCGCGACGGGGGAGCGGGCCGGGGGGTGGAGGCGTGTCCGGTCGGGGGCGTCTGGGTTCCCATGCCGCTCATTCTCACCCCGGGGGCGGAATCCTTCCCTAGAATGCTCGCGGGAGGGCCCCATGGAGAAAGGTCGACGCGATTTCATGAAGATGGGCGCTGCCACCGCCCTCGGGGCGCTGTTGCCGTCGGGAGCCGACCGCGCCGAGGCGGAGTCCCGGAAGGCTCCGGAGGCGCAGCCTGCCCCCGGCTCCCTCCGCCTCCTCACCTTCGCGCCGAAGCCGGGCGACACGCCGCGCGTGGGCGCCCTTGCGGCGAACGGGCGGATCGTCGATCTCGGAGCGGCCGCCTCGAAGGCGAGAACGAAGCTCTCGTTCGACCCCGCGCGGATGGTCTCGCTCATCGCGGCCGGCGAACCGGCGCTCGCCGAGGTGCGCGCCCTTGTCCTGTCGGCTCCGCCGGACGGCCCCCGCGCCGAGGACGTACGGCTCTTCGCCCCGATTCCCGACCCCGTGAGGAACGTCTACGCCGTCGGGTGGAACTACCTCGAGCACTTCGAGGAGGGAAAGGGGCTTCGCGACGCGAATCAGACGCTGCCCGAGCATCCCGTCTTCTTCACGAAAGCCACGCACGTCGTCAACGGCCCCTTCGACACCATCCCGTTCGACCCGAGCGTCTCGACGCTCATCGACTGGGAAGGCGAGCTGGCCGTCGTCATCGGGCGGCGCGGACGCAACATCCCCGAGGAGAAGGCGCTCGAATTCGTCTTCGGATTCTCCGTGATCAACGACACGACGGCACGCGACCTCCAGCAGAAGAAGCACGGGGGGCAGTGGTTCAAGGGGAAGAGCCTGGACGGGCACGGCCCCATGGGGCCGTGGATCGTGACGGCCGCCGGATTCGACTACGACAACCAGCACCTCGTGACGCGCGTCAACGGCGTCGTGAAGCAGGACGCGAGCACGCGCCAGATGTATTTCAAGGTGCCCCGCATCGTGTCCGAGCTTTCAGCGGGGCTCACGCTCGAGCCGGGCGACATCATCGCGACGGGAACGCCGCCCGGCATCGGCTACGCGCGCAAGCCGCCGGAGTTCCTGAAGCCGGGCGACGTGATGGAGACCGAGATCGCCGGGATCGGCGTGATCCGGAACACGATCAAGGCCGTTTGACGCCCGGCGGGCGAAAGGCGGTTTTTCCGCCCGGCGGAGCCTGAAGCATCTGCCTCAGGGAATACCGGGGGCGAGGTTGCGTTATCCTGACGCTGGTGAGCGGCCACCCTGGATCCTCCGTTTTTCTCCGTGGGGCGGCCGCCGCCCTCGCGGTCGCGCTCCTTTCGGCCCCGGTTCTCGCGGCCCCCCGGAACGCGGAAATGGCCGCGTGCTGCCGGCGGGCGGAGGCTCCGATGGGCTGCTGCGTGAACGGAGACGCCTCGGCGGCCCCCTCCGCGACGTGCTGCCGCCTGTCCGCGACCGAGGAAGCCGCGCCTGCGCTTCAATCGCCGGCCGCCCCGGTCGTCGCGGCGCCTCCCGCGACCCCCCTCGACCAGCCGCTTCCGTCTCTCACGGCCTCCCTCGCGGGGCCGTCGCGCAGTGTCGCGCCGCGCGCCCGATCGGCTCCCCTCTTTCTCCTGTTTGCCGTCTTCCTGATCTGATTCCTCGTCGAACGTTTCTCGCGCCGCCCGAAAGGGCGGCTCCGTGAGGCTTTCCGACGAGGTGATCGATGCTGTTAAGAGAAGAAGAAAAGAGAAGATTTCTCAGAGGGTCCCGAGCTGCCGCTCGCCTCGTGCCTCTCCTGTGGTGTCTCGCTTCGGCGAGCGCATGGGGAGGCGAGGCGGTCCAGGCTGCGAGCGTCCGGTTCGCGGCGCAAGCGCCGCTCGGCGACGCGTCCGAGGTCGAGGCGCTCGTCGCCGAGGCGCTCGCGAAGAACCCGGACCTCGCCGCGGCGCGCCAGGAGGCCGCCGCCGCCCGCGCGCGCGTCTCTCCCGCGGGAACCCTTCCCGACCCGATGGTGACCGTGAGCTACGAGAACGACGGCGTGTCTCCGTCTCTCGGCGTCGAAGCGATGACGCGGATCACCTTCATGGCGCAGCAGGCGTTCCCGTTTCCGGGAAAGCTCGCGCTCGCCGAGAAGGTCGCGAGCGCGGATGCGGAGCGCGGCGCCACGCGGCCCGAGCGTGTGGCCCTGACTCTCGCGGCCGCCGTCCGGCGCGCGTACGCCGATCTTCTCGAGGCCCGCGAGGACCTGAAGCTCGTCGACGAGCAGATCGCGACCTGGCGCGACATCGAGGAGGACATCCGAGTCCGCTATTCGGCGGGGCTTGGAACGCAGCAGGACGTCCTTCGCGCCCAGGGCGAGAGGACGCGCTTCCTCCAGCAGCGCCGCCGCGACGAGGCTTCCGAGAAGAGCACCGTGAGCGTCCTGAACCAGCTTCTGTACCGACCCGCCGCGAGCCCTCTTCCGACGGTGAAGGAGCTGATTCCGGGCTCTCTCCCCGGCGTCCCCGCGGGGCGCGAGATTCTCGGCGAGGCGCTGAAGGCCACGCCCGAGCTGAAAGACGCGGCGCTCGCGGTGGACCGCGCGAAGCTGGCGGCGGATCTGGCGAGGCGCAATCTGAAGCCCGACTTCGTGGCCTCGGCCGCCTACATGAACCGCGGAGGGCTTCCTCTGATGTGGTCCGCCGGCGTCGGCGTGTCGGTCCCGCTCTGGGCCGGAAAAAAGCAAAGGCCGCTGATCGTCGAAGCGGAGGCGCTCGGGGAGGCGGCCTCGGCGACGGAAGCCTCCCTGCGCCGCCAGGTCGAGGCGCGGACCGAGGAAAGGCTGATCCGCCTCGAGCAGATCGCGGACGAAGCGAAGCTCGACGCCGAAGGCGTGCTCGTGCAGGACAGGCTGTCCGTCGACTCGGCGCTCGCGAGCTATCGGACCGGCTCCGTTCCGTTCGTCACCGTGCTGGAGGCGCTCGGCACGTACTTCATCGACCGCCGCGCCGCCGTGTCGCGCCTCGCCGGCTTCATCCGGGCGGAGGCCGACCTTCGGGAGCTCTCCCTCGGCCGCGCGGGGCCCGCCGCGATGGCGCCTTCACCAGGCCCCTCCTTCGGCGCCGCCGCCTCCAGAATGTAGGAAAGACGGAAATGAGATCACCGCGCCTCGCCCGAGTCCTCCTCGTCGTCGCCCTCGCCGCCGCGCTTCCGCTTGCCGTCGCCCTCGTGGCCGGATGCACGCACAAAGGAGCGGACACCGCCGCGGCCAGGAAGTACCAGTGCCCCATGCATCCCCAGATCATCCGCGACAAGCCGGGGGAGTGCCCGATCTGCGGCATGAAGCTCGTCCCGATCGAAGCGGCCGCGCACGCTCAGAGCGCCGCCGCGGAGGGAACGACCCGAAAGGCGGCCGGAGGCGCCCGCCGGGTCCTCTTCTACCGCTCCCCCATGAACGCCACCGAAACCTCGCCCGTCCCGAAGAAGGACTCGATGGGAATGGACTTCGTGCCGGTCTACGCGGACGAAGCGGAGAGCACAGCCGGAAGCCCTGAGGGACTCGCGCCGGTGACGATCGACGCGGCGAAGAGACAGCTCCTCGGACTAAAGACAGTGGCGGTCAAGCGTGCCCCGTTCGAGACGTCGATTCGGACCACCGGCCGGGTGGCCGCGGACGAGCGGCTGATCCACCACGTCCACACGCGCTTCGAAGCGTTCGTCGAGCACGTGACCGCCGATTTCACCGGCAAGTACGTCGACAAGGGCGAGGCGCTCGCGTACCTCTACAGCCCCGAGCTCTACGCGACCCAGCAGGAGTATCTCCTCGCTCTCAGGGCGTCGAAGTCGCTCGGAACGTCAGGCGTCTCATCGGTCGCGCAGGGCGGCCAGGATCTGTTGTCCGCCGCGCGCCAGCGGCTCATCCTGTGGGAGATCACGCCGGCCGACATCGAGCGGATCGAGAAGAACGGCCAGCCGATCCGCGCCATTCCGGTCTATGCGCCGATCTCGGGCTACGTGACCGGCCGCACGGCCTATCACGGCATGAAGGTGATGCCGGCCGACACGCTGTTCGACATCCTCGACCTCTCGCACGTCTGGGTTCTCGCGGACGTCTACGAGTACGAGCTTCCACGCCTGACCGTGGGGCAGCGGGCGACGGTGACGCTCTCGTACTGGCCCGGGCGCGTCTGGAACGGCAAGGTGACGTACGTTTACCCGGCCGTCGACGAGAAAACGCGGACCGTGAAGGTGCGCGTCGAGCTCGACAACCCGAAGGGAGAGCTGAAGCCCGAGATGTTCGCAGACGTCACGGTTCACGGATCGGCTCGGGACGTCCTCCAGGTTCCGGACGACGCCATCCTGGAGAGCGGGACGCGGAACATCGTCTTCGTGTCGGAGGCCGAAGGAAAACTGTCGCCGCGCGAGGTCTCGGTGGGCGATCACGGCGCCGGGGCCGTGGAGATCCGCGACGGGCTGAAGGAGGGCGACGTGGTCGTGCTCGGCGCGAATTTCCTCGTCGACTCCGAATCGCGCCTGAAGGCCGCGATCTCGACCATGACGTCGGCCGGAAATAAGGACGCTCCCGCGCCTCCGATCGACGCCGGACGGAAGCGCTGAGGAGAATGGAATGAGCGCCTCTTCCCCGGGCCAGCCCGGCCTCATCCAGAAGGTGATCCGGTTTTCCGCCGAGAACAAGTATCTCGTCATCGCGGTCTACGCGATCGTGATCGGTCTCGCGGTCGGCGTCATCAAGAGAACGCCGCTCGATGCCATCCCCGACCTCTCGGACACGCAGGTCATCATCTATTCCCGCTGGGACAGGAGTCCCGACGTCCTCGAGGATCAGGTCACGTATCCGATCGTGACGTCGCTTCTCGGGGCGCCGAAGGTGAAGACGATCCGCGGCTTTTCGGACTTCGGCTTCTCGTACGTCTACGTCATCTTCGAGGACGGCACCGACATCTACTGGGCGCGGTCGCGCGTCCTCGAGTACCTGTCGAAGATCCAGTCGCGCCTTCCGGCGGGAGTGAAGACCGAGCTCGGGCCCGACGCGACGAGCGTCGGCTGGATCTACCAGTACGCCCTGGTCGACGAAAGCGGAAAGAACGCGACCGACGACATCCGCTCATATCAGGACTGGTTCCTGAGGTATGCCGTGCAATCGGTAGCCGGCGTCGCGGAGGTCGCCAGCGTGGGCGGATCCCAGAAGCAGTACCAGGTGACGCTGGACCCGAACACGCTTTCGGCGTACGGCCTGCCTCTCGAGTCCGTCGTCGAGGCGATCCGCAAGAGCAACAACGAGATCGGCGGTCGCCTCATCGAATTCTCGGGGCGCGAATACATGGTCCGGGGCCGCGGTTATCTCAAGTCCGTGGCGGACATCGGCAAGATCGTCGTCAAGACGAATGAGAAGGGAACGCCCTTGACCGTCGGCGACGTCGGGCGCGTGTCGCTCGGGCCCGAGATCAAGAGGGGGATCGCCGACCTCGACGGCAAGGGAGACGCCGTGGGCGGCATCGTCGTGATGCGCAGCGGGGAAAACGCGCTCAATGTCATCGAGCGCGTAAAGGCCCGATTGAAGGAGATCGAGCCCTCGCTTCCGCCCGGCGTGAAGATCGTCCCGACGTACGACCGGTCGGACCTGATCAAGCGCTCCGTCGAGACGCTCCGGAGCAAGCT
>JBGQDL010000143.1:0-11108 GCA_041495865.1 Thermoanaerobaculia bacterium | reverse complement strand
CGACCCCGGCGAGCCGTCCACGACCGGTGTCACGTCGAGAATCAGGTCGCCGGCCTTCCACGTCACCGTCGGAATCGGGAGATCGCCTCTTTCGAGTCCGTGCGAGATCGCGGCGTCACGAAACGTCACGAGCCGGCCGTCGGCGAACAGGAACGGCTCGAGCGAAAACGATCCCTTCCCCGGTTCCAGCGATCCGTCTTCGCCGACGAGGGCCTCCTCGGTATCGGCGTCGACTCCGGCCACCGTCCAGTACGTCTGCTCGCCCAGAAATGCCCGCGGATATGCCCCTCGCGGCTCCGATTTCGCAATCGCCGCGACGAAGTCGTTCGCGGTGGGAGCCCATTCCACGGGCTTCACGTCGATCCTGGGACTGGCGAAGTCGCCCGGCGGCAGCGCGATCCTGACGAGGCGCGCCTCGGTCTCGGGAAGATGGAGGAACGCGCGGCGCGCTCCGCCGTGGTCCACACGGCGGACCTCTTCCCAGGTCCGCCCGTCGGAAGAGATCTCGACCTTGAAACTCGTGGGGACGGCGGGCGCCTTCCAGTCGACAATGACGCCCGAGAGCTCCCGAACGCCTCCGAAATCGACGAGGATTTCTCCGGAAGTTCGCACGACGTTCGGCTCCGACAGAACGGCGGGCTTCGCCCTCACGGCGAGTACGGGCTCTCCGACCTCTAAGAATCCCCTTCCCCCCGTCCCCTTCGACAGCACGATCTCGATCGCCGCAGCGTGCCGGAGTTCTCCCCCGCCCGCCGGGCCCCACGCGAAGCTCACGTGGCGCTTCTTCACGGCGATCGTCTGCCACCCGGGAAGGGCCGAAAAGTTCTCCCGGCGGGCCCACCAGACGTTCTCGCCGCTCGCGTCCAGGAACTTGACCTCGAGCGTGTTGGACGTCCCCGCGCCGCGCACGCGGAAGGAGAGCGTCCAGTCTTCCGGGAACGCGAGCGCCCCGAGGCGGCGTACTCCGGCCCAGCCCGAGCCGCCGTGAAAGTCGTACGCCATGCGAATGCCCGGATCTCCGAGAGGTGAGAGGGAGACCTCGGCGCCCGCGGCGGCGATCGGCCTCCACGGTTCGGCGACGACCTGGCTGCCGACGGCATGGCGAGCGGCCGGGCCGGTGGCGAGAAGGAGTCCCGCGGAGAGAACCCACGGGCGGCGGCTCATTCCTTGAGACCGCCCGCCGTGATGCCCTCGATGTATGCCCGCTGCAGCCCGAGAAACAGGAGGAGCACCGGCAGGACGGTCAGCACCGAGCCCGCCATCATGAGCTCCGTGTCCTGGGCGTGCTCGCCCACGAGGTTCGCGAGCGCGACGGGGAGCGTGTATTTCGTGTCGTCGGTCAGGACGACGAGCGGCCAGAGGAAGTCGTTCCACGTTCCGAGGAACATGAAGACCCCGAGTGTCACGAGGACCGGCTTGAGAAGCGGCAGGACGAGGCGCCGGTAAATGATCCACTCGCTCGCGCCGTCGACTCTCGCTGCGTCGAGAAGCTCGTCGGGGATGGACCGCGCGAACTGCCGGACGAGGAAGATGCCGAAGATGCCCGCCGCCGACGGAAGGACGACCCCGAGGTACGTGTTCACGAGACCGAGGGAGCGCATCAACAGGAAGAGCGGGAGCATCGCGATCTGGACGGGGATGACCATGCCGAGAAGGAGAACCCGGAACAGCCGCTCGCGCCCGGGAAACCGGAGCTTCGCGAACGCGTAGCCCGCCATCGAGTTCAGGATCACCGAGCAGAACGTGACCGAGGAGGCGAGGAGCAGGCTGCTTCCGAACGCCCGGCCGAGCGAGAGCCGCTGGAAGAGATCGCGGTAGTGCTCGAACGTGATCCGGCTCGGGATGAAGCCCGGCGGAAAGGAGCTGGCCTCGCCCGTGGGCATGACCGACGCCGAGACCATCCAGACGAGCGGGGCCAGCGTCAGGGCCGCCCCGAGAACGAGCAGCGCGTTCACGGCGAAAGGCGCGGCGAGCCGCCTCACGTCTCCCCTCCCTTCTGCAGGCGGAACTGGATGAGCGTCGCGACGAGGATCACGCCGAAGAGCACGAAGGCGATCGCGGCGCCGCGCCCCATGTTCCAGAACCGGAAGCCCTCCTTGTACATGAGGAGCGCCATCGTGAGCGTGCTGTTGAGCGGCCCGCCCGACGTCATGACGTAGGGCTCGGAAAAGAGCTGGAAATAGTCGATCGTGCGCGTGAGACCGACGAGGAGCATCGTGGGCGCGAGGAGCGGCAGCGTGATCCGCCGGAACTGCTGCCAGCGGCCCGCTCCGTCGAGGCGCGCCGCCTCGTAGAGAGACTCGGGGATGCCCTGCAGGCCCGCGACGAAGAGGATCGTCGAGAACCCGAAGTTCTTCCAGACGGCGAGAAGGACGATCGCGAAGAGCGAGAACCGCGGGTCGCCGAGCCAGTCCACCGCCGGGAGGCCGAGCAGCGTGAGCCCCCGGTTCAGGAGGCCGAAGCGGGGATGGTAGACGTACTTGAAGACGACCGCGACGGCGACGAGCGTCGTGACGACCGGCGCGAAGAACGTCGTCCTGAAGAAGCCCTTCGCCCGCGCGAGGCGGGCGTTCACGAGGAGGGCCGCGAGGAGCGCGACGACGACCGTGAGCGGGCTGCTGAAAAGAACGAAGACGAGCGTGTTCTTGAGCGCTGTCAGGAAGACCGGGTCGGAAAGGAGCGCCCGGTAGTTCGAGACTCCCGTGATGCGCGCGTTCGACGGGTCCGCGAGCGCGTAGAGGTCGAAGTCCGTCGCCGAGAGGAGGAACGAGGCGGCGATCGGCAGGAAGAAGAAGAGGACGATCACGGCGAGGCCGGGCGCGAGGAAAAAGAGCGCCGCGCGCACTTCCGCCGGCGTGCCGCGGCGAATCTCAGCGCGCATGGGCCGCCTTTTGGGCGAGTACCCATCGGCGTTTCGTGAGGAGCGCCGACACGTCCTTGTCGAGCGCCTCGAGCGCGACGTCCACGGTCGCGACTCCCCGGATCGCGGGCTCGAGGTGCTCGGCGACCTTCTGCGCGATCTGCTCCCATTCCGGGATGCGCGGCGGGGCGGCGACGTTCTCGAGCTGCTCCTCGAACGCGCGGGCCGCGACATCTCCGGAGAGGAGCGGGTCCGACCAGGCCTCGCGGCGGGCGGGAAGATCCCCCGCCAGGGCGTAGAGGCGCACCTGCTGGCCCGGCTCGGAGAGGAACTCGACCAGCTTCCACGCGTCGTCGGAGCGTCTCGACGTGCGGAAGAGGACGAGACTGGACCCGCCTGCGAGGGAGACGCCGGGCGCGGCGCCCTCCGCGGCCGGCAGGGGCGCGGTCGCCCATGCGTCCTTCAGGGACGCGGGAAGGCGGCGCCGGAACTCCCCGAGGTTCCACGGGCCCGTGACGTACATCGCGAAATCGCCCGCGGCGAACTCCTGATAGAGGTTCGCGATCTGCGTGTTCGCGAGCGCGGGCGCGAGGCCTTCGCGGAAGAGGCTCACGTAGAACGTCGCCGCCTCGCGGAACGCGCTCGAGCGGAAGGCCGCGTCTCCGCCGTCCGCCGTGAGGAGGGACGCCTTCTTCTGGAGTCCGAAGATGACGGGCTGCGCCCACTCGTCGGTCGGAAGGAGGATCGCGAAGCGGCCTGGTCCCGCCCGCGCCTTCAGGCGGCGCAAAGCGTCGTGCCATTCGGTCCACGTGCGGGGCGGCGCGGCGACACCCGCGGCGAGGAGAAGGTCCTTGCGATAGAAGAGGACGCGCGTGTCGACGTACCACGGCACGCCGCACAGGACACCCTCGACGAGATTCGTTTCCCAGATGCCTGGAAAGTAGCTCTTCGCCGCGATGACCGAAGAGCGCGCGACGCGCGGCCCGAGGTCCTCGAGAGCGCCGAGCGTCCGGAACTCGGGGAGCCAGGTGTTGCCGATCTGCGCGACGTCCGGCAACGATTCGCCGACGAAGGCCGTCAGGAGCTTTTCGTGCGCGGCCGTCCAGGGGATCTGCTGGACCTCCACGCGGACATCGGGGTGGCGCTCATGGAACGAGGGAAGAAGCTCGCGCACGACCTCGCCCTCGCGTCCGAGGCCCCAGAAACGCACGGCTCCGCGCCCGGGCCCTCCCCGCGCGCAGGCCGCCGCCGCGAGCAGGGCCGCGAGAGCGCTGCAGGATACGGCTCGCCTCAGGGAGCGGCCTTCGCGAGCCATCCGCCCGTAAAGCCGGCGCGCACCAGCCCGCGCACGATCGCCGGGTTCTTTCGCATCGTTCGCCACACGAGTCCGCTCCGCTGATTCTCGATCATCGCGAGGATCGGGCCCTGGTCGATCCCGAGGGCGTCCACGTCGAACCAGCCCTTCCGCGCCACGACGCGGCCGTGCCTGAGCGCGGCGGAGAACGTGAACGTGGGATTGAACGCGTCGCGGAAGCCGTAGGGGCCGTACAGCTCGTCGCCCCAGCGCGACACCATCGTCCGGAGCGCCCGAACGGACAGCTCCGGCGTGAACGGCAAAGAGCCCGCCGCGGCCGCAGGCGCGAGCGTGCCGTCGTCCCGCACGTCGCGCGCGCCGGCGCCGCGCGCCGCGTAGCTGTAGAAGCGCACCGGACGGCCGTTGACGTCCAGGGTGGCGTCCGCGGGGCCGTCGCACGCCGTGAGGCCCCATACGTCCTCTCCGTAACCCGAAAAGCCCCCCGGGTTCGCGATCGCGTACGCCCGCTGGGCGAGCGTCGCCCGCCGGGAGTTCTCGAAGTAGTCGATCCCCTTCTCGCGCATATACGCGTCGCGGAGGCCTTCCAGGTCGAGGAAGATCTGGGAATACTGGTGCCCGAAGAGCGGAGCGAAGTTGACGAACGTCTGGCCGTGGAACGTCTCCCATTTGTACGTCGACGTGTAGGCCGTCCACGCGGCCTCGCCTACCGGGTACGTCGGCGAGCCGAGCGCGAGGACGTAGACGATCATGGCTTCGTTGTAGCCCTTCCAGTCGTAGTCGAGAAAGCCCGCCTCCGGCGTCCACCCCATCGAAATGCGGGGCGGGCGCGGCGTCGCCGCCCAGGGCCAGTCCGCGCGCCGAAAAAGCTCCTCCGCGAGAGCGCGCACGTCCCTTTCCGCGGAGTCCTCGCCGTCGAAATAGGACTCGCAGAAGAGGGCCCCCGCGAGACACAGGGCCGTGTCCATCGTCGAGAGCTCGACCGTCTCGAAGCGCCGGCCCGTCTCCATGTCGAGGAAGTGGTAGAGGAACCCGCGGGTGCCCGACAGGCCGGAGGCGGGCTCTCCGGCGGGCGCGACTCGAAGGAAGCGCAGCGTCGTCAGCGTCCTCTCGCGCGCCGCCTCGCGCGTGACCCAGCCGCGCTCGACGCCGATCGGATACGCCGTCAGGCCGAAGCCCACGGCGGCCACGCTCGAAAATGACGGCGTCGGCTCGCGGTCGGGCACGAGGCCGTTCTTGGGATTCGTCTTGTCCCAGAACCAGAAGAAGGTGCGCCGCTCGAGGTCGTCGAGGAAGGCGACGTCGGCGGCGCCGAGGACCGGTTTGGCCGACGCGACGGCGTTCGGCCAGACCTCGGCCGGCGGCGCGAGAGGGTGCGCGCACGCGGCCGCGAGGAACGCGGCGAGGACAGATGAAAGGGCGGGGCGAGCCCGCATGAAAATCCGGGCTCGCCCCGAGTGCGAGAGAGAACGTTCGACGCCGGCTTTCGGCCTCACCCTCTCAGAACGAGAAGTGCGCACCAAACTGCAGGCGGCGCGGGTTGTACGCCTGATCGGTCCGGCCGAAACGCGCGTTCACGTCCGGGAGTCTCGTGATGAAGCCGTCGTAGAACTGTTCGTTCGTGTAGTTGAAGACGTTGATGACCTCGGCGATCAGGCCCACGCTGTAAGAGCCGCCGAACGTGAAGTTCTTCTCGAGGCGGAAGTCGATGCTTTCGGTCCACTTGCGGGGATCCCCGCCGCCGGTGTTCTCCACGCATACGTCGAAGCCCTTCGAGCAGTCGTTCACCGGGAAAGGAAAGCCGGAACCGAGACTGACGACCGAGCTGAACCGCAGGTCGAGCGGGAGCCCCACCGTGCCCGTCAGGAGGATCGTGTGTCTCTGGGCGAGAGGGCTTCGCTGCTCGATGCCGAGGGCCGGGTCGTGGTCGCCGAAGCTGAAGAGGTCGTTCCCTGTCTGCTTGGCCGTCGCGTAGACGTACGACACGTAGGCGCCCCATTTGGACGACGCCGTGAACGGCTTGTCGAAACTGAACTGGAAGGAGTCGAACCACGTGTCCTTGCCCCGGGAGAGGAGGGAGAAGCCGAAGCCCGGAGCGGGACGGGCTCCGAAGTCGCAGTTCCCGTTCGGGTCCTTGATGCCGCACGTCCAGGTGAGCTGGTCCCTGCTCTTGACGCCGGTGTAGCCCAAAGAGGCCGTGAACCCGCCGAAGTTGTGGCGGACGCCCGCACTCCACTGATCTGACGAGGGAGGTTTCGTGTTGTTGTCGAGGAGAAACGTCTGCGGCGGGTCAGTCTGGCCCGAGGCAATGAGCGCCTGCAGGCCCGCGAGGCTCAGGAACGACGGATCCCACTTGATGGCGGGGTTCCCGTCCTGCTTGCTCCCGTCCGCGGAGAAGAAGATCCGCGAGATCTTGTACTGGAGCCGGTACCTCTCGTCGAGGATGTCGTTGTAGAGGGTCCGGTCGTAGTACCTCCCGTAGCCGGCGTACACGATGGTCTTGCCTTCGCCCGTGACGTCGTACGAGAGGCCGACGCGCGGCTGAAGGGCGCCGTAATACGTCGGGCGGTTCGTTCCGTCCGTGAAGTAATTCGACGGGTAGATCGTGCTGAACGCGTCTCGCACGGCCTGCGGCGTGACGTAGCTGTTGTTCAGCATGTCGGTCTCGAAGTCCCAGCGGAGGCCGATATTCGCCGTCAGGCGGGAGTTGATCCGCCAGTCGTCCTGGGCATAGACGCCGAACTGCCGGTTGTTCGTCGAGAGGTCGGGGTTCCCCGCCCCGATGCTCGCCCTGTACGGCATGTCGCCCGGCGTATTGAGGAACGTGCGGTCCCGGAAGCTGAAAACCGGGTTGCCGTCCTGCTCCTTGATGACGTGATACTTCAGGTAGTCGAAGGTGACGCCTCCCTTGAGGACGTGCTCGCCGGCCGCCTGGAAGCTCGTCAGCGTCAGGTCGTCGCGAACGGCGATGCGGTCCTGCGTGAAGTTCTGTGTCGTGCTGTTGTTTCCGATCCTCATCAGGCCTTCGAAGTCCTGGCCGATGACGCCCGTGGCCTGCGGGACGGGGTTCCACTTGAAGCGCTGATAGCTGACCGTCGCCTCGTTCAGGAACTTCGAGAAGAGCGCCGTGTGCTTGGCCCGGACCGTCCCCACGTCGTTCTGGATGTTGTCGGCGGCCTGAGCGCTCGTCTGCCCGCCGAAGTCGCGGACGTCGGTCTCATGGCGAAGGTCACCGGACACGTCGAGCGTCGAGCCCGCGCCCGGAAGGAACGAGACCTTCCCGAAGGCGAGTGAGCCGCGGAAGGGGCTCGCGAAGTTTCCGACGAACGGCTGGAAGGAGTTGCGGAAGGAAGCCGGCCAGTTCTGGTTTCCGCCGAGGAAGACCTCGGAATCGCGGTTCTGATAGTTGCCCTCGTACGAAGCGAAGAAGAAGACCTTGTCCCTCGCGATCGGGCCGCCCACCGACAGGCCGGGCTGCCAGCGCGTGTACTCGGGCTTCGCCGCGCCGCGCGCCTCGGAGAAGGCGTCCTGGCTGACGAGGGATTTGTTCTGGTAGTAGGTGAAAACGTCGCCGTGGAAGTCGTTCGTGCCCGACTTCGTGACCGCGGAGATGATGACGCTCGAAGCCTTCTGGTATTCGGCCTTGTAGTTCTGGGTGATGACGCGGAACTCCTGGACGGCGTTCTGCGGGAAGGGGTTCCCCCGGCTCGCGTCCTGGCCGACCGACCCCCCCTGGGTGAGGTCGTTCTTGTACGAGGCCCCGTCAATGAAGACGTTCGTGTTCGTCGCGCCCTGGGCCCCGTAGCTGATCTCCTGCCGGAGCTCGTCGTGCGACAGGCGGACGCCCGGGGCGAGGGCGGCGAAATTCAGGAAGTTGCGCGTGGCTTGCGGCAGGTTCTGGATCTGGTCCAGCGAGACGTTCGTCGCGATCTCGGACGACCTGAGCTCGACCTCGGGCGCTGCTGCCTCGGCGGACACGGAAACCGCCGCGGACAGCTTCCCAGGCTTCAGCTCGAAGTTGAACTCGATGACCTGGCCGACCTGAAGACGAATCGTCGTCTTCTGCTCCTCGAAGGTCGTCGTTCCGCCGGCCGTCACCGTGTACGGCCCGGGAGGGACGACGAGGACATAGGCCCCGTCCGTTCCCGTGACCGTCGAGCGCGATAGGCTGCTCTCGGTGTTGACGGCCGTGACCGTCACGCCGGGCAGCAGCCCGGAAGCATCCCGGATGACGCCCTGGAGCCGCGCCGTCGTGTTCTGCGCGAGAGCGGGGAGGCACGCGAGGAGCGCGCCCAGGATGAGAAGACGTAGCCGAAAATGTCTCATGGATCCTTCCTCCTTGTACGAGCGTGGCGAGACGAGGTCGGTGGCTTCGGGGAACGGCTGCCGGATGAGCGCCGCGCGACGAGGCGGGCCGGCAGGGTTTCATGGCGCGGGACGTGGCGGCTTCCGTCTCTCAGCGCCGCGAGCAGGCGCTCCATCGCGCGCGCGCCGAGAGCTGCGATCGAGACGGCGACCGAGGACAGAGGCGGCGTCATGAAGCGCGCGATCGGAATGTCGTCGAAGCCGCCGACCGCGATGTCGCCGGGGACCTTGACGCCCATCTCCTGGAAGGCGCTCAGGAGGCCGATCGCCATGGAATCGTTCGCGGCGAAGATCGCCGTCGGGCGCGGCCGCATCCCGAGCACGAGGCGGGCCGCCCGGTAGCCCGACTCCTCCGTGAAGTCGCCCGGCACCTCTAGCCCGCGGGTGTCCTCCCCGCTTTCCAGGAAAACGGCGTGCCGGTAGCCGCGGAGGCGTTCCTTAGCGTCCCAGTTGTCGACAGGGCCGGTCACGTGGGCGATCCGGCGGTGGCCGAGCCCGGCGAGGTGCTTCACCATCGCGGCGGCGCCGCCCTCGTTGTCGATGTTGATCGAATCGAATGCCGTCCCGTCCACGGCGCAGTTCAGGAGCATGACGGGCCAGCCTTCGGGAAGGTTCGCGCTCAGCGTCGGCGCGTCGACGCTCGGCGACATGACGACGAGCCCGTCCACGCGCCCGCGCATCGCGCGGAGGGCCGTCTCCGCCTGGGCGCTGTCGCCGTGGGAGCCCGACACGAGAAGCTGGTATCCGGCCCCGCGCGCCGTGCGATCGATGCCGCGGATCGCCTCGGAGAAGAACTCGCCGAAGAGATCCGGCAGAAGAACGCCGATCGCGTGCGTCCGCCGCGTGATGAGACTCCGGGCGCCCACGTGCGGGACGTAGCGCAGCCGGTCGGCGGCCGCCCGGACGCGGCGGCCCGTGGCCTCCTTCACCGGTCCCTTGCCGTTCAGAACTCGCGAAACCGTCGCGACCGAAACGTCGGCGGCCCGCGCGACCTCGCGAATGGTCGCGCTCACTGCGCGGGCCTTCCGACGGCCCCTCTGGGGCCTCAGGCGCCAGGTCTCGGGCGGAGTCCGCGCGTCTCGCATTCGCCGATGTAAACGTTTACATTCTCTGAAAGCCGGGATCGCCATGTCAAGGAGTATCGCGGGGCCCGCCGGGACCCGCGGAGGCCCCGAAGCGGGCGTGGGCCTAACATCGGGCAGAGGAGGACGGATGGCCGGGGTCCGTCTCGAGAACGTCGGCAAGACATACGGGGAGACGCGTGTCCTTTCGGGGCTCGACCTCGATGTTCTGGCCGGCGAGTTTCTCGTCCTCGTGGGGCCATCGGGGTGCGGAAAGTCGACCGCTCTGCGCCTCATCGCGGGCCTCGACGAGCCCACCGAGGGCACGATCTCGATCGGCGGCCGGATCGTGAACGGCGTCCCCCCGCGCGAGAGGGACATCGCGATGGTCTTTCAGAGCTACGCGCTGTATCCGCACATGACCGTCCGCGAGAATCTCTCGTTCGGCCTCGAGATGCGCAAGGTGCCGCGTCAGGAGGCGGATGCTCGGCTCCGCGATGCGGCGGAGTTCCTCGGCCTCTCGCCCTATCTCGACCGCACGCCGCGCCAGCTCTCCGGCGGACAGCGCCAGCGCGTCGCTCTCGGCCGCGCCCTCGTGCGGCGGCCCGCGCTCTTCCTTTTCGACGAGCCGCTCTCGAACCTCGACGCCGCGCTTCGCGTTCAGATGCGGGCCGAGCTCGCGAGGCTCCAGGAGCGCTACGCGACGACGTCGATCTACGTCACCCATGACCAGGTCGAGGCGATGACCCTCGGCCACCGGATCGCGATCCTCAGGGACGGGGTTCTCCAGCAGGTCGGCGCGCCGCTGGATGTCTACCGAAGCCCCGAGAACCTCTTCGTGGCGGGCTTCCTCGGCACGCCCCCGATCAACCGGCTGCAGGCTCGCGTGGAGCCGGGAGGAGCGGCTCTTTCCGGCGACGGGTTCGTTCTGCCGATCCCGGCCGGCCTGCGCGCAATCACGGCCGGGCACGACGGCCTTTGCGTGGTGGTGGCCATCCGGCCCGAGCACCTGCACGAGGAGTCCGGCCCCGGGCGCGCGCCGCTCGACGTCGTCGTCGACATGGTCGAGCCGCTCGGCCACGAGGTCATCGTCCACGGGCGCGTGGGCGCTTCCCCCGGCGCAGCCGTCGCGGCCCGCGTCGCGCCGGCGCGTCCGCCCGAGTCCGGCACGACGCTCGCCCTTCACGCGGATGTCGCGGCCCTTCAGCTCTTCGACGCGGACACGGGCCGCCGTCTCGCCGCGTGACCGTTCTGAAGCGCGGCCGGCGTCAGCCCGTGATGGAGACCGACGTCCCGCCCCAGACGTCCAGGATTGCTCCCGAGATCGTCGCCGCCGCGGGCGACACGAGGAAGAGGGCGGCCTCGGCGACGTCGTGCGCGTCGAGCTTCTCCCTGAGGGGCGCTGTGTGCGGCCGGGCGGAAAGCTCGCGGCTCTTGTTGTCCGTGGAGCCGGGGCAGAGAGCGTTCACCGTGACGCCCACGCCTCGCAGCTCGGCAGCGAGCGCCTTCG